>JAGFIZ010000137.1 GCA_024103135.1 Bradyrhizobiaceae bacterium | reverse complement strand
GGTAATGGTGCGAATACGCTGCTGCGGGCTCCGATGACGATAGGCAAGGTACCATTGGCGATGTTCTGCCAGGTTGTAACTCGCTCGCGCATACCCTGACGCGAATGAAGTTGAGCGATCTGACCTGGAAACACATTTTCGAAGCGATCAATGAGTTGTGGTGTTAATGCAATCTCCGGTACAAGCAACAGACACGTTTTTCCTGCTTGTCTGACCCTTTCGAACAATCGCATATAGACCAGCGTCTTCCCGCTGCCCGTGACGCCTTCAAGTAAGTAGGCGCCATACTTTGTAAGGTCGACTGCATCAACGGCCCGCTGCTGTTCGGTCGTTAACGTTAGTTCTGCTTCGTTGCGCCAGGCTAGGCTAGTGTGATCGAACGACTGTTTCTTGATCAAACGGTGCGTAGTAACAAGCCCCTTACCCACAAGCGTATCGGCGACGGCAGCCGAAACTTGAGCTTCGGAAAGTAGTCGCGATGCAGGTATTGGTCCCTCACCGCGTTTATACGCCAGGTACAGATGTGCCAAGGCCATGCTCTGTTTTGGTGCACGCTTGTCCAGATCGTTCAGCACGGTCTTCAGGGCGTCATCCGACTCCTTCAGGTAGTCAGCCAGATCATAGGCCTTGACGGTCGAGGCATCTACTTGCTGTTCGACCGATGTTCTTATCGTAATCAGACCTGAACGCTGAAGAGCGTCAAGTTGATCTGTCACGGAACGGTGTTGAAGCTGTTGTTGGAGATAGGCCACGGACAGATCGGTCGAATGCTCGCGAAGCAAGGTCAGCAGTGCGGCCCGTCGCGGAGAACGTCGGTGAATGGCTGATAGCTCGTCATCAGAAATCCAGCGATTGAGTTCAACACGCACGGTGCTCGCTGGGGTGAGCCCACTTGGCAATGCAGCCATGATGGCTTCACCCCACGAACACATGTAGTACTCAGCGAGGCGCCTGGTAAGCTCAAGGATGTTAGGTGCCATCGAGGGTGTATCATCAAGCACCTCGAGAATGTCGCGCACCCCATCTTGCTGCGTGCCGGTATTGGAGGTCACCATACCCGTAACTACCCGCTTGCCTATCGGCACGAGTACCCTGCAGCCAGGTTGGACGGGCTGACTGGTGGAATAGGTAAGGACAGGTAGTCGTGGTAGTCCGACTGCAACAGAAACGAGCATCATGCAAACTACAGATTGTCAGTTCAAGCATCTTTGTGCGTTTAGTGGATGAGTATGTCGAAGCGTAGTGAACATGACCTAGTATTGTCTAACCTGTTCACATAAACACGGTCGCTGCCTTTTGTGTGACGCAACCGGGTACTAGTTTGCCTCCTTACTCGTCAGTTGCCTGCGCCGACCGTGCATGGACTTGTCGGCCACTACGTTGTATCACTCACGTACATGCGAAATGTCCCGATTCTTCCGTCTAGCAGTACTTCTCTCGTTGTTTACACCGCTCGTGGCTTGTACTAAGGAGTACAAGCCAGTGTACACCGTTTCCGAGCGTAGGGACGATGGTATAAGCACGTCACGTTCCAATGCGATAACTACGGCTGTTGACAAGTGTTCACCGGCGATCGTTGGCATTAACGTCACGGAAATCCGAGAGCAGGTATACCGCAACCCTTATTCATTCTTCGACGATCCGTTCTTTGAACGTTACTTTGGACGGCGCAGTTACCGTCAGCAATACGAAGTAAAAGGGGTGGGGTCAGGTTTCATCATTTCTGAAGATGGCTACATCCTGACCAATGACCACGTAGCTGGCAATGCATCGAAGGTCGTGGTTACGATGACGGATGGTTCAAAGCACAATGCCAAGGTCATCGGGCATGACATGGTAACTGATGTCGCCCTGTTAAAGATCGAGGCCAAGGGGCTTCCATTCCTGAAGCTGGCCAACAGCGAGCACGTTCGTGTTGGTGAATGGGCTATCGCATTCGGGAATCCTTTCGGATTGTTCGACATCAATGCCAAGCCAACGGTGACCGTGGGTGTAATCAGCAATGTAGGGGTCAGTTTCACACAGCCCGACGAAACAGGCGAGTCGCGGGTATACCGCGACATGCTTCAAACTGACGCGGCAATTTCTTCTGGCAATTCGGGTGGTCCGCTCGTCAACGCCGACGGCGAGGTGATTGGCATGAATACCGTGATCTATTCTACCTCACAGAACAACCGTGGCGCAGGCAGTATCGGCATTGGTTTTGCCATACCCGTGAATCGTGTTCGATCCATTGTTGACAAACTCAAGCAACGCGGCGAGATTGATCGTGGATTCTGGACAGGAATCAAAATCGTACCACTCGACGAAGAATCAGCTCAGTACTATGGCATTACGCGTGACGATGGAATTCTCGTTACCCGCGTTTCTGGCGACAGTCCGGCCGACAACGCAGGTTTCGAACCCGGAGATGTTATTGTTGCAATAGATGGTGAGAAGGTACTAAGGATGGACGACCTTAATGTTGCAATACTCGATGGTGAGGTTGGGCAGGTTCTCACCGTCACCGTCGAACGTGGATCGGCCACAAAGGACCTCAAACTCACGCTCCGCAAGCCCCCTAAACAAGGTGTTAGAAATTGACGTCAAGACCAATCCTCAGAGCTGATAGTCTTCGCAAGACCTACGGTAAACGTGTTGTTGTGAAGCAAAGCAGCATACAAGTAGAAGCCGGCGAGGTGGTAGGTCTGCTCGGTCCTAATGGTGCAGGCAAGACCACGACCTTCTACATGATTGTGGGAATGGTTAGGCCCGATAGTGGCGTCGTGACGCTCGGTGACTCGGCGATCACCAAGTTGGCCATGTACAAGCGTGCACGAAAAGGGATTGCGTATTTGCCACAAGAGCCGAGCATTTTTCGTCAACTGTCCGTCGCTCAAAACCTGATGGCCGTCCTCCAGCTGCGGTCAATGTCGGGTACGGCGCGACGCGAGAAGCGCGACATGCTCCTCGAAGAATTTGGTCTTACGCACATTCGCAACAGCAAAGGGTATATGCTGTCAGGGGGCGAGCGACGACGCTGTGAAATTGCGCGGGCACTTGCCACCGATCCTCAGTTTATCCTTTTGGATGAACCATTTGCCGGGATAGATCCGTTGGCAGTCGAGGATATCATGACCATCGTGAAGAAGCTGAAGGATAGAGGGCTAGGCGTGTTGATTACCGACCACAATGTGCACGAAACCTTGTCGATAACCGATCGAGCATACATCTTGATCGATGGTACGATGTTCACCAGTGGTACGGCTGAAGAGGTGGCCTCAAATCCGGATGTTCGCAAGCACTACCTTGGCGAACACTTTACACTCGAACGCTACTAAGCCCCTTACCGATATTCTATCTGTAGTGCAATGCTGCGTGTAGGACTAAGGTTTGCAACGGCCTCGGTGTAATAGTAGTCCAACACATTCTTGGCAATAATGCCAAGCTGTAGAGCAGCACCTGACTGAGTCGAAAACGTCCAGAAAGCACGCACATCAACAACGTGCGAGGGTACACGCTGGTCGGCATCAGGAATGAAGGCTTCAAGACTGTTGTCGATATTCTCGACTCTGTTCTGAAAGCGATACTCAACCTGCAAGGAAAGCGGGTCGACCGGTTTGACGATGCATCGTGAATACCACAACACATTGTTGCGATACTTCAGCGTCTGGTTGAGTACAAGGTCACGAGGCAGCATGAGCGTTAGTCCACTCTCGAACATGAGGGCTTTGGATAGGGCAGACTTAACCGTGAGCTCCGTTCCAATGATGCGTGCCCGTGTGATGTTAAGGAAGACAATGGGTACGTTGGGATCGTTGACGTCGAAACGGGGCTCAATCAGATTAAACAGTTCATTGTTGAATACCGCTAGGTCGAGGTCGATCGGTATCGCAACATCGGCTGGCGTCCAATGAATGCCGGCCTCGTACGACCATGAACTTTCTGCCAGCAGATCAGGGTTGGGCCTAACCTGAAATGGACCATAACGAATCTTTGCATACCGCTCGGCAATGGCAGGGGCACGAAACCCTCGTCCAACACTGGCACGGACGGTTGTTGTTGGTGATAATGCCCAAGACATCCCGAGCTTGGGACTGTACTCAAGGTGAGGAGAAAGCGATGCTGTTTTTTCGTGATCTACTCTAAGTCCGGCAGTGACAATTGGTCCGCTTGGAAATGCATACTCACCTTGCGCAAACAAGGAGCCGATTGTCTGAAGCTGACTTCCATAGATATCTGCCGATACGGAATTCACTCTGCCATTCATCCCGGCTGTAAGTGTAAAAGCATTGGAGAGTGAGGAGGTGACCATTACGTCAGTATTCCAAGCATAGGCAGTGCTTGTATTGCTGTCGAGCGTAACGTTGTTGAGCGTGTTTTCGAAGTGGGTTCTGAACAGTCCCGTACGCACGATGACGGACGTGTGGTTGTCCGCAATCCACTGCCATTCAAGGGCAGATGCAGCTTTCTCGCTTTGAAGCATCTGATCGGGATCCTGGCTTGTTGGTGGACGCGTGGCATGCTGCAAGTCTTGCCAATACAAAAAATTCTCACCAACGTGTAGGGCATACAGTCCGAACAGGGTAAGCTGAGAGACATCGCTCATGTGCCAGGTTCCCTTTGCAAAGAGTACGCCACGGGTAGATGCATCGAAGTCACGATAACTCTGATCCGTTCGGATTCCAGCGCTGGCACTGATGGTAACATCACCAAAGCGTTTGGCATAACGAACATCGGCACCGCCCTGAATCGGTATGGATTCGGAGTATCTCCACGAAGCATACCGAGGAAGCGTATAGCCACCAAGGTAAACACGAGCCGACATGTCGGCTTGGTCGGTAACCTTCTTTGTAAACAGAGAGACAACACCACCCAAGGCACCAGTTCCGTAGAGTGCACTGCCTGCCCCCTTGATCACCTCGATGTGTTCAATGTCGGTTACGGGTAATACGTCAAACTTGATATCGCCATTATCACCAGACATCAACGGAAACCCATCAATCAGCACCATTGCTCTATTGCCAACACCAAGGGCAAAGCCACTACTGCCTCGGATGTTCACTTGATCCTTGACAACGGTAACGCCGCTGACATATCGAAGAGCATCATCCAGCCGGGTAATGTTTCTTTGATCGAGGTCGACTGCACTAACGGTACTCACGCTGATCGGAACGTCCTGTACGGCCTGCACGCGCCTGTTAGCCGAGACAATGACGTCCTGCACCTGCAGGTCCGTTGGCAACAGGGTGCACACAACATCTTCCTGATCTAGTCTGATGGTGGCAACAATTTTCGTTGGACGATACCCGATGCGGTTGAACTCAATGGTATGCGTTCCTTTAGGGACGTTCTTGATGACAAACCGACCAGCGCTATCAGAAACAGCACCGAGTCTCGTAGTGGCCAGTCTCACTGTCACGCCACTTACTGGATCACCCGATTTCCTATCGGTGATCAGACCACGCACGTCAGAAGCCACAAGCTTCACGGTCGCAGCAACACAACAGAACAGCGCAACAACCACCATCGTACGGATGCTGAGCTTCATGATAACCGAATGGTGCAGCATGGTCATTGGAATGGCTGCTCGGGCAAATGAGCGAAATCAACGTTGAAGTCCACGACTACCTGAGCCCCTTCCATTACAACCACGGTTGCTGGAACCGATGGAGTACTCTCTTCTGTATGCAGTGCAAGCATGGTCCAGTCCTTCAGGAGGTTCGGTCCGGTACGCCCTGCAACCACGGCATAGGTGAAGGTGTGAGGGGGCTTGGAAATTGCGATGGAATAGGTGCAACTATCAACGAATCGAGGAAGAGTGTCGGTATAGGCTGCCTTGTTACCTACAATGGCAGCGATGACCGAGTCTGGTGCCGAAGGCTTTTGATCGAATAGTACCACACGCATTTCTAGTACGCTGTCAGGCCAAGCGGTACGTCCGCCCACAATGACTACCGTCCCCGAAACCGTTGCAGTTTGAGGAAGGCTTTCCGGGTCTAGACCGCCACACGAGACGGTAAACACACAGAGTATCAAGAAGAACAATCGCACCATCGCTGCAAAGTACAACAGAACACATCCTCTGCATAATGGAGTAGTCGTGGTTGTAGTTTTACATCGTGCAACCAGTTCTCACCGTAGATGATATCCGCAAGCTTGACGCTGAGTGTATTCGGCAGGGGATACCTGCATCGACGCTCATGGAAACTGCTGCCGCGAATGTGATCAAGCAGAGCAGGCTACTTGATCACGCTACCAGGGTTGTTGTTGCCTGTGGCAATGGTAACAATGGAGGTGATGGATACGCCATTGCCAGAATGCTTTCGGATAGCAAGGACGTAGTCATTGTCGGCATACCACAACGCGATGCCATGAGTCCCGAGACAGCAGCCAACTACGATGCCGTCGTGCAGATGGGACTTCCGATTACATCACCGGAGCACCTCCCGTCCATTGATGCTGACGTGATCGTGGATGCCTTGGTTGGTGTTGGTGGTTCGGCAGAGTTGCGTGAGCCTGTTGCCAGTTGGGCTGAGATCATCAATGCACATGATGCATTAGTTGTGGCTGTTGACGTACCAACCGGACTCGATGCAGCGTCCGGAGCATGTCACCCACACGCCATACGTGCCACCGAGACCATCACGATGGAAGCATGGAAACCAGGCATGCTGGGTGCCAATGGTCGACGCCTTTGCGGTCACGTCGGCATTGCCTCGATTGGTGCACCAGACGGGATGGCCATGACTTGGGCATCGGAGTATGTGCTCGAGAGGGACGATATCCGCTGGATGCTTCCTGAACGAGCCTTGAACTCTCACAAGTACACCTATGGACATGTGGTTGTGGTTGCTGGAAGTTCATCCATGCGTGGTGCTGCCTGCCTGGCCTCCGAAGCTGCATTAAGGGCTGGAGCTGGCCTGGTAACGTTGGTGACCGACGCCGTTCATCCACTGCTACCACGCGAAGTGATGACGGCTGGATTCGACCAATTGCACACGCTGGCCAGGCGAGCATCAGTGGTTCTATTAGGACCAGGGTTCGGCACTGAATCTTCACGTATTGCCATACTCCGTGAGCTACTCGAAGCGTTTCCCTCCACGCCCGCCGTGGTCGATGCCGATGGCTTGCGTGCTCTTGAATCACTTTCACGATCGCTGCACAATGTTATCGTCACGCCACACCCTGGCGAGTTCGCCAGATTGCTTGAACTCCGTGGACTAGATGTCATGCCTGCTGATGTCCCTTCATCGGCAGTAACAGCAGCGCAGATGTTGAGTTGCATTGTTCATCTCAAGTGCATACCACCCACGACAACAAATGGAATGCGGACGTATTACAGTACCTCAGGTAATCCAGCCTTAGCCAAGGCAGGAAGTGGCGACGTATTGAGTGGTATCATTGCCGCCTTCGTGGCACAACGACTACCACTCCTCGACGCAGCGGCATTAGGCGCATTTGTGCATGGTTTGGCTGCAGACCGACTTGCCAGGAGCAAGGCAAAGGAAAGTATCACAGCTGGAGACATTATCCGTGAGCTCGGATCAACGCTGGACAGTTGAACGTTCGCAACGCATTGCTTCAGCACTGCCAGTACTCTCGTTTATGGCTCTGGTTAGTTGGGGGAGCTCAATTCCACCAGCAGAGCTACCAGACTTTGCACGATTCTGGTCGGACAAACTGCTCCATGCCATCGCCTTTTTGGCCTTTGGCATTCTGTATCAATGTGCAGCAGCAGGAAGTAGACCGTGGACAACAAGTATATCGTTGCGGTTGTCTACCGTAACTGTTGGCGCGGTATATGGCCTTTCAATCGAGGTTGTTCAGATGCTTACGCCAGGCAGGGAAGCAAGCGGCCTGGACTTACTCGCCGACCTTTTTGGGCTTCTGCTTGCGTTGATCACTACTCGGTACATCCTTGGGATGTTTCAACAAGAGTAGCGTGTCAAGAATATCCTTGTCGGTATCGTCGCTGATGTTTTCAAACTCATCATCATTGCTCGTATCCGTAGCAGATTTTACAGCTGTACTTGCGGTAGGAGTCCACTGCTTACCGCTATAGGAAAAGCCAGCCAAGGCAATGGCAACCTGATTCTCAATCGATTTGTAGGTACGCGGACTAGGACCATTGCTGATGACCGAGAAGCACCACTGCTCGCCATCCAGCGTTGTCACGTACCCCGAGAGAGCACTCACGTTCCGTAGTGTTCCGGTCTTTGCGTGAACATTACCTGCAGCAGGGGAGTTGTGCATCCGACCACGGATTGTTCCATCAACAGCTGCAATTGCCAGTGTAGAACGGAATTCATCGCCATACGACCGATTGTTAATAGCTCGTAACAGGTCGACCTGTGTAGCAGCGCACACTCGGTTACGTCGGCTCAATCCGCTTCCGTCATTGAACACCGCTCCCCGTCGTGGCACCTTTAATGAGTCCAATGTCGCCAGAATCTCCTCTTTAGCCGTAGCAGCGGTATTCGTACGACCACCGTACTGTCCACCAACGACTTTGAATATCTGCTCAGCAAAGTAGTTGTGGCTGCGTTTGTTTACAACGCTACAAAACTCAGTTAACGACCTGCTTGTCTTGACAAGAACCCTGCTCTCGGCAGCATAACGTCGAGTGCCTACCTTACCGTCAACACTGATTCCACCCGCCCGAAGTCGGCTGGCAAAAATGCCGGCACACATTAACGATGGCTCTGCCATAGGGACGGAGAACGACCGTGTACGATTTGCGCCTGGCGATCCTGCAACGGTTATGTACTGGACATTATCCTTTGCAGAGTACGTCGAGCTTACGGTGCAACGTGAACGACCTCTCCTTCTTCGTTTCGGTGAGGGGGCTGACGAAACGAGATTGATGACAACGGACTCGCAGGCTGGTATCGTCTGAGCCGATACTCGACCAGCACGGGTTGCGGACACGATCACTGAGAAACTACTTTCATTCACGCTCAGAGCTCGTACGGCTGGCAATGGTTGGACTTCTTCGTTATCGCCGCTGTACACAGCTCGATTTCCGATGTTATCAAAGAATGATCCATCGCCATAAATGGAACCACGCACTCTTCTGATGCCCATTCTGTACAACTCGTCGGCCATGCGCTCAAGATCATTCACCGAAAGCATTGCATCGCCCATCCCAACGAGGTAGAGGTCGCCCTCCAGCGAACCGTCGTTGAGAATTCTTCCCGTTGCACGTACCTCGGTCGTGAGTGCGCCCTTTTCGCCTAAGGCGTGAAATGCTGCTGCAGTGCTGAACAACTTGGTTGTGCTAGCTGGCGTAAGGCAGAGGTCGCCAGCCAAATCATACACAAGCTTGTTACGTGACATATTCCACACCCTGCAACTCACGCTAGCACTACGATAGGCCTTACTTCGCAGAAGTTCGTCAATTCTTCCAGCAAGTCGGGCCACTGCCTGAACCGAGTCATACTGTGAGATAATCGGTGAGCGTGGACTCTTCAGTGCTGCAGTGTCGACGCCTTGTTTTGCAGATCCAGCGGCAACGCCCACCAGGAACATCAAGAGTACTGCAAGCGACCGCATGATTGCGTCGAGTGCATTCGACGGAGTAACCTGTTGGAAGCGAGGATCCTTCCTGAACCATGTGCGCTGCCTCTTCACGTACTGCTTTGTCGCAACTACGTGTTGCTCCTGTGCTTCGGACATCGACAGTGGGGTTCCATATCCAAGAGCGCCGAGAGCCTGCGTGTATCCCACCGTACGCAAACTCTGTGCCTCAGGCGCAACGCCATCGGCAAGGATTGCCTGTGTTTCCTCCAACAGACCTTCATTCCACATTGCCGCACATCGTTCTTCTATTCTCACGTTTAACTCTTCTCTGTCCATGTCTACAACAAATCGATGTACCTCCGCTTCAAGCGGAGTTTGAGCCTTGGCCCAGGTTGACGAGAATGGTACGCCATGCTGCACATAGTACTCAAGGGCCCTCTGAATCCGTCTTGGGTTCTTGTCGGCATACCGTTCAGCCGCCACAGGATCTACATCCACAAGCCACTGATAGAGTGCCTCGCGACCATGCGTCCGGTAGAACTCCCGTATCCGCAAACGTATGTTCTCGTCCGTCTCCGCTACGTCTACCGAAAACCCATCCAATGCAGCATTGATGTACAAGCCAGAACCACCAACGAGTACGAAGGTACCCAACTTGTTGGAAAGTGTTCTGCGGACATCTTCGGCATACTTACCGGCATTGTACGTAACACTGGGGTGGTACACATCAAACAGGTGATGCCGACACCTTGCCATCTCTGCCTTGGTTGGCTTTGCAGTGCCTATGTCCATCATCGTGTACACCTGACGTGAGTCGGCACAGACGATCTCGAGCGGGAGGTGGTTCGCTAGTTCAAGTGAAAGGGCTGTTTTACCGACGGCTGTAGGTCCGGCAATGACAATAACACGCAGACGGTCAGCGGACATCTTCTTCCCAGCCCTCGACGCCGATAAGAGGAACAAATGCAAACGATCCAAGATCCGTTGCTTGCCACTGCTCTTCGGCATGGCGGGTAACGATAAACAGATTCTGACGCTTGGCACTGCCAACAGGCACTGCTAGGCGTCCGCCAATCTTCAATTGTCGTGCTAGTGGCTCCGGCACATCAGGTGCGCCGGCAGTAACAATGATGGCATCGTAAGGTGCTCCTCCTTGGTATCCAATGGTTCCGTCGCCAACCCTACACGTAACCTGATACCCCATGGCGTTGAGCTTTTCACGTGCTTGCATCGAGAGTTTTGGGTGACGTTCAATACTCACGACGTCGGCTCCCATCTCTGCCAACACGGCTGCTTGATAGCCACTGCCGGTACCAATTTCAAGCACCTTCATACCGGGTTGGATGTGCAAGGCCTGCGTCATGAAAGCAACGGTGAACGGCTGAGAGATGGTCTGACGCTCGTCAATTGGCAGTGCACTATCCTCGTATGCCTGTGATTGCAGGCTCGGTTGAACGAACTTCTCACGAGGAATCTCCGACATTGCTCGGAGTACTTCCTGATCGATTATTCCTCGTTGTTTGAGTTGTGAAATGAGTGCTTGACGCTTTGCATCAAATGGAGTATGTGTGCGATGCTTGATCATGGTTCCTTATTAGGCGCTGGTAATAGCACCGATACTTTCGAGTAGTCTACTTTGCAATTGGTCAGGTGGAATATCCATGGTAAGCTCCCCTTGATAGGCAATACTGATGCCACCCGTCTCTTCGCTAACAATCAAGCAGACTGCGTCAGCCTGTTCCGTTATTCCAAGTCCGGCACGGTGTCGGGTACCTAACGCCCGTGTACCAACGCGCTGTTCGTTGCTCAGAGGCAACACACATCTGGCCGCTGCAATGGTTCGGTTGTCAATGACAACGGCGCCATCGTGAAGTGGACTCCGCGGATTGAAGATTGATACGAGTAGTTCGGTGCTGACCGTGGCTTGCAGATCAACGCCAGTTTCAACCGTAACCTGAATGTGATCTGCCCTTGCAAAGACGATCAGTGCCCCGATATGCTTCGCGCTCATCTCTCTTGCAGCAGCAATCACGTCGTCGATCGTTTCTGTATTGCTGGACCGAAGGAACAGTCTAAACAGACGTGTCTGCGTAATGAGCAACAACAGTCTGCGAAGCTCTGGCTGGAAGAGTACTACGAAGGCAATGAGGCCTACGTCGGCAATTCTCCGGAGGACCCAGTTGACTGTTTTGAGGTTTGCTGCCTCGGTGGCTACGCCAAGCGCTGCGAGGATGATGAGTACGACAATGATCTGTAGAGCGACTGTTTCTCTAAGCGTACGATAGACAACAAAGAACAAGACCGTGATGATCAGAACATCTACGATGTCCATCACCGTAATGGTCAGGAAACCGAACAGCTCGATCATGATGCTATTGGCCTACATGGTTGTCTGCAGCACTAGAACCGTTGCCATCTGAATGCTTGCCTTGGTGCTTGTGTTGTGCTTGCTCGTCGAAGCGTTCGTAGGCACTGACGATCTCTGCTACCAAGCGATGACGCACAACATCGACCTTGCCGAACTCAACGAACTCAATGCCACTTATGCCACCAAACAATCGAGCTACGTCCATCAGACCAGATTCAGAACGGTGTCCAAGGTCAACCTGCGTAACGTCACCGGTAACAATGGCCTTGCTTTGCTGACCCAGTCGTGTGAGGAACATCTTCATCTGTGTCCGCGTTGCATTCTGAGCTTCATCCAGAATGATGAAACTGTTGTTGAGCGTTCGTCCACGCATATATGCAAGCGGCACAATCTCCACGATCCTTCGTTCGATCATGCTCTTGAGTTTGTCCGGACTTACCATATCGGAAAGTGCATCGAGTAGGGGACGCAGGTAGGGATCAACCTTTTCGCTGATGTCACCTGGCAGGAAGCCTAGGCTCTCGCCAGCTTCAACGGCCGGACGTGAGAGGATGATACGGGTGACTTCGTTTGCGCGTAGTGCACTCAAGGCCATGGCAACGGCAAGAAAGGTCTTCCCAGTGCCTGCCGGACCAATGCAGAACACCAGGTCGTTCTTCTGCACCTTCTTGTAATACTCCATCTGCTTGGGTGTCCGTGCACGGATAACCTCACGCTTTCCCCAATAGATGACGCTATCCAAGTCATCGCCAGTCATTGACGCACTAGCATTGCCGCGGTTGCCGTTGATCAGGTCAATAATCATCGACACGTCGGTAACCGTAAGCTTTCCCGTGCGCTGCAACGTGCGGGTAAGCTCCTGCAGAATCTGTTCGATTTTCTTGAGTTCAGTTGGCGCGCCTCGGAGAACGACGGTGTCGCCGCGAACGGTGACCGTAGTATCAAAGGCATTTTCAATAAGCTGAAGGTGAGATTCCTGAGCGCCGAATAGCTCTACGGGGTCGACGTCGCTAATCTTAAGTTTCTTTTCTACTGTTTGCATGCAGTACGGATGTTTGAAGGCAATCGTCAAAGATGGCGTCTTACCATCGTGTGGACGTTACTGAGAACACTTGAACGAAAGTACGAGTTTCTGCCGATGCCCTAGGTATGAAAATCAAACGGGCGTAGATCGCAATGACCTACGCCCGTCGTCTTTAGTTTCTATGTATGCCACAAGCAATTGACTAGTACCAACTAGTCAACGGCGTTGTTGGCCTTACTTGCCGGTTTCCGAAGGAGCAGCTGTTGTCGTTGGAGCAGCTGGTGTTTCACCTGCGGCTGCCTGTGCTTCCATCATCGCTGCCTTCTTCTTTCTCCAATACCTACGCTCGGCCTTCATCTCCTCATCGGTCTTTGGTCCTGGAGCGGGGATATTCAATACCCATCCTGGTTGGATAACGTCTGGGTTCTTGATCTTGTCGGTATTGGCTTGCCAGATCTTTGGCCACTGGTGTGGGTCGCCGTAGATCTCCGTGCGACCAGAGATGTTCCACAAACAATCGCGGTTGTCGGCCCATGTGCCAACGGTATATCCTGGTGGACGGCTGTGCTCGCGGTACAGACCCTTGATGTCCCTTGCCAGGCCAGAAATCTTGTCAAAGAACTCTGGGAGTACGGCAATTGGCTGGGTTGCTAGTTGACGTAGGTCGTTGTCGAGTTGTACGACTTCGGCTCTACGATCGGCCAACTGATCGTTGGACAGGCGCTGCATCTCGCGGACACGACCTTCAATGCGGCCGAGTGCTTCGCGGAATGCATTCACGCTTGCTTCGTTAGCACCGATAAGACTGTAGATATCGTCGTTGCACTTCTTCAGGTCCGAAACAGCAGTGGTCAAGTCACCTTCTGCCTTCAGGATGTCTGCCTTAAGTCCATCCAGGTTCGTCTGAAGTACACCATTCTGATTCTTGTACTTCAGGATCCGAGCATCGGCTTCCTCACAGGTAAGCTCCTTGTCTGGCTTGGACTCTGGTGGTGGGGGAATTTGATCTTGCGCTGTTGCGGATAGTGTAAGTCCACCAAACAGAGCAATCAACAAGAGATTCTTCATTGCTGTTCTCCTTATTTCTTTTTGGTGGATGATGGTGGTGGAGTTGGCATAACGGCAGGCTCACTAGGGTTCCAGTCGCCCCATACAGAAGGCCACTTGGCCATCTTTTCCTGGGCAAATGCACGCTTTTCGTTGCACTTGCGGACTTCTGCTTGCCGACCATTGAGCTCGCTTAGGAGCTTGCTCTTATTGGTCTCTGCCTTGGCAATGTCTGCCGTCAGTTGCTTCTCATCCGTGCGTAGCTGGTTGATCATGGCTTGCTGCTCTTCCTTGATCATACAGGTGCACGAGGTGAGAACCATGGCGGCGCCAACTGCTGCGGTTAGCAGCCAGTGTGCACGCATGGGCTTCTTGCTCATATTCCTCCCAATGTTTTTAGAAATCTTTGATACTTGACTAACTCTTGAACGCCGCTAAGACGTGCTAACGGCATTCAAGGTTCCCTCTATTATGTGACCTGCAAATATACGAGAGTTCGGTGACCGATGAAGACAATTTGACAGAGTTCACTGTGCATCTACATCGTTGTATTTTCGATGCTTATGGCTCTACCTTCAACATACAACCCTACCGAGGCACGCGAGCGCTGGTATGCCGCATGGCAACAGGCCAACCTCTTCGCCTCCAATCCTTCTGCAAAAGCCCCTTACAGCATTTTCATGCCCCCTCCCAATGTGACGGGCATCCTTCATTTCGGACACGTTCTGAACCACACGCTTCAGGATCTGTACATCCGGTGGAACCGATTGAAGGGGGCTGAGGCACGCTGGCTCCCTGGACTTGATCATGCTGGTATTGCCACGCAGACAGTGGTAGAACGACAACTCAAGTCGGAAGGGCTCTCCCGTCATGACATTGGCCGCGAGGCATTTGTTGACAGGGTGTGGGAGTGGAAAGAAAAGTACGGTGATATCATCCTACGACAGCTCCACATGCTTGGAAATAGCTGTGACTGGAGCACGACCTTGTTTACGATGGACGAGTCGGCTAGCGCCGCCGTCCGCGATGTGTTCATTGCCTTGTTTGACGAAGGCTTGATCTACCGTGGCAAGCGTATCATCAATTGGTCGCCCGAAGCACAGAGTGCATTGAGCGACGAAGAGGTCGTGTTCAAGGAGGTGAAGGAGCAGATCTATACGCTTCGCTATCACCTTGCCGATGGCTCTGGTACGATGCTTATTGCCACGGTTCGACCTGAAACCATCTTTGCCGACGTTGCCGTTGCCGTCCACCCGGACGACGATCGCTACAAGCACCTGATCGGCCGAGAAGTCGTTGTACCACTCGGCGGACAACGCATACCGATTATTGCTGATGACTACGTCGACAGGGAGTTTGGCACTGGTTGCCTGAAGGTCACACCGGCACACGATCCTAACGACTACGAAATTGGTATTCGTCACGGTCTGTCAATGCCTTCATGTATTGACGCCGATGCAACACTCAACAGTCTTGCGGGTGCCTATGCGGGCATGGAGCGTTTCAAGGCAAGAAGAGCCGTAGTCAAGGATCTCGAAGCGAAAGAGTTGCTCGAGAAGACGGAATCCTACACCCATAACGTGGGCTACAGTGAGCGTGGTGGTGAGCAGATCGAACCGTTTTTGAGTGATCAGTGGTTCGTCAGAATGCAACCGCTAGCCGAACCAGCACTCAAGGTTGTTCAGGAAGGAAAGGTCCGATTCTATCCAGAGCATTGGACGAAGACCTATGAACATTGGATGACGGGTATCCGCGACTGGTGCATCTCACGTCAGCTCTGGTGGGGTCACCGCATCCCTGTGTACTACGCGCCGGACGGAAGGTTCACAGCAGCACGTTCGGCAGACGATGCCTGCATTAAACTCGGCCTGGCTCCCGGCACTCCATTGGAGCAGGATCCCGACGTACTCGACACCTGGTTCTCCAGTTGGTTGTGGCCAATGACCACGACTGGTTGGGTCTTTGACGAGCATAGTGCGACGTTGCCCAACCAGTCAACCCGCGACCTGTCGTTCTACCTGCCAAGCAACCTTCTTGTAACTGGTCCGGACATCATCTTCTTCTGGGTTGCTCGCATGATCATGGCCTCGTTGAAATTTGATGGCCGTATTCCATTCAACGATGTGTACTTCACGTCCATCATCAGAGATGGAAAAGGACGCAAGCTCAGTAAGAGTTTAGGCAACAGTCCCGATCCGATCGATGTCTTGAACAAGTACGGAACTGATGCCGTACGCTTCACCATGATCTACCTAGCGCCTCTTGGTATGGACGTTCGACTGGAAGTCGACGAAGCAACGCAAGACATTCCCTCAATGGAGATCGGTAGAAACTTTGGCAACAAGGTCTGGAATGCCTGCAGGTTCCTTCAACTCAAATTCGAAGAGGTAGGGGAGGGGGCTAGGGCATCGCTGAATCCAACCACTGCCGATCAGTGGATTCAGTCACGCTACCATGCAACCGTCCACGCTGCTAGTGAAGCTCTGGCCAACTATCGGATTACGGAGTATTCAAAGCTTCTCTACGAGTTCATCTGGCGCGACTATTGCGATTGGTATGTTGAGATCGTCAAGATTCGATTTGCCAATGCTTCGTCGGATGAAGAGCGGCGAGCACTCCTTGACAATGCGTTTGGAATCATGGAAGGCATGCTCAAGCTCCTGCATCCGGTAATGCCCTTCCTGACCGAAGAACTGTGGCAGAATCTTTTTGCTTCCAAGCACGGCGTCCATGATTCAGCGGAAAGTGCACACCATGCATTCATTCTGGAGAGTGGTGCACCGACCGTTGACGAATCGCTGATGAATCCTGCGGTTGAGCAGTTGTTTACCACCCTGCAGGCCATTGTAGAGGGCATGCGTCGGCAGCGGAATGAGATGGGCATACCACCATCAACAAAACTGCCTGTGCATCTATCGGCTAGTGCCGAGTTGATTCCTTTCCTCGAAGAGCACCGCTCCGTACTAGCATCGCTTGGTCGTTGTAGTGAACTGGTGATTGGTAGTAATCTACCAAAGCCACCAGGTAGTGTTGCTGACGTTGTCCGCAGTGTTGAATGCTTCTTGATCGTTGAAGGAACCATCGACCTGGCACGTGAGAAGGAACGACTACAAAAAGAATTTCAACGCCTCACCGGTGCCATCGAAGGTGTTGAGAAGAAGCTATCCAACGAAGGATTCATCAGAGGTGCCAATCCTGATGTCGTCGAAGCAGAAAGAAAGAAGTTGGCCGACTGGACCGATGCTCGATTGAAGATTGAGAAGAACCTGTCCACACTCTAACAACGCAACGACTACAAAGCCCCTTACCATCAGTCGCTATTAAACAACGAGACATAGACATCCATGAATTCAAACGCCTACATCGTCGAACCGATCCGCACACCAGTCGGGAAGTATGGTGGCGCATTGTCGGCAGTGCGACCAGATGACCTTGCAGCAACGACGATTGCTGCACTCATAGCGAGAACTGGAGTAGATGCGGAGAAGATTGACGACGTAATCCTTGGCTGTGCAAATCAAGCAGGAGAGGACAACCGGAACGTTGCGCGCATGGCAGCGTTGCTGGCCGGCTTGCCGTATTCCGTACCTGGCGTTACGGTCAACAGACTCTGTGCATCATCACTCGAAGCAGTCATTCAGGCAAGTCGCGCAGTTCGGTGTGGCGAGGCCAACGTGATCGTTGCCGGTGGTGTTGAAAGCATGTCACGTGCCCCATATAGCATCCCAAAGAATGCCAGCGGCTCTGCCCTGTTTGGCAACCTTACGGCCTACGACACCGCCTTGGGTTGGCGATATCCCAACCCTAGGATGGAGGCCATGTTTCCTTTGGAAGCCATGGGCGAAACGGCAGAGAATGTCGCCGAGCAGTGGAACATCAGCCGTGATGACCAGGATGCCTTTGCACTCATGAGTCATCAACGTGCTGTGGCAGCCCAAGACGAAGGCGTGTTCGCCGATGAGATTATTGGCATCGAGATTCCGAACAGGAAGGGTGCTTCGACTGTTGTGAGTACAGATGAAGGACCCCGACGTGATACGACGTTGGAACAGCTCGCCAAGCTCAGACCCGTCTTCCGAAAGAATGGCTCGGTAACAGCAGGCAACAGTTCATCGCTCAACGATGGGGCTTGCGCCATGCTCATTGTAAGTGAGTCGGCGATGGCAGAACAACCGTCTTTGGCCAATCATGTGTTTGCCCAGATTATCGGAACCGGAGCCGTTGGCGTCGACCCCAGAGTGATGGGTATCGGACCAGTTGGAGCCATTCGAAAAGCCTGCGAAGCTGCAAGCGTTGCGGTTGCTGACCTGGAACTGGTTGAAATCAACGAGGCCTTTGCCGCACAATCCGTTGCTTGTGTTCGGGAGCTTGGGTTATCAACGGACATCGTCAATGTCCACGGAGGTGCAATCTCGATTGGACATCCCTTGGGCATGAGTGGTGGGCGTATCCTAGGTCATCTTGTCCGCGAAATGAAACGCCGCAATCTTACGCTAGGTGCTGCTGCCCTTTGTATTGGTGTCGGACAGGGGTTGGCAGTCGTCGTAAAGCGCTAGACATCCGTAAGCACCGAGTTTTCATGTGTTTACCGTGCACTACGTAGTACATTTCGGTTGTTTTTGCCATATTTTTTCCAAACGGGTTTACTTTTCACGCACGTTGTTAGGAGATGTGATGTAGGATGGCTAAACGAGGCGTACACATCGCTTTGATCTATACGATGGTCGGGGTGGGGTACATCGTTGCCTCCGACTACTTGCTCGCAGAGCTTACCCATTCCATGCCTGTCCTGGTGGTACTACAAGCCGGTATAGTCAAAGGACTGATCTTCATGGTTCTCAGCGGGCTGCTCTTTGGCTATTTTCTGAGTCGTGGCGAGCAGAAGCTTGCCGAGTCAAGGACACAAACCATGTCGCTCTTCGAATCACACCCAGACCCAATGTGGGTGGTGTGCGAAAGTTCGGAGACGATACTTGACGTAAACCCTGCAGCACTGGCGCTATTCGAATACACCGCAGAACAATTCAACAACCTGCGCGTTGCAGATCTTTCGCCGAAAGATCAGGATGGCGAGTCTCAGTCGCGCTACATTAACGTTGCTGCAGATGTAGTGACCAACAATGCTATCAGGAAGTACCAGAGTGCAACCGGTAAGGTCATCTGGGCTAGTGTCCGTACGAGCAAGATTACCTACAACGGCCAGCCTGCACACCTGATTACCGGGAACGATATCACGACCCTCATAGAGAGTTGGAGCGATTATCGCTTTGCCGACCCCACAATTCTCAAGGCGCTGCAGCAGCTACAGTTGGTTGCGGATTCCATCCAGGACGGATATGTGTTTCTCGACAACTCCTTGGTCATCACAAGTGCCAACCAGATGTTCACTAGCAAGTCTGGTCTTACGATAGAGGACGTCGTTGGAACAAGCTTGACCGAAGCGTGCCAGTGGCTTGATACCTATGCCCTCGTCAACACCGTAAAGGCCACACGTGAGACTGGCCTAAGTGGCACGTTGGAAGCCAAGCATACTTCGGAAAACGAGTGGTTCCGAATCGTTGTGTATCCAAACAGTGACGGCTTTACGGTGTTTGTGCGAGACATTACGGCAGAGAAGTCATCAGAGCAACGACTACGAATCGAACACGAACGCCTAATGGCATTAATCAGCAACACTGACTCCATCATCTTTACCGTTGATAGAGAGCAACGATTGACGCTGTTCAACCACAAGTTTGCCGAGGCAGTCTTTCAGGACAGACCGTATCCTCCGATGCTCGGTGAGTACCCACAAACGCTGCCCTTGTTGTCGTCCATTCTCGAAACGTGGGACGAAGCGGTCCGCATAGCACTCAAAGGACAGGCCTGCACATTCGAAGTACAGTTGCATGCCAGATCCGGTCAAGGTCGGTACAAATTGATGCGCCTGGCTCCACTCGTTATCGAAACACAGATTGTTGGCGTTGGTGTGGTGATGCAAGACATTCATGACCTGCGAACATCACTTGAGCGACTCAGGCATACCAACGCAATCCTTTCTGACATCGCCCAGATAAGCTCTCACCAGCTACGTGGCCCCTTGTCGTCCATCATGACGTTACTCCACTTGATCGACGTAGACAAAATCAGCGATCAGGAAACCAAGGAAGTGCTGCAACAACTCGCTGATATTTCTACGGACGTCGACGCCATACTCCACCAACTCGTCCAGAAAGCACAAGCCATTGATGCGTGAGATTTGGATAGTTGACGACGACAAGGTCTTTCACTATGTGTTCAAGCGCTACCTGCGTGAATTGGGTGTATCGTCACCCGTGCGCGAGTTCACCAATGCATCGGAGTTTCTTGAAGCATGCGCTCGGAACGGTGCCATTCCAGCCATTGTTCTACTGGATTTGAACATGCCGGGAGTTGACGGCTGGAAGGTGCTTGACCAGTTGCAAACCCAGGGTTCAAAACCATGGAGTGCACCGATTTTCATCATCACGTCGAGCATTGACCCTGCCGATGTTACACGTGCCAGAGCATGTCCACTTGTCAAACAGGTTCTCACCAAACCAATTGCTCTCCAAACATTTGCTAAAGCACTAGCCGAGATAAAACTCAACTAGCGTCCACGAACTGCATTATCCTCCACTGCAACCTTTGTATTTTCGCTTCATGTATACCTCTCCACACCTCGTATTACCGAAGATCAAGGATCTTGCAAACCTTGATGTGTATTTGGCAAACGGCGGATTCTCTGCCTACAAGAAAGCCATTGCGATGTCGCAGGACGATGTGATCAACGAAGTCAAGCGATCTGGTCTGCGTGGAAGGGGAGGCGCCTGTTTCCCGACTGGTCTCAAGTGGTCGTTCATGCCTAAGGGCACGGACAAGCCCAAGTATCTGGCCGTGAACGGCGACGAGTCGGAGCCTGGCTCGTTCAAAGACCGACAGATCTTCGAAGACAACCCGCACCAGCTTATCGAGGGAATCCTCATCGGCTGTTATGCCATGGGCGTGCAGAAGGCCTACATCTACATTCGTGGTGAATATCACAAGTGGGTGGATCTCATGCAGAAGGCCGTTGCCCAGGCCTACGAGAAGGGCTACATAGGCGAGAAGATGCGGTCGACCTTCAATCATGACTTTGCTGCCGACATCGTTGTCCACAAGGGGGCTGGTGCCTACATCTGTGGTGAAGAAACCTCGCTCATGAATTCCCTGGAAGGTGATCGTGGCTATCCACGGTTCAAGCCACCATTCCCTGCCAACAAGGGCCTATGGGGAATGCCAACGACAATCAACAATGTCGAAACTCTTGCCACCATCCCACCGATTATGATGTTGGGCGCCGATGCTTACTCGCAGATTGGTGCAAAGGGTCATGCCGGGACGTTGTTGTATGGTCTAAGCGGACATATCAACAAGCCTGGTGTGTATGAGCTGGAAACGGGAATGTTGCTGACGGACATCATCTACAATGTTGGCGGTGGTATCCCCGGAAATAAGAAAATCAAGGCTATCATCCCAGGGGGCTGTTCAATGCCTCCACTCCGTGGCGATGAAATCGACGGTGTGCGTATGGACGAAGAGAGTCTAAAGGTCCTTGGCACGCACATCGGTACAGCCGGAATCATGGTTATGGACGAAGACACGGACATTGTTGCCATCACCCTGCGAATAGCACGCTTCTACCATCATGAAAGCTGCGGTCAGTGTACACCATGTCGGGAAGGAACGGGCTGGATGGAGAAGATGCTCCACCGCTTTGAACACCATGATGCAACATCGGCTGATATCGACGTGCTGTACAGCGTAGCATCAAACATCGAGGGCAACACCATCTGTGCTTTTGGTGATGCTGCTGCTTGGCCAGTAAAGGGCTTTATCGAGAAGTTCCGTCCGGAGTTCGAAGCACGATGCAAGCCAAACCGGTCATTCATCAGCTTGAACGCTGTGCATGCTCGCCGGAAAACCATCGATTCCTTGGTGGTGAACAAGTAGCTTGATCTGAGAATACGATCAGACGCATGAACATTGGAATCATCGGTGGATCGTTCAATCCCATTCACATCGCACACCTGATCATAGCCGACAGGTTTGTAGATCAACAGTCGCTGGATCGCTGTTTCTTTGTTCCAGCTTCAAGGAGCCCGTTCAAGACCGATCATGTCATGCTTGCACCAGCAGAAGACAGACTTACGATGGTGCAGTCTGCTACTCAACAGCATGAGAAGTTTAGCGTGAGCGATGTAGAGCTGCGTCGTGGTGGTGTGTCGTACACGATCGATACGGTTCGCTACTTTGTTGAACAGTTCCCTGAAGCCAACCTATCCCTATTGATTGGCTCTGATCAAGCCGTTGAATTTGTACGATGGAAGGATTGGCAGGACATCTGTCGGTTGGCGCAATTGTGCATCGTTCGTAGACCGTTCTTACTAACGCCAGAAATGGAACTCCGTATGACCGACCTGCTCACAGTCGATGGTCGGCAACCTGTATGGATTAGTGCACCGTTGTTGGAGATTAGCAGCACGGACATTCGTAACCGAGTCATGGAGAACAAGAGCATCAACTACCTCACGGTCAAGAGTGTCCGCGATCACATTGCCGAAAAAGGCCTCTACCGAGAAACGACTGTTCCTGGACCCGCCAACCAACGATGACGAAGCTTACATCCGTTCTCATCCGCATTGGACTTGTCGTTATCGCCTTAGGGATGATCTTCCCAATGTTCTGGATGATTCTGGTAAGCTTGAAGGACAACCCCGAGCAGTTCAGCACCTTCACCCAGTTACTGCAAGCACCGACGACGTTCCAGAACTACGGTGATGCATGGCAGAGCGATAACTTCCTACGCTACTTTGTCAATTCAACCATCGTTGCCGTTGTTGTAACAGCCGGCAACGTAGTCTTTTGTCTGTGGGGTGGCTACGCTCTTGCCCGTGGTACACGACGCTTCACATCTATAGCTCTCATCACGGTCGTTGGCGTTCTGATGATTCCACAGCAAGTGATCATGATTCCACTGTACCGACTCGTTGCAGAGCTTGGATGGATCAATTCCTTTGCTGCCTTGATTGTTCCTTGGCTAGTCACGCCATTTGGTTTGTTTCTGGTACGACAGTACATGCTCTCCGTCCCACGGGAGATGGAGGACGCAGCACGCATTGATGGCGCAGGCGAGTGGACGGTACTCTGGAGGATTGTCTTTCCAGTGTGCCGACCAGTTCTCACCGTTCTAGCCATCTACACGTTCTTAAGCAATTGGAATAGTTTTCTGTTCCCCTTCCTGTTCACCAACGACGAAGCACATCGTACGCTACCCGTGGGATTGGCATTCTATCTGGGTAAACAGAGCATCGACTGGGGACATCTCATGGCCGGTGCAGGAATCAGTGCACTACCGATCCTTCTCTTGTTCGTACTGTTTCAACGGAGAATCATTGAAGGACTCACCGCTGGTGCACTCAAGGAGTAGAGTATCTTTGCTCACCTATGAACAACACCTTTGTACACAGTCAAGGCAGCATTGCAATACAGAGTCGGAAGATCTCTGCATTTCTCCCACTAGTCGGCATTGCCTTCATCACGCTGGTCTCACAGCTAAAAATTGATCTTGCATTCACGCCGGTACCGATCACGGGACAGACCTTTGCCGTCATCCTGTGGGGTATGCTCTTTGGTAAACGCCAAGGAGTGTTAGCTGCAACTGGCTACCTCACAGCCGGGGCAGCAGGACTGCCAGTCTTTGCTGGGTTCGCAACGTTACCAGCCCTATGGGGACCGACCTCTGGATACCTTGTTGGCTTTATCCCTGGTGCCTGGTTGGCTGGCTGGCTAGCGGAGCGGACTCCGTCACGTCATGTTGTTACAGGTACGTTGATCGGCATCGTTGCGCACGTTCCAATCCTTTTGTGTGGCGCTCTGGTGATGAGCTCGTTTGTCGGTATGTCGCAAATACTGGCGCTTGCCATAGCCCCTTTCCTCATCGGCGACGTGATCAAGAGCGTTGTCGCCGGTACGATCTATGCAACCTCAGCAAGGATTCGGAATGGAGCTCGATAACTATCAGATTCGACTGCTGGCAACGCTTATCTCGAATGAGATCGAGGCACGACACTCTGCAGAGTTGGCTCCAAAGTGGGAACGTGGCACCGTTGTGTTTAAACCTAACGATGCTTCATTAGCACAGCATGAAATCCCAATGGACAAGTTCATGCATAAGGTTGTGATGATGCGCGATAACCTGCGTGTTCTAGAACAGCAGATTAATGCAAACAAGAACTTGACTGATGGAGAAAAGGTGCGCCTTCAGGGGTATATCACCAGGATCTATGGTTCCATGACGTCGTTCAACTTCATGTTTGCCGATGCTGACGACAAATTTTCGGGAAGCAGTAGCGAGTAATCACGTCACTGCATTCATTGCTGAGCTGGCGTCCAGCCTGCCGCGGACGTTGTCGTATGCAACCGTGTATTGCACACGGCTATGCATCATGTTCGTCGTCGCTTATTGTTGCACCTTCCCGTTCAATCTTAGCGCGCAACAGACTGCCGTAACTGGCCCCATGATGTATCCGGCTGCGCTGGAGTCGGGTGACACAAAGTTTGCCGTAGAGATGGCATTGACGAAGATGCCGGAATCAGTGGTCGAGGAGTCCGATACGTACCGATGGCCATCCTGGACATTGGATGGATGGGTTGGCTTGCCACTTGACTTTAGCATCAACGGTCGATTGACGACGCAGTTCATTAACTGGCATTTACAGGTCGGGCCGAAGTGGCGACTCGCCATTCTTGATCCACTAACCTTTCACTTTGGTTATGATGTTGGTGTGTTTGTAGGGGGCTTGGGCAGCGGTGCTTTTGACAATGGCAATGTGAGCTCGTTTGTCTACCCCAACATGACGATAGGATGGCGCAGCTCGACGCTGGCGGTGTCGTTAAAGGTCGAACTCAACTACTGTCTTAGCAAGGTCGATAGGGCAGGCACCATCATCGTCCGCACATCCAAGAACTTTCCTAATGGAATGACCGTTGGGTTGTTCCTTGAACAACCGTTCTGGGACAACTCGAATTTTGAACTAGGCATGCGTGGTAGCGTGCTCAAGTTTGCCTACCAAAACTGGTTGTTGTTTCCGACCATTGATCGGTGGTATTTCATTCCAGAGCTCATGATGGGAGTGCGTCTATGATCACGTCTCCTACAGCACGTACCGCTGTTCGCCTATTCCTTCTATGCTTACCAGTACTATGCCTCTGGTCATGCGTAGAAAGTCCAACAGGCCTGCTGATACCTGAGTTTCGCAAGGGCGGCTCGCTTGCCCATACAAAGAGTCTGCTACCTGAACAGTTAGAGCGACTGGAAGGGGTGTGGGCTGTCGACAATGGTAGGGGGCGTCTTGGAGATTCGGTTGTCATCAAGATCAGCGGGGACAGACTCACGATCTATGCCAGACCAAACGTCATGTACGTGCAACTTGAGAGTGGTCATCTCGATAGCGTTGTTCTTTTCGACGGCTATTGGCGTGAACAAACAAATAGCAACACAGGTCTCATTCATCTATCGATCGATTCTAATGATGGAGCGGAATACATCATACACGGAGGTAGACAATCAGATACAATTCGTTTGAGTGGTAGCTATGGCCAGGGTCAACTGAACAACACGGACGCCATTCAGATGCATTGGGTGCGTGCATTTAGTCAGCAAGCCCGGCAGCCATTTGCCATTATTGCTCACCGTGCCGGGGGACGTACGGCTGACCTTATCCCTCATAGCGAGAATACCGTGGAGCTCATTCGCATTGCAGAACGGTTCGGAGCAAATGCCGTGGAAATCGATGTGCGATTGTCAGTCGACAACGTTCCATTTCTTTACCACGACGAGCAGTTGAATCCGCGTCTAGTTCGCCGTGGTGCCTTGGTAGGTCCGCCTGAGGACTATCCAATCAAGGCACTACAGTTTTTAGTAACACTCATCAATGGTGAACGCATCCCAACGTTAGCCGAAGCATTGGATGCCATTGTGAATGAGACGAACCTCGAATTCGTATACCTCGACATTAAAACCGAGAATGCAGGCTTATTGTCAAGGGTCATCCCTCTTCAACTGAAGGCCATGGCCGATGCTCGCGCCATACCAAACCGAAAACCATTGACCTTGATGATTGGAATTCCTACACAAGCGGTATACGACGAGTTCATTGCCATCCCGGAACATCGATCGATTCCTAGCATCGTTGAACTCTCACTCGAACAGGCTCAACAGGCATCAGCACGTGTATGGGCTCCGCGGTGGACTCTTGGTACTCAACTCGCCGAAGTTCAACAAGCAAAGGCCAGTGGAATCGCTGCGGTAACGTGGACGTTGGACGACGACGCATTCATTCAGGAATACCTTGCCAACGGCGAGTTCGATGGCTTCCTCACTAACTATCCGACGCTGGTTACATGGCACGTATACATGCGTTAACAGCGTTGCTCTGCTGCACCCTGGTGTTCAGCACAGCTCAGGCACGATCCCAAGCGATGCCAGATACCGTGAGTCCATCGTCACGTTACACTGTCTGCATTCAAGCAGCAGGAGGATATTCACGTGATTTCAGTGAGTATCAAGAACAACGATTCCTGGAAGAGCACCGAGACAAGGGATACGGCTATTGCCAGATTCGCTGGTTGCCTGGACACCTACTTACGGGTGCGCTCGAAGTTGGCTACTTGGCCATGTACTCGGTGACGTCAGTATCAGTAGGTGAGTCTCAACGCAGCGCCGTTCCCATTATGTTGATGTTTGCAATGGAACCGTTTGATGGACTTGAACTCAGCGGGGGACTCGGCGTTGCGCTGTTGTCAGCCCGTGTATCAGGTGCCGTCGGCGTTGCGACGAGTACATCAACCTCCATGGCAACCCAAGGTGCGTTGAGTTATGCCATTGGCCTAACAGACCGCCTGAAGGTTGGTGCAGAGATTCGTATAGCTTACTTGGATCTCTACGACGACAAAATCTTCAATGCTGGCCTGCTCTTCCGATATGAGCTGCTGCGCTATTGAGTGAAAGTGCATGTGCAAAGCAACTCATTGCACTGTTGACCTGAACCTAACAGAAGTCGTCTCGCTCCACAAATACTAAAGCCCGACGGAAGCCGGATTACCTGTAAAAGCAGAAACCACAGAAGTCGGACTACCCCCAAAAACAAAAAACCCGACAGAAGTCGGGTTCTTGTTTGGGATGCGGGACCGACGGGACTCGAACCCGCGACCTCCGCCGTGACAGGGCGGCGCTCTAACCAAACTGAGCTACAATCCCAAAATTTTCAATGTCAGCGTGGACCCAAGCGGGATCGAACCGCTGACCTCTTGAATGCCATTCAAGCGCTCTCCCAGCTGAGCTATGGGCCCATCATTTTCGAAGAGTCGCAAATATACTGCCCTTTCTGTTCTTGGCAAATAGTTGGAAGAACTTCCTCGCAAAAGTTTTCACCAACACCCCCAACTGCCCCTGACATGACTACGTAGCATACAGGGATGCTAGGCAATGAACTGCAGATCGCACCAGTGCTTGTACCGTCCGCCTTCCACCTTCATAAGCTCGGAATGTGTGCCCTGCTCGGCGATCTTTCCGCCATCGAAGACAAGTATCCTATCGCACTTTCTCACCGTGCTTAGTCTATGAGCGATGATGATCGTCGTACGATCCATCATGAGGAGATCCAGTGCCTCCTGAATGAGGCGTTCGCTCTCGGCATCCAATGAACTCGTGGCCTCGTCGAGGATAAGCAATTGTGGATTCTTTAACAGTGCTCGTGCAATCGCAATACGCTGACGCTGCCCGCCGCTTAGCTTCATCCCGCGTTCGCCGACAACGGTTTTGAGTCCGTCGGGGAATTGGACGACAAAGTCCTTTGCGTTTGCTTGTTCCAAGGCAAGCAAAACCTCGGCGTCGGAAGCATCGGGTCTGCCATATCGCACGTTCTCTGCAATCGTGCCTCCGAATAGGACAACATCCTGGGGAACAACACCCACAAGACGACGGACTTCGGCAAGAGTCAATTCCGTGGAATGGATGCCATTGTAAAGAATCGCACCAGCTGTTGGCTCGTAGAGTCTCTGCACTAGAGCTGCCGTAGTGCTCTTGCCCGCACCACTTGCACCAACAAAGGCAATGCGTTCACCATGCTGAACTGCGAACGAAATGGCATCAAGAACTGGTGCTTCCAGTCTGTCGGCATACGAGAAACTGACGTTTCGAAATTCAACTATCGCATCAGGTGATGACGACCCAATTGGTGATTCACCAAAACCAGTCTGGACCATGGTTGGTCCGTCTAGCTCGAGGGTCGCATCATGTTCAACGGGTTCATCCAACAACTCCTTCAGGCGCACACTCGCGCCTGATGTTTTCTGGAGCTGACCAAAGAGCTCGGCAAACGTACCTAGCGCACCACCAACGAACATCGCATACATGAGGAAGGAGAGCAGTTCACCAATAGTTATGGTATGGGCAGCTACAAGGTTTGCACCATAGAGAATAACGCCAGCAATACCACCAAACACAACGAAGATGATGAAGGTCACGAAGAGGGCGCGCAACCTGGCCCCCTTGATGGCAAGGCGCACGTTTGTCTGCATCGCTGTGGAATACCGATGTACTTCGTGCTGCTCCATGACAAACGACTTCACGGCAGCAATACCTTGTAGCGATTCTTCGATGATTGTCGCCGATACGGCCAGTGCGTCTTGCGTGGCCGTGCTGACCTTTCGTATTCGCCGTCCCATCACAACAGCTACTGCTACGACGATTGGCGTCACAATGACGATGGGAATTGTCAGCGGCAGAGAAGTGGCGACAATGACCACCAATGATCCAACGAGAAATATGCCTTGCCGCACCAGCTGTATGAGCGAGAGTGTAAAGGTTTCTTGAACTTGCGTAAGGTCGCTAGACAACCGAGACGACAGTTCGCCAATTCGTCGCTGCGACAGATAGCTAAGCGGAAGGTGCACAATGTGACCAAACAGATCTGTGCGCAGCTTGGCAATGACGCGCTCGGTAACACTAGCTAGTGTTATGCTCGTGCAGTATCCGATGATCGCTTGCACGAGTAGCAGACCAAGGAAGACGCCGCCGAGCTGCATCAGCGCCGTACCCGTACTGTCATTGATGATTGTGTCGACCAGGTCACCCGTCAACCGCGGAAATGCCAAGCTAATGGCACTACCTGGTATGAGAAACATCAAGG
This sequence comes from Bradyrhizobiaceae bacterium, assembly GCA_024103135.1. Taxonomy (GTDB): domain Bacteria; phylum Bacteroidota; class Ignavibacteria; order Kapaibacteriales; family Kapaibacteriaceae; genus OLB6. Next base: position 93,070 of record JAGFIZ010000137.1, on the reverse strand, counting down.
CAATTCCAACCTTCCATAGGTAGGGTCGGTAGTACTGAAAAAGAAACCGCATGGACTAGAACCCAACCTTACCATACATCGGGATTAGTGCGCCAGAGACGGCACTGGCAGGATCCAGGAGCATGGCAATGGTGTTAGCCACTTGTTCGGGTGTTACCCAGGTTGCAACGTCTTCTGCAGAGCCCCATTCCATGTTGGCTGCCGTTGCAATGATGCTAGGAATGATGACGTTCGCCCGGACATTTGTCGCCTTACCTTCCTCTGCCAGACTCCTGGTAAAGGCTACAAGTGCTGCTTTCGATGCGGCATAAGCGGTACGATTAGGCATCGGATGGAGAACATCCTTTGCACCGATGGTAACGATGCTTCCACCACCAGCACGAATCATTCCTGGCAAGACAGCGTGGACTACGTTGAAGGCCGACATCATGTTGAGCTGTAGTTGCTGTTGCATATCGGATGCATCCATCTCCTGTACAGGCGTGCCCGCCGTGATCCCGCCCACGGTGTGGACTAGTCCGACTACATCCATGTCCAATGTGCCTACAAAGGACTTCATTGCCTTGGCATCAAGGACATCGGCATTGTGTCTGTCAACGGCAATCACGTCCCATCCCTCGGTCAAGAGATGCCTGCATACAACAGAACCAAGCGCTCCATTTGCACCAGTAACAAGCACTGCTTTCACTGTGATCCTTCCTATTCCTGAATGAGTAATGGAATCGTAAGCACACCATCCCTGCTTGTCTGAACCACGAGATAATGTCCAGATGCAAGACTCGGCAACATCACCCTCCAGCCATCGGGCGTTGGGAGGGGGCTTAGGGTTGCTACGAACTGGCCCGTTGACGTGTGGATAAGGTGGATAGTGCCATGCGTGCTTAAACCCTGTATGGTGATGATGCCTGACGCCAGTGACGGGTTGGGAGCAATCCACCCTTTCCTGTCCACACTAGGGAATGTCGTTGCGGCAACACCAACAACTCCTGCAGGCAATCGCATACCACAGGGGATAATCGTTGTGGTACGTCGTACAGTTAGCACTGTAGGCTGTGCCGGTGCACGTCGGTCTCCGTGAACGTTACTTGCCAACACGTAGCAACTGATGGAATCCCCTGTGAATAGGTCTGCAGGAATGGTAAACCGATACCACAACGAATCCAATGCTTCACCAACTATCGTATCCGTTCCATCCTCCTGCATGACAACAAGGACAACACGCAACTCGCTCGCTGAGTACACGGTGGTAAGAACCTGCGCCTGACTGCCGTCACCAATGGTAGCAATCGGACCAATCCCTGGCTTGAGTACACTCCCAAGTAGTCGTGCACTGGTGGTGATGTTGGGAATGCCATGGCCCAATGCCTGACCCGTTTGTGACGGCATGGTACACGAAGCGTACAGCGTCCTTCGAATCTCGTACGTCGGTGCATCTGGAAACAACTCGCGTAGAACGGCTAGCGAACCACCTATCTGCGGGGTAGCTAGGGAAGTGCCTGCTATCTGCTTCAGTTCTCCATTTGGTGCTTGTGATTGAACCTGGACTCCTAAACAACCAACATTCGGTTTGACCTTGCCCGATGCCGTAGGGCCAACGGACGAACTGTGCCACGCTTCACGTAACGGTGTACATGCACCAACCGTTATGGCACTGTCTGCCTCGGCAGGGATGATGATCGTATGCTCCTCGGGGCCACTATTCCCCGCAGCTACCGCTGCCAGCATTCCCAGTTTCGTCGCCCTGTTCACATACTGCGATGCCCAGGTTGTCGATCCCGTCATTACAGACCAATCTGCCGGTTCTTCCGTACTATCAAACTGCCAATACCCGACTGAGGACGACAGAACCCAAGCCCCCTTCCTCTCCAACCATTCAACGGCGGCACAGTATGCTTCCTCTTCGATACGTCGCTCATACTCGAGGTTCTCTGTCTTCGCAAGGAGATACGTAGCAAGTGGAGCCATGCCAATCAACGAATCCTGTAGCCAGCCGGCAGCAACACTCAGGACTATGCTTCCATGTCCCTCCTGACTTGTTGGCTCGCCAGGTTGGTTACGTACAATAGAATCGTTGTGGACAAAATCATAGGTGGCATCAACACGGATGTGTTGTAGAGAGGACATGTCCTCCCAATGAAAGCCACAATCAATCAGTCCAAAACGAATGTTGCTACCCAACACTCCTGCGTCATGTAATGGCGTGATGTTGATAATGTCGTGAGCCAGTTGTGAATTGCCAGGTCGTTGCGGACTACAATCCATGGCATCCATCAACGGTTCGTACTTGAGCTTACTCACTGCGTTAACCGACGCAACAAACGGAAGGTTCTGCAGCACCGTCCGTTGAACATCCGTCATCTGGGCAATGACGGCATTCGACCAGGTAAGCAAGAGAGCTGGTTTGATACCCAAAAGTTCAAGTACATCCAGATACTGTTGGTTGATCGGCTTGTCCAGGCTATCAAGTACTGGATCCATCCCGATAAGTACACGTCGTTGAATTGCCTCTGGATGGAAGCTTGCAAGCGTAGTCTCGTACAAGGCAGACCCTGGGGCAAACGACGTGCTTCCCTTATCTACAAATCGAACTCGGTAAAGAGGTTCGTCGGATTGTCCACACAACTCCGTGCATGCCCCAAGCAAACAGCCAATCACCGTCAGCACACGAAGGCAGAATACAACCGTCAATTGTTCGTCAAAGCACGTTCTTCGGAAGAAACCCATAGTTAGAGCGATCTTTGTTTATGTCTACATCAAACGCAAGCCAGGTCTTGCGACAATCCGTCCTTGATTCAGCCCAGCAAGCAGCAGCCTGGTATACGACCATTGGTTGCGGCATGATAGCAATGCGCGGTGCAGATCGGATGGATTTCCTGCATCGGATGACCACAAACGACCTCACACACGTGAAACCGGGTGGAGGCAAGCAAACGGTAGTGGTAACCGAAAAAGCACGGATCATTGATGTGGTTACAGTGATGCAGCGTGAAGACGAAGCATTGTTGCTAACCGACTCAAGTACATCTGACAGAATAGTTCGTTGGCTACGAAAGTACGTCATCATGGATGACGTCAAGCTGACCGACGTATCCACTGACTGGTCGCGCCTTGATGTTGTAGGTGAGCATGCATCCAATGCCATTACAGAATTGTTTGACGTCGACGTCCACCACCTAGGAATCGGCGATTGGCTCACAACCACTGCGGAACAACCACTCACGATCGTTCGAATTCCTAGTATCGGGAATTGCGGCTATGCAGTCCTTGGAAGTCCACAGTCCGTTGATGCCGTTCGCGATGTTTGCATGGCCAACCCACTGTCATTCCCTCACCTAACGGATGACGAGTACGAGTATCTCCGAATTCTTGATGGTCTTGGTAAAATCGGCAACGAGCTTACCGAAGCATACAACCCTCTTGAAGCTGGCCTTCTACATCTGACGTCGTTTACCAAGGGATGCTATATCGGACAAGAGGTCATCGCCCGGCTTGACTCCTACAACAAGGTAAAGCAGAGACTTATGGGGGTAAGGGGCTTAAGCATGGAAGTTGGGGACGAGTTGGTCGAGGACAACAACCTTGTAGGGCACATTACAAGTGTAACGACGGCACGTGACGGGAACCACATGCTGGCGCTGGCATACGTCCGCCAATCCAGTGCTAACAATAACATCCCCATTACGATTCGCAATGCTCATGGCATCGAGCACCAGGGTACACTCCATTTGTTACCAATGGTGGATCCATGGCAGTAGTGTTCATTACCGGTGGTGCTAGAAGGATTGGTAGGGGGCTTGCCCATGGCTTTGCCGAACGCGGGTGGTCCGTCGGTATCATCTACAACACATCAGCAGAATCAGCTGAAACTACTGTTGCCACTCTACGGACCATGGGAGTTGCTGCCCATGCTGAACAAGCAGATGTTCGTCACGCTAATCAATACCGTCGTGCATTGGACACGTTAAGTGACGCCATTGCTCCACCTGATGTACTTGTTAACAATGCCGGCATTTTCCCATCGCAACAACCCGTTGACGAGCTAACGTTGAACGATCTTCGAGACACGATGGCCGTGAACACCGAGCCCCTGATTACTGGTGCTCAGTGGCTTCGATCTGTTGAACCCGTAGACGTGCCTCGGAGAATGGTAACGATTAGTTCGCTCGGTGCCTTCGAGATCTGGAAGGACAGGATTGCCTACAACATGAGCAAGGCTGCCCATGTGAACCTGGTGAAAGGTCTGGCACGTGCCTTGGCTCCACGCATAACGGTGAACAGCGTTGCTCCTGGAGCAATTGTCATGCCCGACGAACCGAGTCACACCGATGCCGAGGTTGCGGCAATGTCACGTATTCCAATGGGAAGGTTTGGCAGTCCAGCGGACATCTTTGACGCTGTCTGGTTCTTTTCAACTGCATCTCCCTACATTACTGGTCAAGTTCTTATTGTGGACGGTGGTTACCATCTCGTTCGGTAACATCGCCATTAGAAGATTGTCTTAGCATTTTCCTTCGAACTCTCATCGCTCATCTGGTATCACTTATGGCAAAACACATCCTGCTAGTCCTGCTTGCTGCGCTTGTTGTCCAATCCGTCAATGCAGGTACGGTAAATCTTCTTCCAATGCAACCAACGGCCGGCTCACAGTTGACCGTTGAGTATCGTCCACAAGCTGCGGACATGGCTTGGGCAACAAAGGATGCCTCTGTCCATGCAGTTGCTCTGTGGTTCGGAGCGGAGAGCCAGTTCCCCACGGCCATGGAGGTTCCGCTAAAGTCTGACGGGAAGCGGTATACAGGTCAGTTTACCATCCCTGCAGACGCCGTCTTCATCATGTTCAAGGTTGGTACTGGTTTTGCCTATGACAACAACAACGAAGAGTATTGGTCAACACTCGTGTATGATGCAAATGGTAGGGCGTTAAGCGGAGCCAATCTACGTGCATCACAGACCTGTCTTGGGATGATGCCACCAGAGTGCCGTCGCAAGCAAGACCTGGAAGAAGCAACAGCATTGCTCATCCAGGAAACCAAGGTTAGCCCTAAACTTCTTACACCAAGGGTCAACCTTGTGATGTTGGAGTCCAGCACCGGTGCTTACTCTCAGACGGAAGGCATTGCCAAACTCCGTCAGCTAGTCAGTCCCAACACTGTCCCTACAAATGGTGAAGAGGCCATGGCCGTAGCCGCAGCGTTCAGAGTCATCGGCGACTCGATCGAGGCACAACGCGTAATGCGCGAAGCCACGATGAAGTTCCAGAACAGTTTGATCACCGAGCAGGCCAATCTTGAACGGTTACGTACTGCTGGCACGCTTGATGACTTTGTGAACATGGTCATTAGCCACTTGACTGACTATCCGCAATCATCCGCTCGCGCAGGTTTGATTGAATCCGTACTCCAGGCAACGACAAAGCAGGGTTCGTTTAGAGCGCTCATTCGCTTCCTGGATGAGGTTCCGAACTTGCCAGCCGTCGTTTACTATCAAGCAACGAACTACATGGGAGCTCAGGATTCCTTGCGATCCGAGACCATGCGCCTGATCGAAAACGGCATTACAGCAGCAAAGAATCCCAAGGCGCGTTTGCCGTACGTAGGGTTATCGGAATGGAATGCACAACAGGATCTATCATTGAGCCAGATCTACTTTGTCAAGGGTGCAATCCTCAGGAGCGAGAATAAGCAACAAGCTGCTATTGCGGCGTTTAAAGAGAGTGTCCGCTATGGTGGCAAGCTCACGGATAAGGGCGTGTACGAAATGCTCATCAGCACCTTTGATCCAAAGTCGAATCCTGATGAAGTGATCTCGTATAGCGAACAGGCCATTCAGAATGGCGCTCATACTGCTGCAATCATCGAAAACTACAAGGTTGCGCTCGCACAAAAGGGCAAGGACGTCAGTACAATCAACGACCTTGTTGCAAAGCAGAAGGCGATGGGTGCCGCAGCGTTGAATTCGCGCTTGATCAGTGAAAAACTTAATCAGCCAATGATCGATGGTACGTTTACCACCCTTGGTGGTCAGCCCGTTAACATCTCGGACTGGAAGGGCAAGGTTGTCTTGATCGACTATTGGGCAACGTGGTGCGGTCCATGTAGAAAGAGTTTCCCGTCGTTACAGAAACTCTATGAGAAGTATAAGGACAATCCAAACGTTGTTATTGCTGTCGTGAATGTCTGGGAACGTAGTGAAGACAGGGTTGTCACCGTGCAAGATTTCTTGAAACAAAACCCAACGCTTACATTCCCAATGTACCTGGACAAGACTGATGCCGTGGTTCAGAAGTATGGCGTCACAGGCATCCCGACAAAGTTCATTCTGGGTAAGGACGGACGTATTCAATTCAAGGAAGTAGGACTCGCACCCGACGAACAGTTTATCGAGGAGACCTCAAAGAAGATCGACCTGCTCCTAAGCGAGTAACAATGACAGCACCATAACTGAGTGGATTGGTATTAGCAGAACAAACAACCGCTACTGCCAGTCCACTCAATCGTATTGTATCGTGCTCCCATCAACAAGCCACGTCCGGTTCGTGCCAACGAGATCACCGGAACAGGTGCCTTAGCCCCTTCCAGCCACACCATCATGATACGTATCTCGACTCGATTTGCTCCCTGAGGTGTCGGCACACAATCAGCGTACGTTACACGCTCCTGCAGCATCCATGCCGACTTGTCGGCCTGGGCAATCGCATCCAAGTCTGCCTGTGTCGGACCCACCACAACGCCCTTTCCCGCGAAGGCGTATAGGGGCTTGAGCACGTATGATTCGAGGTTGGTAGGGGGCTCGGTAATATCGGACAGTAGAGAGGACTTCGGTACAGTTGGATGAGAAAGGCCTGGCATCGAGTCCTTACTGATCTTAAAGTACCATTCGGGTTTACCAGCCCACTGTACATCCAGATCGTCGTTCCAATCAAAGTCCAGGACAACACCCATATCGGTGAGTTCATCGACGATGGCCCGATTAAAGATTCGCTCAAGACGCGTCATCGTACCATTCACCGGTGCGTGTAATTGGTTACCCACCTTGCGAACATCGCGGATGTTTACGATGTTCAGGCCTAGGTACTTTCGTAGTGCTAGGAAGTCAGGCAAGGTCTTCTGCTCGAATGGATCGATCTCAAGTAGTACGCAAGCTGCTGGGTCGGCGTCAGCAAAGATGCTCTGACGCAACAACTGCATGTACGAGGCATGATCAAGGCCGCTTAGAAACGGCGTCCCTTCGTTGATTCCATAGGTCTGCTTGTACATATCACACAGCAGCACTTGATAGCCGAACAGCGACGGGAACCCCTGGAGCTCGATGAGGCGGGGGATGTACACACCTGCTTCATCCTGGCAAACGGCAAAATCTACCACGGAGAAGAGGGGACGCTCAGCCTCAGACTTCACACACTCCGTGATGATCTCCACTGCAGCCTTCTGCATGGCAGCAGCAAACTCTGCCGACACCATGATGGGCATCTCTGCAACACGATACTGAATCGTCATGTCGAGCCACGAATCGAGGTTCTGCCTCAGTTGCTGATACGCCTCTGGTGTGATTCGTGAATTGACTTCGCGTTGAAGTTCAGGCAGCATGATACGCCTCTCGGATGTTACGAGTTTGAAGTGTGGCAGACGCCAGCTGTAAAAGTAGCAAGCACCTTTGCTTGTGGTGTTGAGCTGGAGTGTTCACACGGATCGCGATCTAAGACGACAAGGTCAGCATCCATTCCTACCTGCAATGAACCTCGTCGGTAGTCCATCCCTGCTGCCTCATGCGCCCACTGCGTGGCGGCGAGTAGGGCTTGGTCGCAATGGAGGACTTCGTCGTGTTTCCAACCACCTTGCTCATCGCCAGGGCGGTGTGTTGCAGCGTAGATCGTATGCAGAGCTGACTCATGTTCAATCGGAGCGTCGGTACCGGTGCAGATTCTTGCACCGGCGTTGATGAACGACTGCCAACGATAGGCATCGGTCATGCGCTTGGTCCCAATACGGTGTACCACCATCCCTGCATCAGAATGTGCCTGCGATGGTTGTACACTTGCAACAACCTGTAGATCAGCAAATCTTGGAAGGTCGGCTTCGCGAACATGCTGGGCATGCTCAAGACGTAAAATGACTTCAGAGCCAGCTGGATCCTGACGAACACGTTCAAAGGCATTGAGTACTCTATGGACTGCAGCATCACCAATGGCATGAACGGCAATGCACCACCAGCCAGCGTTGACGGCATCAAGGCATTTGCGAACTAATTCATCTTCCGTGAGGAATAGCGACCCGTTGGTCTGATCGTCTGCGTACTGATCAAAGAATGCCGCACCACGCGAACCCAAGGCACCATCGGCATACATTTTCACACCGGCAGTCCGCTGTAGCTCGCCGCCTGCTGGAAGTAGTCCTTGGTGTTGCCACTCGTCGTCCTGTGCAGAAACAAAGGATTGTACACGTACAGCCAACCGAGCCGATTCGGCCAGCTCACGGGTGAGCGCAACAATGTCGGGGTGCACGTCCATATCATGCACTTCCGTTACACCTGCGCGTGCAAAGGCATTCGAAGCAGCAATCAACTGCTGAGTAAGTTCTTGTTTGGTGGGCTTCGGCACGGCACGAACCATCTGATCCATCTCCTGGTCAACCAGTATGCCTGTTGGGTGCTTCATGCCTGCGCGACTCAATGCTTCGGCATTGACCCAGAGGGCGTGACCGTCGATTCGTGAACAGATTACTGGTGTCTCTGGAAAGGCCATCGACAACGTGGCCAATGATGGCATCTCCGCAAGAGCCCAGCGCTCCTGATTCCAACCCATTGCCTGAAGCCAGCCGTTCTGCGGAAGTGCAGCGTCCTGGAGGATGCGAATGCAGTCAATCTCGCTGGATGCTTCGTGAAGAGAGATCAACGAAAGTCGTTTGCCTAGTCCGAGTAGGTGAACATGAGCATCGACAAACCCAGCCGACACCCAGGCATTCGGGAATTCATACGTTCTGGTTTCCGTGCGAACAACAACACTGTTCGAGTGGGGGAGGATCGCACGGATTCTCCCTCGTTCAATGTGAATCTCACAGCCGGTATGCGTCATTCAACAGTAGGGGTTTTTCAGCGTAGACGGATTACGTCGATGCTGTCCAGATAGTCCTTCTTCTTGAGCAACTGCTCTTCGGTCTCGACGTTGTTGGGGTCGGGTAGGCAACAATCTACTGGGCAGACGGCCGCACACTGTGGCTCGTCATGGAAGCCCTTGCATTCCGTGCATTTGTCGGGAACGATGTAATAGAACTCGGCAGAGAAGAAGTCACCCTTGAATCCACCAGGAGAGGTGGAGTCGCTGTGCTCTTCACCAGCTAGAGTCCACGGAGCACCAGCTTCATAAATTGCGGTGTTTGGGCATTCAGGTTCACAAGCACCGCAGTTGATACAATCGGAGGTAATGTAGATAGCCATAGCGTTAAGTGTTAACGTACAAAGTTATGGCTTTCTTGAAACTTCATGGGTCGTGTTTCGTCATGGGTGCTTTCTACACCGATTCTATTTATGCGTATTTCCATACTTACGGTTTTACTCGTCCTCCTTTCACTTCCAGTATTTGCCAGTCCAACAGACAGAACAATCTCGGGATTTGTCGAAGATTCGGTTTCGAAGGAAACGCTAGTAGGTGCAACCGTTCGGGTTGCAAAGACAAAGCTTGGCGCCTACACCAACAAGGCAGGCTACTTTGTCATCAACAACGTCAGCCCTGGCACTCACACCATAGAGATTAGTGCTCTTGGCTATGAGCGTAAGTCGATTGAGGTGGTCGTACCACCATCGGGGCTAACGCTTCGTATTGCGATGCACGAAAGCACGGTTCTAAAGGAACAGGTCACAGTACAAGCCGATAGGGAGAACGAGAAACGTCAGATCTCGATATCCCGCGTTGACATTCCAGTGAAGCAGCTTGCGCAGATCCGGGTTGGGGGAGAAGCAGACCTGTTTCGTGCCTTGCAGATGCTACCAGGTGTGCTGACGTCGTCACAAATCTCGAGCGGCTTGTACATCCGCGGTGGTTCGCCCGATCAGAACCTGGTACTGTTAGATGGGATGACGGTGTACAATCCGACACACCTGTTTGGCTTTATCTCTGCTTTCAACACCGAAGCGGTAAAGGACGTCGAGCTGCTCAAGGGTGGTTTCCCGGCCGAATTCGGTGGTCGTATGTCGGCGGTCCTGAACGTTACACAGAAAGATGGCAATCGCGACCACGTGGAAGGTCTTGTAGGACTTGGCCTCATTAGCTCCAAGGCCTCTGTGCAGGGTCCGCTTGGCAATGGCTCTTGGTTCATTGGTGGCCGACGAACCTACCTCGACCTGCTACTGGGACTGCTCCCTGAAGACCCAGAGAATCCATATCCGAACTTCAACTTCTACGATGTGAATGCCAAACTCACACAGAACTTTGGAGATAACGACAAGCTGTCGATCTCTGGATTCCTTACCAATGACTTGCTTACGCTCGAGCAACCTGGTATTCGGTTTGAAGTTGGCATTGGCAACCAGGCTAGCTCGTTGAACTGGACGCACATCTTTGACGCCAACCTGTTCATGCAAACAACGGTTTCTGGATCGAGATACAAGAATGGGTTCTCTGGCAACCAGAGTGGCTTCAAGTTCAGTATCGAGAATAGCATCATTGACTATACGCTTAAGACCTTTGTCGAGTGGTATGCCACTGGCGACCTAACACTCAAAGCTGGGTACGAAGGCACGATCTATAACTTTATTTACGACCAACAGACTGGCTCGCAAAACGATGCATCGGGTGGTAAAGGTGGCATACGCATCGAAGGGAACGACAACGTCCATGGAGTCTTTGCACAGGCAAACTGGCTGGTTACCGACAGACTGAGTCTGCAGAGCGGTATTCGTGGCAACTACTGGAATGTAAGTGGACTTACCACCTTCGACCCACGCCTTGCCGCTCGTATGCAACTTACTGATGGGCTTGCCGTGAAGGCAGCCTGGGGACAGTTCCACCAGTATCTACGACTTGCCTCGTTCCCTGACTTTTCATTCTTCGATACCTGGCTACCAACAGACACTACCGTACCTGCTGCACGAGCCGACCACTACATCGTTGCCGTTGAGACGCAGCCGCTCGAAGGCCTTACACTAAATGTGGACGTCTACTATAAACGCATGTTTAATCTCAACGAACTTCGCTTCCGACAGGCTCAAGCCAGCACGGTATCAGATGTGTTCTACATCGGCAATGGAGAATCATACGGCGCCGAGTTGTTCATTCAACGGAAGATGGGTCGGCTCACCGGCTGGCTCGGCTATGGACTTGGCTTCGTTTACGCACAGTTTGACAGTGTGAACCAAGGTGCGCGCTTCAGACCCAAGTACGACAGACGTCATGACTTCAAGGTCAATGCACTCTACTCACTGTCTGATGAGTGGGAGATCGGAGCAACCTTTACCTATCAGAGCGGACAATCCTACACCGGGGCTACTTCACAGATGGCTGGCAGCATGCCTGATTGGGAAGGGGGCTTGGTAATGGTGTACCCGTCACAACGCTGGGGATTACGTCTACCGGGTTCACATCAGTTAAATCTCAACGTCAACTATTCCACAACGTTGTGGGATTTGCCGTTCAGGTTTTTCCTGGACATCTACAACGTGTATAGCCGACGCGACATCTGGTTCCGCTACTACGACACATCGAAACCGGTCACCACCGTTACCGATGTTCGCCTGCTTCCTATCCTTCCAACCATCTCCGTTGAGGTGCGCTTTAAATGAGACGTCTACTGTATTCCGTTGTTCTCGGTGTTGTTGCTCTAGTTGCAATTCAGGGTTGCGCCGACCCAATTCCTGAAGACTACGTACCACAATTAGTGATTGAAGGATTTGTCATCGCCGGCCAACCCATTACCCATTTGCGGGTTTATCAAAGCCAACCAATTTCCGATACGTTCAAGCTGGCCACAGCATCCATCCGTGATGCACAGGTGACCTTGCTGGAGAATGGAACGCCCATCCCCATGGTTTTTGTCGATGATTCTACGGGTGGCAACTATTTACCAGCCGATACTTCGTTTCGCGTCAAGTACGAAAGCACCTACGAGCTGAGTGTGACTGCAATAGGAAAACATGCAACGGCAACAGCAAGAACCAAGGCACCGTTTGTTTGGGAAAGGAAGCCAACGGATAGCCTATGGTACCCTGGTGAGGACAATGAGCTGAAGCCCGTAGACTCATTGGGCATCTCGTGGCAAGGACAGCCCGGGATAACCCAGTACGTGATCGCTGTTGAATGTTTGGATACCACGAACTATGGCAGTTATCTGATACCAGCCACCGCGGACACCAATGGTCGTATTCGCAAGAAAGACTTCCAGGATGGAACACTCGTTGCAAGTGAGCGCACGCGCTATGGCTTTAGCTTGGCCGCTAACACGCCCGTAGTATGGGCAGCGTTCAAATGGTTCGGCAACCACAGAATCATTGTGTATGCTGGTGATGACGCTTTCCAGAACTGGTTTAGGAGTGTTGGTCTTGGACGTCGCGCTGAGTACGACTACAGACTAAGTAACGTTCACGGTGGACTAGGAACCTTCGCTGGCGCTTCGGCAATTGAAGCACCTATCTTCCTCTTCAAAAAGCCGTAACTAGACAGCTGAGTAGGATAACACCAGCGCCTCGATCTCTTGCTGAAGGTGTCTGCTACCGTGCTTCCATACGTGTGCTAGTGCTCGCTCAATCTGCGGTCTTGTCGCCCCAAGTAAAGCAGCCCCACGAATGTGTGAGGTAAGTTGACGCATGTGTCCTTGTGTTGCAAGCACAGCCACCACGCACAATTCACGCTTTATGGGGCTGACTCCTGGTCTGCTCAAGGTCTTGCCGTATCCTTCAACAATCATCCAGTCAGCTAGGTCGGGGGTAACCTTGGTCAAGGCTGCTTGCATTTTGTCGGCTACGCTTCCGTAAACGGAACGATAAAAGCCAAGCCCCCTTTCCCGAAACACTACTTCATCAAAGGTCTCAGCACGACGTTGCAGGTGAGGATACTTCGCCGTTGCTACGGTATGCAGCACGCTGAGCGCTTCGAGTGCAACAGGATAACCGGCAAAGAGGTAGGTCTGAAGGAGGACTTCGTATAACTCAGCGCAATTGTTCTCTGATCGAATGTTGTCCTGCAAGAGCTGTTGCAAGTCTGACCAACGAGCAAGGGTGCTGAGTACGCAGGCTTCAACGAGCAGATCACTAGTGTCCGCCTCTGAACGAGTGTTAGAGATGGTATCGACGTTAGTTGAATTTGAACTCCGCCTCACTAGATCGGCAACGGCCATGGCACGATGACTGTGCCGTGCTTTCTGCTCTGATGTCAATTCTGCAAACGTCAGATGCCCTTGATCTGGAGTAAACATCGAATCATATCCAAATCCATGATCGCCCTTCTCAGCAATACTGATTGTGCCGGTACATGCCCCCTCACCAAACAGTACTTGATTGTCCGTTACCAGACAGAGCACACACCTGAAGGCAGCTACTGACGAGGAAAGTCCTTTCTCTTCAAGACGCCTCCGGACTTCTGCACGGTTGCTCGCATCCGTCGCATTATCGCCGCTAAAGCGTGCACTATACACACCTGGTGCACCATCCAAGGCATCGATTTCCAGACCACTATCGTCGGCTAGAGCAGGTAGCCCCGTTGCAGCGTAGGCAGCTTGTGCCTTGATGTAGGCATTGGTTTCGAAGTTCTCGCCATCTTCAACTGGTGCGAAATCCGGAACCAAACTGGTGATCGGCACCAAAGTGATCTGATTCCATCCGTTCATGTTGAACAGCAGGGTCAGTTCCTGCACCTTGTGTGTGTTGCCTGTTGCGAGAACGATTGTTGTCATGATCCTTGGAGGAGATTCTGACTTGCATTCAATGACTGTAAGAAGAACTCAATGTCCTTCATCTCGAGGGCACCCATGGTGCCAATTCGAAAAGCAGAGTGTTGTAGTGTACCTTGACCACCAGCAACAACGATGTCCCATTCTCGCCTTAACACGTCGCGTAGTGCCTTTGGTTGTGGATGGTTCACAACGATGACACCCGTGGCCGTAGCATCGCCGTACAACGTCAGTCCTTGCTTCTGTAGTCCAGCCTTCAACACTTGAGATAGCTGTTCGTGGTGTTGCCACCGTGCCTGCACCGTCTGGTCGACGATGCGTTGTAACGATACCGTTAGCGCAGCCACCGTATGTACCGGTGGTGTCCAATACCATCGCTGGTCTTCATACGCAGCATGTACTAGTGCGAGATTCAGAGTGTGTGATCGTACAGTGAGTCCAGACATGGCCGTTCGAGCACGATGACTTACAGCAATTGCTGCAAGACCAGGAGGAGCGGATAGTCCTTTTTGCGAGCCAGCCACGACAACGTCTAGATCCCACGCATCAGTCTGCACTTCCTGTACGCCGATACTCGTAACGCCATCAACACATATCAGCAGGTCAGGTGCAACGCTACGTACGGCTAGTGCAATGTCTCTAAGAGGCAAGGCAACACCTGTCGACGTCTCGGCGTGCACAAGCCAAAGCGCCTTTGCGGAAGGTGTGTTCGTTATCACGTCGACAACTTCCTGTACGTCGATCGTTGATCCCCAGGCAACATGGTGGTGGACGACTCTATAGCCGTGTGAATGTGCAATCTGCACAAGGCGCTCGCCGAACCGACCGTGACTGCAGATTACAATCGTATCCGACTCCGCCGTCGTGCTACACATGGCTGCCTCCAAGCCCGTAGTACCACTTCCTGCAACCACGAGTACTGGCTGGGTTGTGCAGAACACCGTTTGAAGGTGTTGCCACATGGTCACCGACAGTTGCGTGAACTCAGCAGAGCGGTGGTGGAGTAGCGGACGTGACAGTGCATCCAGCACCTCTGCCGAAAGTTGTACCGGACCTGGAGTAAACAGCGTCATCGTTGCACTCTTGCCTCGTACGCAAGAATCGTTGCTGCCATCGCTGCATTCAGTGATTCAGTGTCACCCACACCTGGGATCGAAACGTTGCAGGAGCACCGTTTGAGAACCTCGTCAGAAATACCATGTGCTTCGCTGCCAATAACCAAGGCAAGACATTCAACTGATGCAAGGATGGTAGGGGGCTGGCCACCACGTGGGACAGTACCGACAACGGTCACCCCATGGAGAGTATCAAGCAACACTGGAAGATTGCAATGACGTAATACGTTCACCCTGAACGAAGCACCGGCTGATGACCGAATGGTCTTTGAGTTATACAAGTCTGCACAACCTTCGCCTAGGACAACATCCGAAAAGCCAAACCACGAGGCACAGCGGATAATTGTCCCCACATTCCCTGGGTCGGATACAGCATCAAGCAACAACAGCCGATCACCCGGTTGTTTCTCTTCGTGGAATGCTACTCTTGCAACAATCGATTGGGGAGCGTTAGTCGTGCTGATCATTGCCATCGATTTCTCGGAACAGAACAGCAACTCAGCCCCCTTCGAACATAGAGCATTAGCGATGGCTCTGTCTTCGGCCGATGCATCATCGCGCAGCACCACGACATCAGCGCGCTGTTCCGAAGCAGCAAGGTCAGCGCAGACATGTGTACCCTCAGCGAGGTATCGCCGTTGACTTTCTCTGTGCACGCTACGATGAAGCTGGCGCAAATCGTTGCGTAGATTGTGCGACAACCGATGATCATGTTCAAGCATTGATACAAAGCTATGAAGAGCACGAAGGAGCTTCTACGATTCAAGCGTGATGGCGGACGATGGAGTACTTCGGAGATCGCCACATTTGTCCGCGGACTTTGTGACGGATCGGTAAGCGAACCGCAAGCCGCCGCATTCTTGATGGCTGCATGCATCCATGGACTAACGGATGATGAAACTGCTGCGTTGACCTTGGCAATGGCCGAAAGTGGAGAACGCCTGGAGCCGATGCAAGGCTCCAGGAACACTATCGACAAACACAGTACAGGCGGAGTAGGCGACAAGGTAAGTCTGCTCCTTGCACCACTAGCACGGGCATGCGGATTGGTCGTTCCGATGATTTCCGGAAGGGGGCTTGGGCACACCGGGGGAACCGTTGACAAGTTGGAGAGCATTCCTGGTATGAACCTTCAGCTGTCTATGGACCAACTCTCTCAACTACGTGAGACTTACGGCCTGTTTATGGCGGCACAGTCAGCAACTCTGGCGCCTGCCGACAGGATCCTCTATGCATTGCGAGATGTGACTGGGACCGTTGAGAACACAGGGCTCATATCAGCATCGATTCTGTCGAAGAAGTTGGCAGAAGGACTCAACGGGCTCGTGATGGACGTCAAGGTTGGTTCTGCAGCTTTTATGAAGACCATTGAGCAGGCAGAGACATTAGCCGCATCGATTCGTTCTGTAGCCGCGCTTGCAGGGCTCCCTGTAAGTGTTGTGTTCACCAGGATGGATGCACCGCTGGGTTATGCCTGTGGTAACTGGGTCGAGGTAGCCGAAGCCGAACGATCATTGTCAAATCGGTCAATCTGCGCCACAGATCTCCAGGAGGTTACGATCGAACTCGTTGCGCAGATGCTTGTATTGGCGAACGTCAACGCTGACATTGAATCAGCTACCGCGCGTGTTGTGGAATGCTGGGACAGTGGTAGCGCTCACGCAGAGTTTCATCACATGATCAGTCGTCAGGGCGGCGACTATCAGGCAGGCGAACAAGCATTTGCTGCTTGTCCGTCGGTTGACGTTACTGCTAGGTCATCCGGGACTATAACGTCGATTGATGCAATGGTTACGGCTGAAGGACTCCTTGATGCAGGAGCTGGACGGAAGAAGGAGACCGATGTCATTGATCCCTTTGCTGGAATCGTCTATCACAAACACGTTGGCGACTGGATCAACACCGGTGAGCGTTTGGCAACGATATCAGCCTCGAATCGCGATTGCCTCGAGCCCCTTACCAAGTGTGTTCTGAATAGTGTCGTACAAAAAGAAACGGCTTCACCAGAAGTGAAGCCGTCGATGATCATTCAAAGGTGGACGGAGTGATAGGAGGTACTAGGCAATTACATTGCCTGGTTCACTGCCTCGATGAACTGCAGTTTGGAGCGTGCACCAACGATCTTCTGCTTGATGACGCCGTCCTTGATGATAAACGTCGTCGGGATTGCCGTGATACCACCAAAGGCCTGAGACAGCTTCTTTGCGCTATCCATGAGACTTAGGTATTGGATACCATTCTTTTCGACGAAGTTCACAACTGCACTGAGTTTATTGGGATCGTCTACACTTACGCCAATCACCATCACATCCTTACGTTCATTCGCAAGTTCAATGAGATCGGGAATCTCCTTCCGACATGGTCCGCACCACGTTGCCCAGAGATTCAGCACCACAATCTTCCCCTTGGTGACTTGAGAAAAGGTATTGGTCGTATTACCTTGTTTCCATGTAAAGTCAGGGACGATTTGGCCACGTGGCGTTACGGCATCAATCACGTATACTGGGTTACCAGCATTCGTTTGACATGCAACGATCGTCATTAAAACTGCGAGCACTCCAAAAAAGCGCATCATGTTGTGGTCCTGTAGTCTGATTCTTGAAATCGGTTGTTACACTCGTCCACAGACGTTCCTCGGCGTAAACCTATTGCGTGTGTACCAAACCTCACTGCAATAGGCCTGCCAATTACCAATTCTGAATAGCTTCGGTCAGCAAGCGTACACCTACGCCAGTTGCACCTTTGGGTGAGTAATGAGTTGCCTTTGGAGCGATGCCTGTACCGGCAATATCCAGGTGTACCCATGGGTAGCTGACAAACTTCTTAAGGAACAAGGCGGCTGTAATCGAACCTGCTGGTCTGCCACCACTGTTCTTTACATCGGCATAGTCACTGGAAATCAGCTCTTCATACTCTTCGTACAGAGGTAACTCACAGACGTACTCACTTGTCGATGCACCCGAAGTGCTAAGCTTCTTCATGGTTTTCGTGTCCGTACCCATCATACCTGTAGTGGTATTGCCAAGAGCGATAACAATGGCACCCGTAAGTGTTGCAAGGTCAATGACAACCTCTGGCTTGTACCTCGCTGCATAGCACAATGCGTCAGCCAGGATCAGTCTGCCTTCGGCATCCGTGTTGTCGATCTCGGCAGTGAGGCCGTTCATGAACTTCAGGATGTCGCCTGGCACAACGGCCGTACCGCTTGGCATATTCTCCGTCGATGGTACCAAGGCAACCACATTGCGCTTGATTCCGAGCTTGGCAACGCTCATCATGGTTCCAATCACCGATGCTGCACCATGCATGTCTGACTTCATATCGGACATGCCGGCGGCTGGCTTGAGACTAATGCCTCCAGTGTCGAACGTGACGCCTTTGCCAACAAGTACAATTGGCTGCTCGCCCTTCTTGCCACCGTTGTACTCCATGATGATAAAGGAAGGTGGACGTACACTGCCCTGATTTACACCAAGCAAGCCGCCCATTCCCAGCGCTTCAATCTGCTTCTTGTTAAGTACCGTCGTCTTAAACCCGTACTTCTTTCCGAGTTCTACTGCCCGCTTGCCAAGGGCGGTAGGGTAGATCTCACAGTTAGGAGCGTTGGCAAGATCACGGGCTTCGTTTACGCCTTCGATAATGGCCGTGGCTTCCGTTGTTCCTTTTCTTGCAAGCTTGGCTTGAGCTTCATCGGCAAGTACGGTAAACTTGGTAACGAACTCCTTGTTGCCAGTGGTCTTATACTTGACATAGCCATACTGACTCAGCACGGCACCTTCGGAAATGGCCTTTGCAACAACCCCGGCATCAAGTCCTTTGACGGTCGGCAATACGTAACCAACATGACTGCACGTTAGTGATGCAGCACGCTTCGTGGCTGTAGCAGCAGCACGACGCAGTGTTTCAGCACTGATATTGGCACTTTCTCCCAGGCCGACTAAAATCACACGTCGAGTTGTGGCACCAACGTAGCCCGTGACGGCTTGCAAGGCCTTGCCAGTAAAATCGCCCGAATCAAAGACCGGTTGAAGGTTGGGAAACATTGACTTCAGCGATTTGGCTTGTGAAGCAAAAGCTTTTGCGTCCTGCAGAATGAACAGCACAATTGCGTCTGCCTTAAAGTTCTGCAGTGGTGTGGTGCTACAAGAGAGCGTCATAAAGAAACCAGAAATAATGCTAAACAGTTGTCAATGAAACCTACAAAGGTACGGAAGTTGGTACCAGTAGGAGGTACATTCTAAAGGTAACATCGGGTGTTGCAGAAACAGGAATCCTCACGTATCCGCCCTTTGCCCAGAGTTGGATTTGATCGGCATAGTGGCCTTCAAGTGCCTGACCCGAGATACCACCTGGCAACACACAATACTGCACGCTGTCCGACATGTCGCTGATGACCCGCGCAGAAACGGTCGAGCGTACTGCAAAAGGCTTGGCATAATTCCACTCAGTGTTGAAGACGGTCGTAGAGCTTCCGCCAACTTCATAGGGTCCGCTATTCACTACAGGCTTCAATAACTGGTGGCTTCCCATCGGATGTTCAAAGGTCACTTGGTGGAGTGAACCCCATTTCCATGAACGAGCATCGGTGTTGTTAAAGGTTTGCTGAAGATCTCGAACTGCCTCTTGAAAGCTACGTACGGCAATCCATGCAAGATTCTCTTTGTCCTTCGTACGTAGGTCGTCAAACAAAGGATTCATTGGTTCGCTTAGCATCTCGAGGATGCGACGCGTCGGGATACTGTGGAGGTATGACCAAAGATTGAAAAGGGGCATGCCAAGCTCGTCCTGATACGTATTGGTCACCATGTGCTGCAGGAGCGTCGCGTGAATTGAAGCAGCAGGGGAGACTTCCGTCATTGACCCATCCCATTTTTCAAGTAGAGAAAGCGCAGCCAATTCCGTAGGACCGAATCGCTTCCGTGCGCGCTTGATGATGGGGACGATGGTCTTTGTGAACTCCAAGGCGTAAGGTGATGTAACGTCTTGCTGCAACACCTGCGCGTCGCGAGCCGACATATTGCGATAGACGTCGAGCTGGTCCTGGATGCGCACGATGCGTGAGTTGGGCTCCCACAGAAACGATTGTGCTGCGATGCCCGTGGCAGCAATCCTGTTGTTCGCACTAGCAACAGAGCCAGGACTGCGTTTGACGATAGCGGGGATGTCTGATAGCTTGACCACACCGTTCCAGCCCTGCATGGGCTTCGAAGCTGAATGCGGTAGTAGTGGATCGATGCCGGAACGGTTGGGTGCATAGCCCATTCCAACCGTAGAAACAACGCCAGACTTTGTAGCAACGTTCACCACTAGTGCGGGTGAACCCCATAGACTCGCTGCATGGTGGACGTCTTCGACTCGATGTGCACGATTGATGCGGTACAGTGCAGCAACTTCGTCCGAATTGTATTGACCAATCCATCGGATAATCAAGCTTGTTGAACGAAGCAACTTGGATGCAGGCTGACCATGTACGGGAAGCAAGGTGGTCTGTGTACGCAATGGATGTGCATCCGATACAATGCAACCTCGAGAGGTAAACCGCAGGTCAATCAACGAATCCGATCCTGATCGGATTTTGATCGTATCTCGACGATAGCGAAACTTCTTTCTGCTGCCATCTGCCTCGAAGTAGTAGTTCTGATTGCTTGGGTCGACGCGCTCAACGGCATAATCCACATCGTCTACCATGGCACTGGTAAGCCCCCAAGACAACGAGTCATTCCTTCCAGACAACACAAACGGCAACCCTGGTATGCTTAGCCCAACCACGTTCATCGAGGGTGACGTCAGGTGTACTTGATACCAACGTGAAGGTAATCCAACAGCATGGTGCGGATCGTTGGCGAGAATGGCTCCGTCGCTTCCTCTGCCTACAGCCCAACAGTTACTTGCATGGGTGGTGGTGGGGAATCCGATGCGTTGGTGTACTTCTTTCAGCGTCTCGAGCATTGATCCCAATGCTTGGCCACCGATGGTAGTCGAATCAAACTGATTGCTTGGAACGAAGCTGCTACCCGCCCTTGTGCTGGTGTCAAGAGAATATGGACCGGACGTACTTCTTGGAACATAGAGCAGCATGGCATCGAGTCCGCGCTGTTGTGCTATCTGTGCATACACCACATCATTCCAGACTGATGGACTCTGCTGCAGTGCCAGCAACCGTGCAACCAACAAGCAATCTTCAGCTGTCCAAGGCTCCGGCGAATATCCGAGTGCATCGATCTCGAAGGGCATCTTGTTCTTGTTGTTTGCAATGCACCGACTAACGCCATTGGCGTAGGCCTTAAGAAGTTTCTTCGAGTCTGGACTGAGTGAGGAATATTGCTGGTGGACGATTCTTCGCAAATCCATGCTGCGCATGAATGCATCGGTTGATGCATATGATTCACCGAAGATCTCTGCAAGCCGACCCTGTGCAGTCCTTCTCCAAACATCCATCTGCCATAACCGGTCCTGTGCATGAGCATATCCTTGTGCGTAGACCAGATCTGGGTCTGATGCACCAACGATGTGCGGAATCCCGAATGAATTGCGGAAGATTCGAACAGAGTCGGATACCTCTGCTAACGTCTCGTCATACGCCGTTGGGTGTGAGCGTGTGGCTACACCAACGGCGAAGTAGGCAATACAAACAAGCAGGACTACCGTAGTAACCGCAATGCCCGTTGCACCTTGCAACAGCTGTCGCCACTTTACAGCCATTGTTGCTCTTTATACCAGGTTACGGTATCCGTGATGCCGTCCTGAAAACTGATCATCGGCTTGAAGCCAAGCTCACGCCTGGCCTTCTCACCGGATGATGTCCAATACTTCTGAATGATGTCTTGCCCCTTCTCATAGTTCAGCACGGAGGGCTTGCCTGTGAGTTTGCTAACGCCACCAGAGATGCCAGCAATTGCAAGAACCAGTGGATGGGGAATACGAATTGTTGTGAGTTTGCGTCGGCCAGAAACGGCTGCCGCTACGTTGGCAATCTGTTGCCAGTTGTACTGTTCTTCCGATGTGACGAAGTACGTGTTGTTTATAGATGCAGGGTGGAGCATGGCCTCGACGATGCCTCGGGCCAGGTCGGCCGCATGGATCATGCTCACATACTTTTCCTCGAACCCTATGAGCGGAGCAAATCCTTTGTTGACAAGTTGGAAGAAGGTGAGGGTGGCTTCGTCACGAGGACCGTACACCACGGGCGGACGAACGGTTGTACACGGCAGATAGTTGCGCGCTTCCTCGACCAGTTCTTCTGCCTTGGCCTTTGTACGGCCATAGGCGGTAATAGGACGCATCGGGTCGGCCTCAGTAACAGGCCTGTCCAATGTTGCAGAAGGACCACTCACCGCACCGCTGCTGATATGCACAAAGCGTTGCAAGTTGGGTCTGTGCTGCTTGACAGCGTCGATAAGGTTCTGGGTCGTGGTTACATTCCCCCGATAAAAGTCGGCTTCGTTCCTGCCGGAAATCTGTCCAGCTACGTGGATGACAGCGTCAACATCGGCTACGGCCTTGGCTAGTGACGCTGGATCATAGAGCGATCCCTCACGCAACTGCACTGGCTTATCCTTCAGCCATCGGTGATTGCTGGAAGCGCGAGAGATGTATGACACGTCATACGACCGTGAAAGAAGCTCGTCGACTACGTGACTACCAACAAAACCGGTTGCACCGGTAACTAGAACTTTCAATTGTGCCCCACTTTCATTTCTACAAAACTAGTGGGTCACCACGAATGCCGTAGTTCCAACATACAATCCATGCTGCATCGTGGCTCCATACCAGCCAGAGGGCCAGCGGCTAACATCTACATGAACCTGGTGCTTGCCTGGACGTAGATTGGCCACAACACGATCAATGGCTTGACCTTCGATGTTGGTAATGGTGATAACCAATGGTTCATCCGAGAGCGTGGTTACGCCCAAGACGACAGTACGTTGTTGCTCGTTGATTCCTTCGACGTCAATGCGTGGAGCGATGCCAAACTCGACTACCTGTGTACTTACTGCGCACTCACCGATAAATCGAAGGTCACCATCATCAGTGGTGACTTGCACAGTACTACTGCTCTTTACCGAATCAAGGTGGAGGGGAGTGGAGATGGCATTTCCTAAATAGGTCGAGGCTCGTACCATCACGATCGAATCACTCTCGATAATCTCCGTACTTGACTGAATTCGAAGTTGCGCTACGCCTGGGGTGACCTCAGAAACAGAAGCCGAAGTGCCCGTACCTCTTGTGTTGTCAACGGATTTGATCCACAACATCGTCGGGTTATACTGTATTTGAACAGCAAGGTCTGTAACACCCTTACCTTTCAACGTCAAGGACGACTGCGTGGAGTCTGCGCCTGGAATCTTAAGATGTAACGGAATCAGAACATCCTTGCCAATGGTTGCAACCTGGTTGTCGGGCACGACTAACCGAAGATCCGGAATTGGAACGACGGTATCAGGCCTGGTCGATCCAAACAAGCGAAGGGAGATTGAGTCCCTGCATGGACCAGCCGTAACAATGCTCGTGCAGAGCGTTGTGTCAGCTCGATCCGGACCAAGATAGGTGTACTGCAACGTAACCACCACGGAATCGGAGGGGGCTATGGATGCTGGTAGGGTGGGTACCTCGGAGACGACAGACCACGGAGGATTGATGCCTGCAAGCTTGTCAACTGATATGGGGTATGTTCCTGTGTTCTCAATGACTAATGTCTGTGCAGCTGATGTGCCGGTCGACAATGTTCCAAAGTCTGGATTACTGATAATCGTGCTCCGGGTCACCGAGGCAGCCGAAGCCGTTAGCGGAATGAGCAGAGAGTCACCGCAAGGCTCAAGGACAACAATCATCGTGTCGGTAGATATTCCGGGAGCGACTGGCGAGTAGGTTATGGTTATGGGCAAGGTGTCGTTGAGAGCCGTCCCGACAGTCAGCGAAGATGTAAACGGAGCATTTAACGAAACCGACCTTACGGAACTACCGTCAAGTACAATCGATGACTTAATGGTCGTTGACATCGTGCGTACTGGATTGCCCTCACACAGGAGCACATCGCCAAGATTCAGTGATGGTGGGTCTGCAGAGAGCACGGTACCCTGGAGCAAGCCCGTGATGGTAACAGGCACCTTCGTTCCGCATGGCATCAGCAGGACGGTATCAGTTTCTTCATGCATACCATAGCCCCCTCCCATCACAAATGCGAACGGGATCGAGCGGGTTTGGCCAACGGGCAAGTCAAGTGGTAGACCTGAATAGGAGACGTTCGATGACGTAACGTTAGGGATTGTCACAGCAACATTGCCTGTATTCGTTATCGACAATGAGCCGAGTAGGGTATCCGCACAGCCTTGGCCACTACCCAAATGGATGGTATCGGCAAGCAACTGAACCCGTGGTTGATAGGACGCAGCACGCAGCGTTGCACGAATGGTATCGGTGCAATCCGACCCCACGAATGGGAACATAATTGTTTGCGTCACTGCACGATTAAGGTCTGGTCCAAACGGAATGTATCGAATGGTTATCGTTACGTGCTCACCTGGCTGTAACGTGTCCTTGGCAAACGAGCAGAAGAATGGTGCAGCAACAGCAGGAGGCGAAACAACAATGGCAGCCGTGCCGCTATTCGTGATTTCAAATGTTGTGATCTTGTTAATCGATGCACCCGGACAAGCAGAGAACTCACCAAAATCAACATTCACCTTGTCGAGTGTCGCGGCAGCGTCGGTACGCACACCTGTTAGTGCAAGTGTGCTGGAGACATTACATGGCTCTGCATTGAACTGAGCCGTACCAGCCGTCGTCCCGGACAAGGCTGGTGAAAACAACAATTGAAGAGTTTGGCGCTTTCCTGGTTCTACGGAAAATCCAGGTGGTGGTGACGTTAAAGCATACCCCGGCGGCAAGGTCACACTGGATATGGTGATGCCCGTATTCCCGTCATTCACCAACTCCGCCGTCATGGTTCTTGATGTCTGGCATTCGCCAAGTGAGCCAAAGTCAAGCACGGTCGGCTCAAGGTGGTACCGTATGTCTTGAATGGTGACGGCAATGGTTTCGGATATCCCGTCGCACTGTGTACCTGTTTTCAGCTTTACAGCATAGACTCCGTCTTCGGTAAGTGCAAACCGACGTGACGTCTGCGTAGTGACCACCACATTATTGCGTAGCAGTTCGTACTGTGGAGCCGGTGTTGACACAGTGAACCACAAAGTGTCGCCCTTACACATGGTGTGGATGCCTGTTGGCGTCACCGAAACACTGGGGGCTGGAAGTGGAAGAATCTCGATCTCATTGCTGGATGCTGTGCAGCCTCCGGGAGCCGTCACAACAAGCCGATACTTCCCAGGTTGCGAGACAACACCACGCGTGGTAAATCCAATGGCAATCGGAGTACCGTTGCGCAGCCACGTGTACTTTTCAATACCGGCAGTTGCAGTGGTTGATAGCGTCGTCGTATCGCCAGGACAGATTACCAACCGCGATGCTGTAATGACAGGTGTAGGGGGCTTGGGTTTACTGATTGTCGCGCTTTGAGCAAACTGCTCGTTGTACTGACGACCACGCGCTGTTGTGTCTGCTGTCTGCGAAGCAGGCATCATGTCATCGGCACTATAACGGTAGCCGTAAACACGATAGGTAAACGTCGAGCCGCACGGCGCGCTCTTGTCTTCGAAAGACGTACCAGTAGCAGTCGACTGGAGAGCGAGTACGGTTGCCGATCCTATCTTGTCACCAACCTTATATGTGGTGCCGTCATGAACACCAGGGAACGAAGCAGGTACAAACCCTGTGGTGTCTCTCAGAACCATGTAGCCCGTTGCACCGTCGGATGGATATGGGTCGGTTAGTGCTGACCAAGAGAGAACGTTCTTCGTTGGGTCAGATGAATTAACGTTTAGCGTTGGACCCGACTTCCATTGCGGTTCTCTACGTTCACGCCAGAACAACTGGTTGGTATTGGTTCGCTTTGCAAGGCGCTTTGGATTATCGATCAGGTTAGGGAGCCCCTTACTCGGTCCTGTTCCTGGATCTTCTGGTGGTGCAGTGATAACCGTTGGGCCGTAACTCGTAGAATCAGTACCTAGTCCAGCACCGTATGCAGCGAGCGACCTTCCTGTAACACGATTACTGTGATTATTGCTAAGGTCGGACTTTGAATTGAATGCAGTTTTCGGACATGTGAGGTCAGTGTAGGCGGCTGGCTGAATCGCTTGTGAATTAAAATGACCTAAAGCATGGACGGCCTTACCGTTCTTATCCTGAATGATGATCAGTTCACCTGGCTGACTTACATCAAGTCCATTACCGCCGAGAGAGAAGAAACGATTGTCTAGCTGACGAAGAAGAAGAAAGCCATCGTCGGCTACCGTATCAATTTGCTGTGGAGGCGTATCAGTTCTGTGATCAATGACAATGATTGTCCCTGCACGTAGATGCCGAAACAGAGGGATGTCCTGGAATACTGGACCTTGAGTAGGATTGAAGTTAGAGTGGTCAAACACTGTCCAGCCAACGAGATTCACATCATCGTCAACGACAAGCAATTCCGTCCACTCTTTAGCCGCCGACGGTCCAGGGTTGTTAAAATACTCACTGACAACTACAGACTGTGCCGACGTCTGAGTGCTAACGGTCACCAGTGTTGAACAAAGAACTAGGAGCGATAAAACGTAGGGTCTCAGCATGTTGCTATATACAAAAAAGGGGAGCATGCTCATGCATGCTCCCCTTGAGAATGTTAGTCTGACTTACTTCAGAACAACCAACTGTTGAACGCTGCGATCTCCACCGATGATGGTTTGTACCGTGTACACACCTGATGGAAGCTGAGCCGTAACGATCGGCAGGCGATTGTTACCAGCTGGAAGCTGAGCATTGTTTACAGTGAGGATGGTGTTACCAGCAGCGTCAACAACCGTAACGGTGACCATTGCTGGTGCCGACATCGAGATGTTGAGTGTGGTTGCAGTAGCAGCAGGGTTTGGAGCCAAGCGGCTAACCATAGCACCACCAACAAACTGCTCGTCTACACCTGTAACTGGACGTGTTGTAACTGTTGCGGTGTCGGAGGTTACCTCGCCACACTCACCAGTTACGGTACACCAGTACTTGCCAGCGTCAGCATCGGCATAGGCTGCCTTGGTAAAGGTTGGGGCAATCTCGCCAGTAATGGCTGCACCATCCTTGTACCACTGATACTGAAGTGTACCAGCACCGTCAGCAACAACCGAGATTGTCAGCGTGCTGTCAACAGCAACGGTAATGTTTGCTTCTGGTTGTGTCGTGATGCTCGTAGCTGCCTTAAGGTCAACAACTGCGCTATCAGAAGTAATTGAACCGCAAGCAGTGGTAACGCGAACTTGATAGGTACCAGCGGTTGCAGCTGACATAGCACCGATAGAGTAGGAGTCCTTCGTTGCGCCAGCAATGTCGGTACCGTTCAGTACCCACTGATACGATACATCTCCGGAAGCATTCGCAACTACGCTCAGCATCGTGCTGTCACCTTCGCACACTGCAACCGATGCTGGTTGAGTAGCGATAGTAGCTGGTGTAGCAATAACGACAGTAGCTGAAGCTTCAGACATGAAGCTAGCATCCGAAGCCAGCGTTGCACGAACCATATAGCTTCCGGCAACACCTGGCTGAACATTATGGATGGTCAGTGTTGGTGTTTGTGTGCCAGAGTAGTCTGCTCCATCCGTGAGCATGGTACCGTTGAAGTACCAACGAATGTCAAGGTTCTCACCTGGTGGGTTGCTGTAAACATCAGCGTTGAGGGTCATGTCTGAACCAGCACAGCCGCTGTAGGAGCTTTGAACAAACTCAGCATAAACACCGGTAGGGAATACGCGAACAACACGTGAGTTAACCGTACCGCAAACGCCACTTACTACGCAGTAGTAGTCGTTACCATAGTCGGCAAGCGTGAAGTTGCGGATTTCCAGACGGTTGCTCTTGGTACCGAAGAAGTGTGCACTCTCGACCAGAGGAGTTGTGCCACGATACCATTGGTACTCCATAACATCATCTGGAACTTCAGGTGAAACCCAAAGAGTAGCCGTTTCGCCGATGATGCCTGCAACGGCAAAGGTCTGGTTGACAATCTTTGTTTCGCGAGCTACGCGAACAGAGGCTTCGTTGGTCATTACCCAGCCGCAGCTTCCGTAGCCGTCAACAACGCAATAGTATACGCCTGAAGCATGATACTGAACATCACGGAGGTAGAGGATTGGATTGATTGCATTTGGAATTGCAACGCCATCCTTATACCACTGGAATGATTCGGCTGTACCACCAACAAGTGCAATCAGCGTGTCTGTTGCACCAAGGCAAAGGTTCTTTGACTCAACATCACCAAGGAAGGTGAGTGGTTCAACGATCGTGAACTTCGTCGAGTATCCAACTTCGTTTGGACGGTCAACACCAGTGATGCGGATGTAGCAGTCACCCTTGAAACCTACGGATGGGACAACCCAAGAATAGGTTACGTAGGTGGCATCTACATGTTCGCCATCCTTGCTACCGACAGAACTGCCGCCGTCATAATCGTCACCGGAGCCTTCGCCTTCATCAGTTCCAACAACGACGTTACCATCAATCAGCGAGTAGGTCATGCCACCGTCGATTGAATACTCAATCTTGACGGTATCCATTCCATCAGCACGGAAGTAAATGTCTGTTGGATTGGCGGCACAGAGCGTATCAAGTGACGCTGGGCTGAAAACCTTGATGGTTGGGGTCGAGATATAGATTGGCTTCGAGCTTCCACCCGCAACGCCAGAGTACTGTGCTGCATCGGTTGGGTAGGTCGAGATTCCGTCCCACTGACCATCGGTGCTAACTGTTGAGTACACCAGGTTACCATTCCAATCGCGTTCTTCAATGCGGCGAACGCCGTTGCTTACCCAGTTCGGCATTACGGTCATCCAAGCGCCAGTTACATTCTCAACATCAGCTGAGTAACGATATTGTGCAAAGCTGGTAACGGTAGTGCCGTAGGATTGAACGATTGAGGTAGCAAGTGGACGTCCACTGCCAGCCGTGTTATCATACAGAACAACGTAGTTCTTTGGCTTCAACTGGCTGCCCTTGTCACCGATAAGGGTTAGCTGTGTTGCTGCCGATCCGTAATCGACCAATGTCGATGTCTGGGACAACTGGTAGTAACCAATCAAGTTACCTGCATAGTCGCCTAGGGCTACCTGCCAGTACAGTGGCTGACCAGTTGCAAAGTTTGCTGCATTGGTAACAAGGAGGTTGATCCACAGTGACTTGGACGTAGAGCTACCAGAATTGAACGTGCTGTACGATGTTTCAAGTCCCTTCGAACCAGAATAATCGTACGAGTTCGTAGCAGCATCGAAATTCAAGTTATAGCCACCACCTGTTGAGGTAGGAACACCAGCAACGTTGTTGCCACCGACTACGTAGCGATAGGTAGTGTTTGGCTGAAGACCGGTGAAGGTCACTCGAGCATAGGCAGGAACAACGTTTGCGCTCAAACTGCAACCATTAACCGAAGCACCGTTCACATACTGTGGTACGATGTTCGTTGTAAGGCCTGGGCTTGCAACTACGGTGATTGTTGGGGTAGACTGGCTAGGCAGACCTGGAACAGCGAACGTCAGATTCTGACCACCGGAGAAGTTAAGTGTAAGCTTATCAAAAACAGCAACACCACGCATTGCTGTTACAGCCGTTGTTCCAGACAACCCAATACCAGAAGCCGTAATGGTGCCGGTATAGTTCACGTCGACCGTGTTGTCAGTGCGATATACGGTGACCGTGATTGGGTTGATGGTCTGACCAGTCCACTCTTGGTGCCAAGCACCTGAGAGAACGGCGTAAGCTGCCTTTGGACCAACATTGAACGGAGCTGTCGTGAATGATGTAAGTACATCACCTGCAGTGCGTGATGCTGTAATCGTCACGCCATTCTCAACTACATTGTAGTTGACAGCAGAGAAGGTAGCTGCACTTGATCCAGCTGGAATCGCAACATTGACCACACCACCTAAGGTACCCGTACCAGCAGTACGTGCAACATTGATGGTTGTGGTTGTAGAAACATTCTTAACTGCACCAGAACCGTCAACCGGGCGAACAATCATGGTAAAGTTGGTGTTCACCGATGGGTTCTGTGGAGACATATAGAACACCTTCAATCCTGTTGGCGTACCAACTGGGTTGTCAGATGTAACCGAAATGTCATCTAGGCGAATGCGTGGGCGTCCACCGCTGCCAGCTGCTTCCTGGAAGTAAATCCAGCGCAGTTGAACCAGTTGTTGGTTCTCCAACGCCAGTGGCATCATCCAGTTGAGCGTCTTGGCACTCATGCCGTCAGTGGCACTCGAAAGCTGCACATAGTTGCCGTCTGCTCCAATGGCATTCACCCATGGCGATGATGTATTGGTACGGTACTGCAAGCGCAGATTGTATGGGCGTGTGCCTGACGATGTTACCTGGCCAACCCAGGAAACATTGATGTTTACACGACCAAGAGTGCTCAGAGCAAGAACTGCTTCACCTTGGAAACCGCAGTTTCCGCTTTGAGCAGTACCTGTCTGAAAGAAGGAAACACCATTATTTCCTTCTCCGTTAAGGCGGGCGTCACCAGTCAGGTTATAGGCAAGTCCCCAGTCTCCCTTCGGTGCGTCCGTGAGCGTACCAGCAAATGGTTCGATTCGCTGGGTAAACACATGGAATACCATGGAAGTAGGGTAGGTGCCTGGCGCTGAATTGGCATCCCACGAAGTGAATGAATAGTTCCCACCCGCCAAGCTATATGGCGTTGGGTTTGTTTGCGCTGTTGCGGAGCATAGTCCTGCAACAAACAAGGCGCTCAATAGAGCGCTACGAAGGATGAATCGGGTCATGTGCATTTCTGACACGCGGTTCAACAACTGTTACTTTACGTTTTTAACCATGCGAAAGTAATGAACTTATCGCACTTATTCTTTGTTCCCCGCAGAACGGGGAATCAGAGGAACCGTCAAAAATATGACGGATACTCCCTTTTTAACCAAGAAAAACAATCCCCAACAACCTCAGATATCACTCCAGAGGCAAACGGAGACCGTAACCCACCAGCAAGAACTATGCCGAGAAATGGCATACTTCCGCCAATGTCACAGACTTTGAGGTATTGTGAAAAGGCCTTTTGGGGATCTGATTGCGACCAGGCCCAGAATTGCATGGCACAGGCACTGGCTAGGGTGTAATCGATATAGTAGAAGGGGCTTTCGTAAATGTGTCGCTGGAATTGCCAATGCCTGCCTTCGTCAAACTCTGGGATTTCACCATGTAAGCGCCAGGGCATGTACACGGATTCCAATCGACGCCAGGTGGCATGCCGCTCCGTCGGGGTCGCCGTGGGATTCGCGTACACCCAATGCTGGAACTCGTCAACTAAACACCCATAGGGCAAGAAAATGATGGCACTCTGGAGGTGGAAAAACTTGAACTTCTCAGTTTGGTCGCCAAAGAAGAGATGCATCCATGGCCAGGTCAGGTATTCCATGGACATGCTGTGTATCTCACAAGCCTCGGTTGTAGGCCATTGATACTCTGGCACGGTGTAGGTGCGTGAGCGCCATGACTGGAAGGCATGTCCTGCCTCGTGTGTAAGAACTTCAACATCATGTGAGGTTTGGTTGAAGTTTGCAAAGATGAAGGGTACCTGGTACTCTGGGAAGCTGGTACAATAGCCGCCAGTGACCTTGTTATCCCTCGACTTAAGGTCCATCAACTGACGGTCAAGCATGACGTTGAAGAACTCGTGGGTTTCAGGTGAGAGCTCGGCATACATCTTTGAGGCGGCTTCAACGATGTAGTCATGCTCGCCTTGGGCAACAGGATTCCCATCCGGGAAATGGAGTTTTTCGTCCCAGACGTACAACTGGTCTACGCCAATGCGCTTGGCTTGAGCTGCTCTGAGCTGGCTGACGAGGGGGACGACCGTGTCGATGACTTGCTGACGGAATGCACTCACGTCAGCGGCGTTATAGTCAACACGCCCCATCTCCACATATCGCATTTCCGTGAAGCTGGCGAAACCAAGGGCCAGAGCCTTCTGATGCCTGATCTGCACGAGACTGTCGTAAATACGGTCAAATGCCTCGGCGTTATCGCCTAAGAAACGATACATTTTCTTGGCTACTTCTTTACGGACGTCTCTATCCAAACTCTCGGCAACCTTGGCAATCGTGCTTAGGTTGTAAACCATGCCGTCATGTTCAATTCTGGCCTTGGCAGTGAGTTCATTGTACTCATTTTGCAATGCGGCCTCTTGGACGAGAAGTTCCTTGATCTCTGGCGTAAACGTCTTCAATCCTGCCTCTAGTCGGGTAAAGAACAGCGAGCCGAAGTGCTTTTCCAGCTCTGCTCTGAAGGGGCTTTCGACGATGGCCTTGCTGACCGTCATCATGTACTCGCCGACAGTCGGTCCGGTTTGGTCGAAGAACTCCTTCTCTTCCTTGTATGCAGGATTGGAAACGTCCTGCGTAAACCGTACCTCTGCCAATCCCTGCATGGTTCCAAGGTGGGATCGCAAGTCGTTCCAGGCATTGATCACGTCAATCGTGTTCTGTGCACTGGAACTGGACTTGATACTATCTGTAATGTGAGTAAGTCTCTGTTGTGTTTGTGCAACGTCAGGTCGTTGGTACGCTAACTCTGCAAATACGGTCTCTGCCATGTAACTCCTAATGTCAATACGTTATACGTCGCCCCTTAACCGTCGAATTCGTTCTCTACAGGAAGGGGTCAGTATGCTTCGTGGATATTGTGCTAAAAGTGTTGATAGTGCTGTGATAGCGCCTTGCTTATCACCTTCATATTCCTTCATGTTGGCAACAAGAAGCAATGCTCTGTCACCGATGGGACTGTCGGGTATCTTCTGCAACACGGGTGAAAGCTGGGCAAGGGCCTCTCCTGCATTGCGGAGTTCGAAGTACATCAACGCCGATTCCAGATGTGCTCTGTCTTGCAAGTCGGGATCCGTTGCAATCTCGGCCGTATGTTGATATGCTCGAGCCGCCCCCAGACGGTTACCTTGCGCCTGAAGTTTCATACATCGAACAAAATCAGCCACCCCACTACTGTCTTCGGAAAGCAACATTAACAATCCTAGACGATCCAACGCATCATTGGCAGCGGGCGAGGCAGGGTCAGCACTGATTCTCAAGTACTCCGACTTGGCTTCTGCTAGCTGCTGGTTGTACAGTTTGTAATCGGTTAGCTTGAGTTCTGCGATGGCCGAGAGGGGAGTGGACGTTTTGACAACAGATGCGAGCGACTCCTGAGCTTGCTTTTCCATACCTCTGGCATAGTAGAGATCGGCAAGCAACAAGCTACCTTCGATCGCACTTCGCGTTCCACCCCACTTACTGATGAGGGCAGTAAGAATGCCGACTGCTTCGGATGTGTCGGCAAGGTATTCCACCTGCAACGTAGCCATTCGTAACATGGCATCGGCTGCAAGTGGATTCTGTGCATGGGTTCGCGCGATGTCACGATAACGAGTGTAGATCGTTCGAGCATCATCTACTGACAGGTGTCCGGTTGCCGCCATCTGTTCTTCAAGCGTAGCCGTATAGCCATACGACGCAGCAACAGAAGTACTTCCGGTGCTGTTGAGCAGTGATTCGAAGGCCTTGAGTGCAACAGCGTATTCCTGCTCCATACGAGCGGTCTCTGCGAAGTTCAAGATTAACCGACCTCGCTGATTCTCGATGTTATCTAACTGCTGAACTACTGTGTAGGCTTCTGGCCAGCGATGTACCTGAGTGAGAAACCACCATCGCAGCCGGAGGATGTCCGTATCATCAGCAAGAGAATCTAGCCCCCTCTCAACAGACTTTGTGCCTTCTGGTGTTGCCATCAATGCCGCAAGCAAGCCCTTGGCACCTTGCTCATTGCCATCCATGGTGTATTGCTTGAAAATCTCCTGTACTGCCCGGTCGTAGTTGCCGAGTGATGAATACAGTCTGCCAAGATCGGAGGCAAACATGCTCTGCTGACCGCTTAGTTGCCTGGCCCTTTCGAACAATACCACGGCCTTCGCTGACTGTAACACGGAGGCCTGTGCCCTGGCAATGGCGGCGTATGATTCGGCCGAACCGTGTGCAAGTTTTTCTGCTGACTCCCAATAGGGATCACTCGGTTTGCCGGCCTTGGATGCGGTGACGCCTCCGAGCAGAAAGACTTCTAGTGATGGGTGTCGATTGGCATAGTCATCAATTATTGGCAACAAACTTTCATACTGCGTCAACGCGTTCAGTGTGCGAACAACGCCTTCGAAGTACCGACGGTTGTCGGGCTGTCCTTGCAACAACTCGAGATAGATCCTCGCTGCACTGCGTGCATCGCCACCTTGTTCGTAGGTAACGGCCATACGCTCCTGATCGCGCTGCTGCGCGTTGATGCTCACCGATGCACTCAACAATGCTATGATGACTGCACAAAGGCCGATATGCCGATGAAGGTTTATTGTTCCCACGAGTCTGCCAACAGTGGAAGAATGCTTGACTGCATGGGTTCGCTAGGAATACGCACTTCACCATCGGCAGCGATGATGACATCAATCTCCGTTCGAAGTCCGAGTGAGCCGGCGAAGTACACTCCTGGCTCGATTGAGAACGACATGCCTGGCAAAATCGGCCGATCATCAAAGGTCTCGAAATTGTCCATGTTCACACCTGGACCGTGAATCTCGGTGGTGATGTTATGCCCTGTCCGGTGAATGAATGCCGAAGCGAGACCAGCTTCGCGTATCACTCCACGGCATGCATCGTCGACTTCGTACCCGCACACTTGTGCATTGTCGGCAAAGCGTTGTTTGACTAGCTCTACGGCTTTGTCACGCGCACGTGTTATCACGCGAAAGGTTGCTTCTACATCGGCAGGCACACTGTCGCTGGTATAACCAACCCACGTCAGGTCAGCAAACACCGAACCTGGTGATGCATGCTTTGCCCAACAGTCGATGAGCACGACCATATCACGCAGAATGATTGCACTCCCTGTGGCCGATGGTGCGTAGTGTGGCATGGAAGCATTGGGCCCAATGGCAACGATTGGTGGAGAGTCCGTCTCCATTCCATTCTCAGCCAGCGTGCGCAGCAAGAGTTGCTGGACCTCGAACTCGGTTGGTGGTTCGTTGGCAAGTAGTCGGTTACGAATAAAGCGGAATCCTTCGAAGATGACGTCACGGAGCTTGCCGGCGGCAATCTCAGCACCAGCGATCTGTGATTCCGACAACACGCTGGTGAACATCTGAGCGAGGTTACCTGAACTAATCACCGTGTGTCCCAAGCTGCGAACCATGTCGACAGTGCCTGCATCGACCTTGCTGACAACTGGAAGTCCGTTGTTTGGCGAATACTCCATGGCAATGGTTTTGTAGGGGGCTAGGGTTTCGCGAACAGCTTGCTCCCACTCTTGATGGGTTGAGTAGGTTCGTACGTCTGTTTTGAGATGATCAAGAGGAGACTGCTCCATCTGATGCACAATCTTGACTGGTTTGCCTTGTGCCGGGCACACAACCATCCACCGTCGCGTACAATGGGCGTCGGGAGCAATATCCAGGATTGTGGTAGCAATCGAGTTGCTACCTCGAAAGTCGTACATCGCCCATGCATCAGCTGGTGTAGTACGAATTGCTTTTTGAATATCTACAAAGCGAAGCATTATGGTCTACTCCCATCATCGTGAATCGAAATAGAAATCCTTTCAACAACTTCTGCAGCCGCAACAGCTGGATGCTTTGCTCCCTGGAGGACTGCGTGTCTTGCCTTGCCAATTGTCGCATTGGATTGTTGCAGCGACTTGATGAGTTGGTTGAACTCCAACGTCAATGACTCGTCAAACCATAGCGCACGCTGTCGGTGTCTGTTGAGAGCAATGCTTTCACTTCGCACTGGATCAAAGAACTGATCAACGACTGCAATAAAGGCATCAAGTCCGTTAGGTTCGAGCGAGCTGCCAGTAACGGTCTTACATGTCCAATCAGTTCGAAGAGGCGTCAGGAGCTTGCTAGAACCGGTATATCGTGCTGCGGCTCGCCGCGCCGCTTCGAGATCGATATCGCTCTTGGTAACAAGGATGACGTCGGTTACTTCCATAATCCCACGCTTCACCCCTTGCAACTCGTCACCAGCCGTAGGTAACACGAGCAGCACGAAGAGGTCAACCATCGACGAGGCAGCAATCTCACTCTGACCAACACCGACTGTTTCCACAATCACGACGTCGTAACCTGCAAACTCGCTCAACAAAATGGCATTGCGCGTAGCATCGTTCACGCCTCCAAGTGCATTCCGTGAAGGGGAGGGGCGAATGAACACGGCATCATGGTCAGCAAGCTGGTTCATCCGCACCTTATCGGCAAGGATGCTTCCACCCGTCCTGGCACTCGACGGATCAATGGCTAACACCGCTACCCTCATGCCCTGATTGGCTAGGGCAAGTCCATAGGCCTCGAGTAGCGTACTCTTACCTGCACCTGGTGCGCCACTCACGGCAATACGTCGTGTGGACTTCACCGGTGCCTGTTGATAAATCATCTGGAGCAGTTCACTAGCTCGTGCGGAATCGGACTTGCTGGTGCTTTCAAGGAGTGAAAATGCGGCCGCTAAACTTCTGCGATGACCGCTCTTGATGCGTTCAGCGAGTTCGGTAATGCTTACTGGAGTGTCCACGATTACTCCACCGTCACACTCTTTGCGAGGTTCCGAGGCATGTCGACGTTGCAGCCTCGTTCAACAGCAACATAGTAGGCGAGCAATTGAAGGGGAATCGATGCAAGTACTGGACTAAGGATGGACAGTGTCGAAGGGATGGTGAACACGTGATCGGCAACGGTCTTGATGTGTTCATCACCCTCTGTGGCAATGGCAATGACCTTGCCTCTACGTGCTCTCACTTCTTCGATACCGCTAAGTACCTTGTCGTACAGTTCTTCCTTTGTGGCAATGAATACCACCGGCATGTTCTCGTCGATCAATGCAATAGGTCCGTGCTTCATCTCGGCAGCTGGATAGCCTTCGGCATGCACGTAGGAGATTTCTTTGAGTTTGAGCGCTCCCTCAAGTGCTACGGGGAAATGTACACCGCGACCGAGGTACAGGGCATTGGTGGACCGTGCATATTGTTTGGCAATGGTTCGCATCTCGTCGGCACGATCCAGAATTTCCTGAATCTGTCCAGGCAGGGCATCGATATGCTGGGCAATTGTCCGCGAGAGCTCTGGGCTCATGCCATGCATCTGTCCCACGTACATGGCAAACTGCGTCAGCACGCACAATTGCGACGTGAAGGCCTTGGTGCTGGCCACGCCGAT
Source organism: Bradyrhizobiaceae bacterium (assembly GCA_024103135.1). Lineage (GTDB taxonomy): Bacteria > Bacteroidota > Ignavibacteria > Kapaibacteriales > Kapaibacteriaceae > OLB6. The sequence goes on along the minus strand of JAGFIZ010000137.1, from coordinate 55,754 downwards.
CTCCGGGCCTGCATGGAGGTAGACACCAGCGTCAGTTTCACGAGCAATCGTCGATCCAACCACGTTCACCATACCGAGAACCGTAGCCCCCTTCCGCCGGGCTTCTCTCACGGCAGCGAGCGTGTCTGCCGTCTCTCCACTTTGAGAAATGGCAATGACCACGTCGTCGGGATTGACAATGGGATCACGATACCGAAACTCACTGGCATACTCTACTTCGACGGGTATTCGAGCTAGTTGCTCAATGAGATACTCACCAACGAGAGCTGCATGCCAGCTCGTGCCACAGGCCGTGATAATGATTCGTTTGGCTTCGCGAATTCTGTCTTGCATTTTGGACAGACCGCCAAGGCGGACCTTACCGTCCTCAATGTTTAACCGTCCGCGGTAACCGTCGTGGAAGGTGCTTGGCTGCTCATGAATTTCCTTGAGCATGAAATGGGCAAAGCCACCACGCTCGATTTGTGAGAGCTCGAAAGCAATCTCTTCGATTTCACTATGCGTGGCAACATTGGCAATGGTCTTCGTCGTATAGCCACTGCGCCGCACCACTGCCATCTCGTTCTCGGCAAGGTAGATTACTTGTCGTGTATGAGAAATGATAGCCGATGCGTCAGAGGCGACAATGTACTCGTCCTTGCCAATGCCAAGGATAAGCGGACTTCCCCGGCGGGCTGCGATAAGCAGGTCAGGGTCGACGGTGCTAACAACGACCAAGCCGAACGTACCATCGACTTCTTGAAGTGCCGTCTGCACGGCAAGCTCAAGGTCGCCTAGCTTGTCATACAGCATCCCGATAAACACTGCCAACACTTCGGAATCGGTATCTGACTTGCATTGAAGGCCAGCGTTCTCTAGTTGCTTCCGAATCGCTAGATAGTTCTCGATGATGCCATTGTGCACCAAGGCAATCCGGCCACTCGCGTCGGTATGCGGGTGTGCATTCACGTCGTTGGGCAGGCCGTGGGTGGCCCAACGGGTATGACCAATGCCCAGCTTGACGGAATGCTCGTTGGGTTCGAGAACCTTCTCGAGGTCGGCAACGCGTCCTGCACGTTTGGAGATGATGAGTTGACCGTTCGAAACAGAACAAAGTCCCGCAGAATCATATCCGCGGTACTCCATACGATGCAAACCAGTTAGCAAGATTGGGACGGCTTCTTGCGGGCCGATGTAGCCAACGATTCCACACATAGGTTCGAATTTATCACTATCGGTAAAGAGGTGTGCTTTGTTTCGGGATGACCAAGCCTTGTAACTGTGGGGCAGAAGCAGAGAAACGGAGGTAGAATCCCTGGTTAAAGCCCGTCGGAATCCAGTTCAGCGATAGATTCCAACAGTGTACTTGCTTGGAAATGTCCACAACAGGAGTGTTGAGTCTACCAGTTAGGAGATCAATGCTCCCGTATGCAGAGACCTTGAGTGTCTGTGTAAGATTCAGATTCCCGCGGAATGACAGGAGAAGCGTCTCCGTCCTCACATCTGGACTCTGCTGCGTGTAGTTATACGACACGTTAAGGTTCGCATCCCAGGGTATGACGATTGGACTCCATCCCTTCGTGTGATCGGCAAACATGTCGACCTCGGAATCTCGATGGTTCAAACGCTGACCAAATCGTGAGCGAATGTCAGACTTCGTTGAGTCAGCAGCCATGGAATCTTCGGCCATGGTACGAGCAGCAAAGCTCACGCCCTCGGAGGAGAATCGGGTTCCAAGCTGGAGATTGAATGCTGTTAGACGGGCAAGTCCATTACCGGCCGATAGTACGGTCTGGGCAACATCGTGCCACATTTGTCTGCCCGTTGCTGGATCGGTAAGCAGGGCTTGCTCATAAGCACTAAAGGTGCCGCCGCATGCAAACTCAATACCTTGAAGCATTGGCGCACGGACGGTAAACGTGATTGGAGCAAGATTCAGCGAGTCAGCTGCAAGATTATAGGCCGTACTGATGTTCATCGTCAAGACATCCACGGGTTTTACAGCCACCGTATCGGAGTCGGCTTGCTCTGGCTTGACGCTGATCTTGTTGAGCAAGCTTAACGACACATTGCTTTGCTGCCTGTCTGAAGCCAGACTTCCTGCGGGTGCATACTTTCGGTATTTCACGGTCTGACCAGTGATGGGGCTGATGTACTCACCAAAGAAGCCTAGGTTCGTGTCGGATTGATCGGGGACGTAGGAGATACCGATGACCGGTTGCAGTGTATGCCGAATGGCAGCAATGCCAAGGATATGAGGATAGGCCATGCCATATAGGAACGTGCTTGCAGATACTCCGGCACTATAGGTGTACTCGCGGTACATACCTGTTTCACGGTGGGTGATGAGGGAACTATCCGCAGGATTTACTTCTTGCACGAATCGTTGAGTGTACCAATTCTCACTGTATGACACGGTGGGTTGCAGGGTGACGTTGCCCAGCTTGGGAGTAACGGTTATCTGTGGACGATGTTCGAGTACCGTGTACTCCGTATTGGTGAAGGGGAGTGTATCGGCTGAGCGTAGCTGACTGTTGTAGTATCGGAGGTTGGCTCGGTATTGCATCGTGAGGTCGCGCATCCAATGGTCGCCAGAAATGACCTTACGCAAGGGGAAGAACTGAGGTATTCCAAACGATGCTGTTGGTGTTTCGGTCACGGAACCAGTGATCATGTTCTGATCACGCACGTAGTTCAAGTTCAAGGTCGTTCCGTCGAAAAACGTTCGCTGATAGGATGCCGTCGATCGTGCATTCTGCAGCACCCTGTCCATTGGATTCAGCGATGTATTCTGATAGAGCTTTGTCGAAGCAAAGGCCAGATTGGCGGTAATTGATTCTTGCGGACGTAGTTGTTGCTGGTGATTGAGCGTGACGCCGATGTTCATGGCATAGGGAGCATCCACATAGAACCTGGTGTAGCCAAAGCGTACTTCTGCATTGCCTGAGAACCGATCCATCAAGGCCCATCGTGTTCTGTTGTACAGCGTAAAGCCTCCCTTCGACGTCAGATCTGCTGCCAACTCGGTATCGAAATAGTCGCTAACGGCAAAGTAGTAGCCTAGATTCTGCAGTACTACTCCACGATCACTGGTCATCAACGGTGATGGCATGACCAGGCCAGATCGCCTGCCTCGTTCCAGACTAAAGAACAACCCAAAGGGTAGTGCGAATACGGGAATGTCCTCTACATACCAGATTACAGGGTCAAGGTAGATCTTGTCGTCCATCACGGCCTTCATCTTTGGCGAGTTGAAGTAGAAGTGGGGGGATGGGGCATTGCAGGTGGTAAAACATCCGTCCTCGACATACACGGTTTTCTCGCCAACACGTTTGATGTGCCGACCGTAGTAAAAGCCACCGTCGACAGTTGTTTCGCCAACACTCACACGTCCGCGCTTGGTTGCGAAACTGTACGACATGGTCTCACCAGCAAACTCTTCACCATCGTCGGTAAACACGGGAAAGCCGACTACATTTCCAGTGCTATCCCTGGCGCCGCGAGCTTGCATGGTACTGCGATCGAAATCGATATCAATGACTTCTGCCTCCAGCGCCTGCTTCTTAAAACGTACCGATGCAGAGCCACATAGATGTAGAATCTTCTTCCTGACTGCAAAGTGTGCAGTATCGCGAGCTGAAAACACCACGGTGGTGTCGATATCCGACCTACGAACGGTATCAACCTGGCTAGGGCTAGTCGACGTCTGCTGAGCATCTACTAACAACGAATCCGCCTTCGCCGTGCAGGTCATCGACAGCGCAACAACAGCCATCACCGCAATGAGGGTGCGCATCAGTGGAAGTACCGTCGTTCGAATGTTTCAGGAACGCTAAGGGTAAGGGGCTTAGGCAACGCGTGGTTTACAACTGCATCGGTGATCGATACTGTTGCTTCTTGTCCGGACGTGCCGCTCCGAATAAGCAAGCGATGGGGAAGTGGGAGTCCATCGATGGCTTGAACATCCTGAAAGGCAACATCAAGTACGAGTGCACCCGACGAGTCCTTGCGTTGATACTGTTGCAGAATTTGTTGCACTGTATCAATCAGCACATACTCCACACCTGCCGAATCACTTGCGGAATACAAAGCCCCCTGACCGTCCTTCCTTGTTCGAGAAAAGCGAGCAATGCTACCAGGTACACGTCCACGGAGCAGCATCATCAGTTGCGATGCAGGCAAAGGTAGGTGTGTTGCGGAGCGGAGTGATGGAGAATCCGGATTACCATGCCACACTTCCTGCATGAGATAGTTCACCATGACAAACGTATCGGCCGTTGCATACATCTTGGCAGCGGTGATGCCAAACGGACCGCCCATGGTAAGCAAGTACGAACCCATGGAGTCCATCTCTACATGAAACGGCATGCCTTGCAGGCTTTGTGAACCGCTGGCTGATAGTTTGCCATTGATGACCATGGTTTGAATATTCTTCCCTGGTTGCATCAATAACGTGTCGGTATCATCCGTCAACGCGGCTGTTTGAGTTGCGGCAAGGAAAAGCGAAAGAAAAAAGAAGTTCATCGTAGTTTACCTCTGCCTACAAATATCCCACTTCACGAAAGCTTTGTATGGTTTATGTTACGCGGACGGCGACGTTTTCTGCTGCACATCGATTGTTCAACCCGTCGTTTAGCAACGACCAGAATGAACAAACGTTCGATAAGTGCAACAATCCATTTGGACACGGACACAACTACGTTGTCGAGGTTACCGTAAAAGGTCAGCCCGACCCTGCCACGGGTTATGTGATCGATCTAAAGCAACTCAAAACTATCCTTGATGAGCGTGTGATCGACCTGGTTGACCACAAGCATCTGAATCACGACGTGGATTTCCTGGATGGGCTAAACCCTACGGTCGAAAATCTCTGTATTGCCTTCTGGCAGCAACTGGCCGATCATTTGCCGAGTGGCGAGCTTCACAGCATCAAGGTCTGGGAGTCGGATGCAAACACGGCGCTATATACCGGGGAACCGGTGACGCTTCACTATTGGGATCGTACGGGACTCGTCCGCACCGTTGAGGTTGGCCACACAGGAGCACGCGTATGATGGAGCATGATCGTTTGAAGAATGCCTTACATGATCTGGACGACGAAGAGTTACGTCGTTTTCTGAAGAATCCCAGTCTACGCTACCCAACCATTGGTGTGAACGGCTCCGAGTTGTACGATGCCAACGGCCAGCAAGTGTTGAGCGAATCCGAGTTACAACAGATGGAAGGGGAGTTGGAGAGCAAGTTTTCGGAGATCCTGGAGATCTTACGAATCGACAGGAATGATCCAAACAGTGCCGATACCCCTTACCGACTGGCTCGCATGTGGGTGCGAGAGTTGTTGGCCGGACGTTACGCACCAGCGCCAGCCATCACCGTCTTCCCAAACCGAAAGAATGTCGACGAGTTGGTGATCTCGAAAGGGATCAAGATCATGAGTGTCTGCAGTCACCATTGGCAGCCGATTACCGGCACCTGCTCGATAGGATACGTTCCACGTGACAAGGTTATCGGCCTCTCGAAGTTCACACGGATTGTAGAGTGGTTTGCCCGCAGGGGACAGATACAGGAAGAGCTTGGTGAGCAAGTGGCAGACTTCCTGGTGGAGATGCTCGACCCAATCGCTCTAGGTGTGGTGATCAAGGCTAAACACTACTGCATGATTGCCAGGGGCGTCGAGGCACACCACAGCAGCGAGATGGTAACGAGTGTGATGCGCGGCGAGCTTGTCTCAAACGGATCCTTGCGTACGGAATTCCTTTCCCTTATCGATTAGGCCTTGACATGCCTATCGAGTATGCGACGACCACACATGAGCAGCCGTGGTGGGACAGGGGACTGTTGGTTGCTGGAGTCGACGAAGCCGGCCGAGGTGCTCTCGCTGGCCCTGTTGTTGCTGCAGCAGTCATTCTAGATCCATCAAACGTTCCTCGTGGACTTGCAGACAGCAAGAAACTGTCGGCAAAGCTCCGCATGCAAATGCGTGCAGCGGTCCTTGAGAAGGCACTCGCTATTGGCGTCAGCATTGTTGACAATACCGTCATTGACGAGATCAACATCCTGCAGGCCACGTTTCGAGCCATGCATGAGTCGCTTTTCTCCTTAAATGCCTTGGGTGAACCTGGTCAGCTTCAGGTAAGTCATGTCTTTGTGGACGGAAACAGGTTTCTCGAGTGGGTACGTCCCGCTACGTGCCTAGTTGGTGGTGATGCGCAGTGTGCCAGCATCGCAGCTGCTTCGATTATTGCGAAGACGACGCGCGACGCCATCATGACCGACGATGTGCACCAGCGATACCCCATGTATGGTTTCGACAATCATGTGGGGTACGGCACAAAGCAGCATCGTGATGCTCTTGGCATGTTTGGTGCCTGTTCGGTGCACCGCCTGACCTTTTTACGAAAGTTGCTTCCATGACCCTGTCTTTGGGCGTTTGGGGATGGACGATTGTCTGCGTTGCCATCGCAGCAAGCATCATTGCAGGTATTCGTGGACTTCGCTCCACGCAAAATGCAGATCGGTCAAGCACTCTTGATTACGTGTTATCCGGACGAATGCTTACTGCTCCACTGTTTGCTGCTACGCTGGTTGCAACGTGGTACGGAAGTGTATTGGCAAGTGGTGAGTTCATCGTTCGCAACGGCATCATGTTCATGTTCTGCTTTGGCATGCCGTATTACCTTGCAGCATTGTTCTACGCCGTGATCGTCGCCCGACGAATCAGGAAGTCCGAAGCTTTGACCCTACCGGAGAACATCAAGCGTGTGTTTGGAAAACGCGCGGCATTCGTGGCCTCACTGGCTGTTATGGTTATTGCGATCCCAGCCCCCTTCATGCTTTCGCTTGGCGTTCTCGTTTCTTCGCTATCTGGTGCACCACTGTGGCTGAGTATAGCCGGCGGAGCAGTTGTCTCGCTAATCATCGTTGCAAAGGGTGGACTCCGCAGTGATGTTGCTGCCAACATTGTTCAGGTGATTCTTCTCTTTACCGGCTTTGGTGCGTTGACGATTGGTTGCATCATGGTGTTTGGTAGCGTAGAGACCATGATTGCCATGCTACCTGAGCAGACGTGGGACATCCCGGGGAACATTGGCTGGACGGGCGTTGGTGTGTGGCTGATCATTGCGTTACAGACCTTTGTTGATCCCGCATTTCACATGCGTACTGCGGCGGCACGGACGCCTGCAACGGCAAGCCGTGGTTTGATACTTAGTGTCACGGGGTGGGTAATCTTTGACATCATGCAACTAACCATTGGCCTCTATGGACTCGCCTTCCTACCCAGTGTAGATGCCAAGTGGCATTTCTTGAATGTTGCACAAGCCGTACTACCTGACGCCATGAAGGGTGTGTTCGTCGCCGGATTGCTGGCATCCATCATGTCAGCCCTGGATGGATACTCGTTAGCGTGTGCCGCGACGATAGGACACGACATCATGGGTGCATTTGGCGTAAAGGCAATTCGAAAACGTCACCTTGTTGTAGGGCTGTTGATTACCGGTGTTATTGGTACTACGGCTGCGTTGGTTGTACCGAGCATCGTGGATCTAATCATGATGGCTGCGTCGATTGCTGTACCTGGCCTACTCCTGCCACTCATCGTGTCCGTGGTCCACCCACTACAACGCATACTTCGCACCTCACAAGGTATTCCACCGTGGTTATGGATTGCACTCCCAAGTACAGTAGCGGCGGGCTGTACCCTGTACAACAAACTCATGCAGACCGATTTTCCACCTATGTTTATCGGTCTAGCCACATCTGCTATACTCATGCCTTTGGTTGGTGCACAACGTGAAGCTCAACTCGTCCATACTAACGATTAGCAATGCCATAAGCATTGTCCGCCTAGTCCTTACTATCCCCATTGCCATGCTCTTGCTTGACCACCAGTACGAGACGGCAAGCTGGCTCTGTCTACTCGCCGCTGCAACAGATTGGTTGGATGGTTGGGTAGCGCGTCTTACGCACACAGAGAGCGAATGGGGGAAGATTCTGGACCCATTGGCCGACAAGGTCCTGGTAGGCGTCGTGGTGGTGATCATGGTCTACCTGGAACTCTTGCCATTGTGGTTTGTGTTGTCCGTGCTGACCAGAGACGTCGTGATTTTGTTAGGCGGACTCTACGTGGCAACCAAGTCAGTCGAAGTTCCACCATCGCTCTGGAGTGGGAAGCTTGCCGTTGCAGCGATTTCACTCGCCGGGTATAGTGCCTTGCTGCAGAACACGACGGTGATGCTGTGGAGTATGATCCTAGCCATGATCTTGATGACCATATCTTTGTGGGAATACGCCAAAAGGTTACATGGGATTATTCGACAAACTCAAGAAAACACTTAGCGATGTTGGAGAGAAGCTTGCGTTTGACAAGCTCACTCAAGGACTCGCTAAAACACGAGACAATCTGGTAGGCCGCCTTCGGACGGCCCTTTTTGCAGGGAGGAAAATCGATCAGTCACTCATCGACGAGATCGAAGAGATTCTCATCACCAGCGACGTGGGTGTTACTACAACACAGAAGATTATTGCTCGGCTTCGAGAACGCGTACGCCGCGATCGACTTGAGGACGCTGGTCTTATTACGGATGTACTCAAGGAAGAGATTGCCGAGATCATGGCTGCAAGCCCATCGGTAGAGCGAGACCGCGTGTTTGCCATCGACGAAGCAAACCGTCCACACGTGATCATGGTGGTCGGTGTAAACGGCGTAGGGAAGACTACCACCATAGGCAAGCTGGCCCATAATTACAGGACTGCTGGTAAGTCCGTGTTGATTGGTGCTGCCGACACGTTTCGTGCTGCTGCCAATGAGCAATTGGAAGTATGGGCACAGAGAGCTGGCGTAGACATCGTCCAACAGCAACAAGGTGCAGATCCCGCTGCAGTGGCATTCGATACCGTGAAGGCGGCCAAAGCACGCAATACCGATGTAGTGATCATCGACACGGCTGGACGCCTGCACAACAAGGGTGGCCTAATGCAGGAGTTGGAGAAGATCAATCGCGTGGTGCAGAAGGTCAAGCCGGATGCACCCAACGATGTATTCCTGGTCCTGGATGCTACCACTGGACAGAATGCGCTGGTCCAGGCACGTGAGTTCGCCAAGGTTTCACCGATCACTGGCATTGTGCTAACAAAACTTGATGGAACGGCAAAAGGGGGAGCAGTCGTCGCTATCGTTGATTCCATGCAGGTTCCTGTGCGCTACGTAGGAGTAGGAGAGAAGATCGATGATTTGCAGGTCTTTGATTCCGTTGCCTTTGTCGAAGCGATGTTCCAAGAGTAATGACCATACAACATCATAGATGGCGCCGCCTCAAGCGCCCAATCAAGGTGTTGTTCCTTGTCCTTGTCCTCGCATCGGCGACTTACCTCACTGTCCTCTGTTGGTCTATCGTCGTTGATGCACGTACGTCACTCGGACTCACCCGTGCCAACGTTCCGGGAATCGACAATCTCCTGGCTGTCACGGATACTACCGACATTCCCCGCGATGGATTGCTACGTCCGTACGATGTTCACCTCTGCATTCGTGTTGCAGAGCTGGCTGACAGTTTAGAAACAGCCAAGGCTAAACAACACCACAGAATATCGGCCTTCGCTACGTTGCTCAACACGCATGCCACGAGTAGGCATAGTTACATCTGGGCGCGTGGGCAACTCCAGCGTGCAATCATGGGACCGAGCACGCATACGGATTCGGTCAATGCACGCCTTGTCGAGATCATGGAACCACGAATCGCTACGCTCCGCACGGTGTACCGCAACCACCTGGACACACTCATCATCAATCCGCTCGCGAAGAAGTAGCCAAGGCGTCACACTCTGCATACGATGCGCAACAGCGTCATTGTATGCAAAGACTTGTACTGATCTTCATCGTTTGCGGAGCCGTAGTCTGCTCTGCACAAATCCCACAAACCATCACCTTTCAGGTGTACCTGGAACAGGGTGGTATACAGTTCAATGGGAAACATGAACTCGTTACCCGATGGTACTCTACTCCAACGGGGGGGACGCCACTCCACGTCGAGTCGCTGGTAACGGATGTAGTAGACGGACTCGCTACCGTCGTAGCGGGATCGGCAATACCATTGCCGCCTGGTCTACTCCGTTCGGGCACACTCTGGATAGGCTTCAGCATCGATGGGGGAAGTGAGCTCGTGCCACGTACCGTACTCACCAGTGTTCCCTATGCGTTGCTGGCCGATAAGGCCTTGGTTGCCGAAGCTCTTGCCCCTGAAGTTACCGGTGTGGTCACCTCCGTCAACGAAGTGGCAGGTGCTGTGGAGATTGTTGGGAAGGACGGTATCCATGTCAACAGACAGGGGAAGACCCTAACGGTGTCAGCGACCAATGCCTTGCAACGCGGACGCATTGATGCATTACCTGGTGAGTACCAGTTCACCATTCGACTGAACAATCCCTTTCCGCCTAACACCACGATCTATGCCCACGTTGTAAGCAAAACCGTTGTGGGGGTGACGGTGCTTGACATTGACAATGCACTGGGAGAGTTCACTCTGATAGCCTCGGCCCCCTTGATCGAGGGTGAATACATACTCTGGTACGTGCAATGATCAGCGCTACAGCGGCGATGCCGATGTCGTCTCCATCGCCCCTTTCCATAAGGCCGTCACCACCATCAATACGAAGCCATTCCAACAAACCAGTTGTACTTCATCACACCATCACTTTTTCACAATTCAACCATCGGAGGATCTATGCTCACAGCAATGCGAATAGTTACACTCATCTGCATGATTGTGGTAGGGGGCTTACCACTCTTGGCGCAGAGTCAGACAACCGGTACGCTTAAACTCAGGAATACACAACCAGAAACCATCTCACTCTCCATCCCGACCACCGGCGTTACCGGGTATACGGTCCTGTTACCACCAGTACTTGGTGCAGCAGGCCAAACTCTCACTGCTTCCAATGTCAACGGTACAACAGTACAATTGGACTGGGCCGATGCATCGTTCTGGCAACTTGAAGGCACAGCCATTACCACTGGAGGAACGCAAGCTGGACAGCAATACCTGGGAACCAACAATGCACAGGACCTCGTACTTGCCACAAACGGCACTGAGATAGTTCGACTGATTGGCGTAGCTGGTCCGTCTGCTGGTTACGTTGGTTTTGGAACACAGACTCCACAGAGTCTTGTTGATGTCCATGGCAACGCCTCCTTAACCAATAGCGGTGCGGCCTCAGAACTGCGGTTCTTTGAGCCAAGTGCAGGTGGTACCGACTACACTGCTCTGCGTGCAGGGGCGCAAACCGGCTCTGTTACGTACACACTTCCTCCATCGGCACCCGCGGCAAGTGGGATGGTACTCACGTCTGACGTTAGCGGTGCAATGTCCTGGCAAAGTCCTCTGTTTGCCATACCAAACGGTCTCTACACTCCTACTGCAGGAGCCTACAACCACACGATTACCGTCGGAGCTTCACTAACGGCGAATAGCGTTCCTATCGTGACGGTTATCAACGGCGCGGGGACGACTATTGGTGTAAGTGTGACGGGCAGGGATGTTGCTGGGGGGACGATTACGGTTGAAACATCCGTCGGACTAGAAGCAACGGATCGAATTGCCTGGGCTGTCTTGAATCCATAACATCTGATTGCCATTGCGTCATGCGGTGTTTGTCTGTCATCAAACGAGTTTCGTTGATCGTAGCTCACGTTCTGTACAGCTCGGTGGTTGTGCTGCTCAACACACCTCTGTGTTACACACAGGAACTAACTGCAACACGACTACACCTTAGTGGTTCGGCGTGGGACGGTTCGACGGGCACGCTGATCTACACTGACGAAGTCATCCCGTTTGTCCTAGCTACATCGTCCACCATCCCACAACCAATCCGATTTCTTGTCGGTGCCAACGCTTCCGTCAGAGCAGTCGAGATAGGTGGCGACGGATCGACGTGGATACGTGGGTCGCTTAGCGTTGGTGAACTCACTGGAGCTGCCCCGGGAGAAATGGTTCGTGTGGGAACACTGCAGCCAACAGGTGGCAAGGGCGTGGTGGTCGATATGTCGGGAACCACCAGCACAACGGGGATTCATATCACAAACACCGGACTCACTGGTGGCAACGATGCAGCAATGCTCATTACCAGCAGTGCGAATGGAAACGGAACTGGTATTCGAATTGGCGGACCAACAGGTTCGAGCCGTCCGACGCTCGGTACGGGAGTCGACATAACTGGTGGGACTGGTATACGCTACAATGCGCTGAATGCCATGGATGGCACAGGCGTGGACGTTGGCGGTACCACCCCACCATGGCGTGGTGTAGACGCCACGGCAGCGGGTCCCGATCATATCGGTGTTCTTGGTAGAGGCAACACGATTGGAACGGGAGTGATAGGACTATCCCAGAGCAGTTCGTATACAACGGTTCCAAGTGCGCCGGGCGTAGGTGTACTGGGACGAAGTGCCTCCAATAGCAATGCATCGTCCGACACAACCTGCGGAGTCCGCGGCATCTCTCTGCGCGGCGGAACAGGAGGCACACGGACAATTGCGATTGGAGTTCATGGTATGGCACAGAGCCTGGCTTCGGCACACTCAGGATATTCAATTGGTGTGATGGGGACTAGTGAGTCTGCTCCGATCGGCCAGGGCTTTCCAATAGGAGGATTGTTTGCTGGACATGCCCAAGGGCTTGCTCTTGCTGCCCTGGGTGCCGACGTATTCCTTGGAAGTGATGATCTCTACCGTCCACCACAAGTTCCACTGTCTGTATTCAGTCAGAATAGTCGATCGCTTGTTCACCTGTTTAGCTCACAACACAGTGGGATACCGGCCCTGGTCAATCCCATGACGGTTACCATTCCAACAGGAACAGTTGCTGCCGACCTGCACATTAATGAGGTGCCGATTGTTCGTGTGATCACCGGGGTGTCCGGTGCCGACGTCACGGGGCTGGATGGTGGACGTACAGGACGCGTAGTCACGATCTTCAACCTCGGCGAGCGCATGGGAATACACAACGAAGGATACGATAGTGCTGCCAACAATCGCATCCTTACACCCGGAGGGGTTGTCCTCCAGGTACCCGCTAATGGTGCTGTTACACTTTGGTATGACGGAGCCGACCAGCGATGGCGCGTGCTTTCTACATCACGGTAACGAGCCTTGTCCGCTTTGCATTAGCTGCCTGCTTGTGTACAGGCATACACGTTGATGCGCACACATGGTCACCTAAGGCCGTTCGCGTTGTGGAGATCGACACCTGCACGAGTAGTATTGTCTGCAGTGAGCCACTGTTGGTCGACACTGGACTAGTGCTTCTCTACCAGTCATGCACAACGATTGCTGACTCACTACTCTCGGGCAACACCGCTGGTCGGTGGTGCATTCAACGCATCGTCGGCAGGAACGGTTATCGTCTGTATCTGGATGACCTTCCGATCTTGTTCGATGTTCAAGCCTGCACGCAAGCCGTGCCAGTTATTACGGGTACGACCGTACGAGTCGACGCCGATGTTATCGTTCGATCATATCACGACGGGGTAGGTGGTGTTTACGCCATCAAGGCTGACACGGTTGTGATCTCCGCTACTGTTGATGCCGTTGGTGCAGGGTATTCGGGCGGCTTGGCAAGTCTCAATACGATGGACACCTCGATCTCGATTGCTTCGGCAGCCTGGCACCACGGGTTTGGCGGCGGGAAGGGGCATGGACCAACGTCACAGTTCGATACGGCTAATGCAGGACGGGCCGCTGCATTGCTTGGTGGTGGTGGCGGCAATGCACGCAATGCTGGTGGTGCAGGCGGTGGCCATGTCGGAGATGGTGGAAGCGGAGGTTTTCAAACCAGTGAATACGGATCAAACAACATTGGTGGCATCGGTGGTAAGTCCTTCACTCCAATGGATGCAAGCATCATACTGCTTGGAGGGGGAGGGGGCGGTGGACATCAAAATGATTTCCTAGGAAGTGATGGAGGCAGTGGTGGCGGCATCGTTGTCATTCTGTGCAAGGTGTTGATATTGGACTCAACGGCTCGAATCCTGTGCGACGGAGAGCATGCCCAAGCAGCCGTGGGTGATGGGGCTGGTGGTGGCGGTGCGGGTGGAACCATTGTCCTCAAGTTCGACACCTTGATCACTCGTGGTCAGCCCCCTACAACAATCCTTCATGCCCGAGGCGGAAATGGTGGATGGAGCTATTCCTCGGTACGGTGTTACGGACCCGGTGGCGGGGGAGGGGGCGGACGTATTGCAATTGTCTCACCAATGCAGGCAGTCATACCTACAGACGTTAGTGCTGGGAAGGCAGGACGTCCATCCGGAACCAGTACACCGTGTTCACAAGACTCCTTGTATGGTGCTCGCAATGGCACCGAGGGTTTCTACCAGCACACCGTTCTTCCACCTCATACAGGATTCGCGCCATGCGGGACATCGACGATCACCGTAATCGCCCATGATAGTAGTGGACACATCGGTGAATCAGGTGTCGTTAGAATCTCGGTTGTCAGCGAGGCTCCCTTGACGCAGACAGTCAGGTTGCGCATGCGTGTTCGAGCTCGTGCCAGCGTGCTATGGCCTGAAGGCGCATTCTGGTGGTCCGGTAGGCGCTATACTACGCGATACGTCACCGCCACGTTGGATGCACTTGACCAAACCAGTGATGAACTCTACCTCCAGTACCTGTGTCTGTTGGGGGATAGCTCACGGGTTAGCGTGTGCATTGATTCCATCACGGTCGACCCACCGTGGCTACGAGCAGAAGTTCGAAAGAACGCGACGTTTACCGTTGTTGGGATTTGCAATGCATCGAATCGCGAGCGACTGTTTGATCCATTTGCAAATCGTGCAGTGAATCAGTCAATCCATCCAGCCGACGTCATGGTCGACCTTCTAGGCCGCACCTTTCAAATATCAGATCCACATTCTTCAACATCCTGGCATCGTCGAAGATGGCATGCAACTCCTCCGATCCCAGAGCAGCCGTAACCTCATCGTCGGCCAACAACATCGTCAGTAGTGGCTGTCCGGTATCCCACGTCTTCATCGCATTCCGTTGCACCAAGCGATAGGCATCCTCTCTGGTGATCCCAGAGCGAACCAAGGCAAGCAAAACGGATTGAGATTGTGGGAGTCCATTGGTGAGCTCGAGATTGCGTTTCATGTTCTCAGGATAGACGACCAGGTTGGCAATCATCGACGTTGCAAGCGACAGCATGTAGTCTAAGGCAATGGTAGAGTCCGGACAGATTACACGCTCTACACTACTGTGTGAGATATCACGCTCATGCCACAATGCATTGTTCTCCATGGCAGCCATGGCGTTGCCTCGGAGCAAACGGGCAAGACCGCACAGACGTTCACTCACAATCGGGTTCTTCTTATGCGGCATTGCACTTGAACCCTTCTGCCCCTTGCCAAAACTCTCTTCTGCTTCTCTGACCTCGGTTCGCTGTAGGTGTCTGATCTCGGTGCCAATCTTTTCCAATAGCGAACCAACTATGGCAAGGACAGACAGGAACTCGGCATGCCGGTCACGCTGGATGACTTGTGTGGACACTGGTGCCGGCTTCAACCCAAGATTCTTGCATACGTAGGCCTCGACCTCTGGCGACAGATGTTCGAACGTGCCAACGGCACCAGAAATCATTCCCGTGCTGACGGTATCGACCGCTGCTTTGAGTCGCTCCAGGTTTCTGAGCGTCTCCTGATGCCAAAGAAGAAGTTTCAAACCAAACGTCGTCGGCTCAGCATGAATACCATGCGTACGACCAATACACACGGTGTGTTTGAACTCTACGGCGCGTTGAGCCAGAACATCGCGCAATGCCTCAAGTCCCTTGATCAAGATTTCCCCGGCCTTTTTCAACTGGACACCAAGGCACGTATCAAGCACATCGCTCGACGTCATTCCGAGATGTATGAACCTCGAAGCAGGACCTACATACTCTGCAACGTTGGTGGTAAAGGCAATCACATCGTGCCTGGTAACCTCCTCGATCTCGAGGATACGTTGCACATTGAACTGTGCCTTTGCACGAATCTCATCAACAGCTTCTTGAGGGATGATGCCTAGTTGTGCTTGTGCTTCGCAAGCGAGTATTTCGATTTCAAGCCAAATGGAAAAGCGTGACTGGTCTGACCAGATGGCTCCCATTTCTGGACGGGTGTAACGTTCAATCATGGATGCAAACTTATTCACTCGGCAGTAGTAGTTTCCGAAATGATTCGCACAGGGATCGCTGCAATAACCATCGGATGCCTGATTTACACCGTCGGAGGATGGTGCGGCATGGTTGTAGCCCTGCGCAGTATTGCCCGTTATGAGTCGGAACGAGCCGATCGAATCATCGTCGAGCGATTCGAGTTTGCCGACCCCGATAATGATCCCCGAATCGAGTGGGAGCACTCCAAGGAGTTCTGTTACCAGCATTGGATGTATGATGTTGTCCAACGGTACGACAGTTCAGGTGTAACCGTTATTTATGCTTACCGAGACAAACGAGAAACAGAAATCGTCATGGCTGCTCGATCACTTGCCGACGACCTCAATCGCGACACGTTTGGTCAGCAAGTGGAACGCATGATGCAGCTACTCACAACGCTGACCCCTTCGGGAAGTGAACCTCCACTCAAGTCACAATCTGTACAACGATGGTGTGTGAACCAGCGCAAGCACTGTTCACCACACCTGGATGGCGAGGACCCACCACCGAAGTTCAATGCTGCGATTCGCCTTGCTGCCTCTATTCAACCGATGGTGTAGGCAGCAACTTCATTGAACTTTAACTAACGAGAAAGAACTACATGCATCGTTTTTTGCGAATGCTCGTGGGAGTGGTGTGGTCTATTGGAATCATAACACCTCAAGCCACGGCACAACTACAAACACAACCGACGTCAACGCCGACGGACCTTGCCGCAGTCATGCAGCGAGGTGATGATGCCGACAGTGTTGATACTAGCACTTCATCCGCACAGGCAGACTCCTTGCCCGTTAAGCAGGCGCACAGTGTGGTCATCAGTGCGTCGCGGTGGGACGAGAACCTCTCTACCGTTTCGCGTGAGATCACGACGGTCACACCACGTGAAGTACAACTGCGCAATCCATCAACAACGGCCGACATGCTTGGACAAACTGGACGTGTTTTTGTTCAGAAGAGTCAACTTGGCGGCGGCAGCCCAATGCTTCGTGGCTATGGCGCGAACAGCGTATTGCTGGTCATGGACGGCGTACGAATGAACAATGCCATTTACCGTGGCGGAAACCTTCAGAACTCCATTACCATTGATGCCAATGCATTGGAGGGGGCTGAAGTACTGTATGGTCCTGGTTCCGTTCAGTATGGCAGCGATGCTCTTGGTGGCGTCATGGTCTTCCGTACCAGACAAGCCGTCTTCGCTACGGAAGGATCTTCCTTACATGGTACAGCCATGCTACGTTATGGAACGGCGATGCAGGAAAAAACCGGTACCGTGGCCTTGGATTGGGGAGGTACCGAGCTTGCATCTTCCACCGTGATTACTGCAACAGATTTCGACGACCTTCGCGGGGGCTCGGTGTTCGACTCTCGATACCCCGATTACGGCCGACGTAGCTGGTACGCGGAACGTCAAGGCGACAAGGACGTTATGGTCAACAACTCCGATCCACTTGTCCAAAGGTTTACAGGGTACTCTCAGCTTAATGTCACCGAGAACCTTGCCTGGAAACTCAACGACAACGTGACACTGAACTATGGCGGGATTTTTTCGACGAGTTCAAACGTTCCACGATACGACCGTCTGCAAGAGTTGAAGGATACGCTACCAAAGAGTGCCGAATGGTACTATGGTCCGCAGCTTTGGACAATGCACACCATTACCACCAAGCTTAATGATGCTGGTGCACTGGGTGATCAAGCCAAAATCAGTGCATCGTTTCAGTACTACAATGAGAGTCGGAACGACAGGCGATTCAACTCTACAAGTAAACGCAAGCAAGACGAGACCGTTCTCATTGGTTCGCTCAATGCTGACGTGAAGACCGACCTTGACGGAACATCGACATTGGAACGTGATCTGTACTACGGCATTGAAGCCTTCTTCAACGGCGTAACATCCGTAGCTACTCGCACCGACATTGTCACCGGAGCGGTTACGAATACAGCTTCACGATATCCGGATGGCAAGAACACCATCCTCAGCGGTGCTGCGTATGCTCAAGCACGATGGGCAACGTCCGAAGATGTAATCATCGCCGGTGGCGTTCGATACACCATGTACGACCTCAAGAGCAACATTGCCGATACCACGCAGTTCCCATATCCATTCACTGACTTGAGCTTGAGTACAAGTGCATTAACTGGATCGATTGGTGCCACATGGAAGGTAACACCAAGCTTCATCATCCATGGTAACGCCTCATCCGGTTTTCGAGCACCAAACCTCGACGACGTAGCAAAGGTCTTTGAGTCGGGTCCTGGTTACCTCGTAACACCAAATCCTAATCTCGGACCAGAGTATGTGTACACTGCCGAAGCAGGCCTACGCTGGCAGCCACTCGACTGGCTTTCTGCCGAAGTCAATGGATTCGGAAGCTGGAGTATCGATGCAATTCAGACGCGTCCATTCACCATCAACGGATCAGACAGCATTACACTCGATGGTGTTGGCTATGCAGTCTATGCCAATCAGAACATCGGTCGTAGCAACATCCATGGTGTTAGCACGCAACTATCGATGGAATTCAGCCACCTGAGTATTCTGGCTACTGGAGTTTACCAGAACGGCACAGCCGTCGACACCACCATTCCACTCAGTCACATGCCCCCTGCCTATGGCATGGTTCGTGCCACGTGGCGTGAGGGTGCTTTTGATGCGGGTGCGAGCTTCTGGTGGAATGCTGCCAAGCCCATCAGCGAAATTCCTGTTGACGGAGAAGCGAACATGGGTGTGAATACCACACCTGATGGTGCACTTCCTTGGAATAGGGTCGACCTTGCTGCTGGCTGGAAGGCAACCACCAACCTGGAGGTCAGGGCAATACTGGAGAACGTTCTGGATGTGCAGTATAGGCCATACGCATCAGGAGTAAGTGGACCCGGCCGTAACCTCGTGGTGTCGGTCCGCGGCACTTGGTAAAGCAACCGTCATCAAAAAAATGATTGTTGTACGAGTCGGTACACTAGTTTCGCATTCCACATTTTCCTTAAGGAGCTCTCATGCCATCAGTAACCCCTTATCTCACATTCCCTGGCACGTGTGAAGAAGCCATGGACTTCTATGCCGATGCCTTGAATGGAGAGATCATTTCCGTGCAGCATTTTGGAGATGCTCCTGACCAGAACTTTCCAGCCGATGCAGCCGATAGAGTGTTGCATTGCATTCTGGTTGCCGACGACGTGATCATCATGGCTTCGGATACCATGCCAGGAATGTCCGTAACATCTGGCTCAAACATCAGTATGAGCTTGGACTTTGAATCAGCCGAAGAACAACAGGCTGCGTTCAATGCCTTGGCCGAAGGCGGCACCATAACGATGGAACTCCAGGATACGTTCTGGGGTGCCAAGTTTGGTATGCTTACGGACAAGTACGGTATTGCCTGGATGTTCAACTACGATGAAGACGTAGATGATGACGACGAGGACGATGAGGAAGGCGACGAGGATTGATTCCCCGTAAACTCTTGTTGATACAACGGCTCTAGTACAAGCGGATCGGCTAACCATGCCGGTCCGCTTTCTTTTTGCGTGGCAATGGCTCGCAAAACAAACCGCGCTGATAGTCTGGATAGTCCACTAATGGAAAGGGGCTCTATACCACGTGCTCCAGGACCAGCAATAAGAACGTCGGCGTTGATCATTGTCCTTACGTGCTCAATGTCAAGTAGGCGGACAGGTGATAGTTCGGCAATGCGTGTTTCATTGACACTGAACTCTTGTACGTAACACAGTCCGCGGTGGCTAGGAATCACAGAAATCACGCTCGTCTTGTTGGCAACAACGGCTACTTCCTGGGAGGCGGCTGCAATCGCCCACATCGTTGGCACGGCATAGAGAGCAATAGGGAGCCGAAAACAAAGCCCCTTTGCAAAACTCACACCGATGCGAAGTCCAGTAAACGAACCGGGTCCCGCGCTCACAGCTACGGCGTCCAGGTCGCTAACCCTGAGGTCCACCTGTTGTAGACATTGGTTTGTAAGCGCAACAAGCTGGGCATCGTGTGCATTTGGGACATGTGTTTCGGCGATTGCCGCAAGTGTCCCATTCTTCGAGATGGCAACACTACACTCAACGGAAGAAGTTTCGATGGCAAGGATGGTCATTGTGAATCACTCTCATCAAAAGACCGACCAACTCCTTCATTGTTCATGCTCAACTCCGTGCCTGACTCGATCGGCTGCACATAGGTAAGCTGCTCAAGCACATTCCTCGCATGCTCTCTTCGCGACAGTTGAATCACACCAAACAGCCGTTTCCCTTGTTGTTGGATACGTGCATTGGCCATTGAGGAGAGCGTTTGGATTACGGTGGGGAAGGCCGTTTCGAAATACTTACTGTTTGACTCATTCGGGAACTCAACGGTAAGCGTCGTGTCCTTAAGGTTCACGCGAATAAAGCCAGTTGGGATGGCACTTATCCGCAAGAGTACTGCGAACAATAGGTTTTGTGCCTCTGGTGGAATCGCTCCGAAGCGATCACGGAGGTCAGCAAACACAGTATCAACCTCCTGCTCCGTGGATGCATTGTAGAGTCTACGATAGGCATCAAATCTGTCCGTATCCGATCCAATCCAGCTTCCTGGCAACAATGCATCCTGATCGAGTTCAATGGCAACGTCTTCATTGTCGAATGCTACAGTCTTGGCGTGGCTGCCAAACAGATCGGCAAACTCCTCATCACGAAGTTCCGTAACCGCTTCGTCAAGAATCTTCTGGTACAATTCAAATCCCATGTCCATGATAAAACCGCTTTGCTCACCACCAAGCAGGTTGCCAGCACCACGAATCTCAAGGTCTCGCATGGCCAATTGAAAGCCACTACCTAGGTCTGTGAACTCTTCCAGTGCTTGCAATCGCTGTAATGACACTCTCGAAAGCGTGTGAACGGGTGGGATCAACAAATAGCAGTAGGCTTGAGTGTTGGACCTGCCAACCCGACCCCGTAACTGGTATAGTTCTGCCAGTCCAAAGTTGTCGGCATTGTTAATAATCATCGTGTTGGCATTCGGAATATCCAGGCCAGATTCGATGATCTTGGTGGCAATGAGGACGTCGGCCTTCCGCTCCAGGAAAGCTTCCATTGCATCTTCGAGCTGCTCGGTTGGCATCTGGCCGTGTGCAGTGCTTACCCGCAGCGTTGGCGCTAGCATCTGAATTCGACGGGTGAGTGGTTCGATGTCGGAGATACGATCGGTAACCACAAATACTTGGCCGCCGCGCTCGAGTTCTAGCATGAGTGCTTCACGCAAAACTTCGTCGTCCCACTCACAGATCTCCGTCTTGATTGGCAGACGGTTTCGTGGGGGAGTTTCGATCACACTCAGGTCACGGGCACCCATGAGGGAAAAGTTCAACGTCCGAGGAATCGGCGTGGCCGTTAGCGTTAGTGTGTCAACGCTTGATCGTAGCTGACGGAGCTTCTCCTTGGCTGCAACGCCAAACCGGTGTTCTTCGTCGATGATGAGCATGCCTAGTTGACGGAACTGAACGTCCTTGGAAAGCAATCGATGTGTTCCAATAACGATGTCCACACCGCCGGCTTTGACTGCCTCGAGTATGGCCTTCTGTTGTGCCTTGGATCGAAATCGTGAGAGGACTTCGATCTTCACAGGATAGCGATGGAGTCTATCGACGAACGTTACGTAGTGTTGCTGGGCCAGAATGGTTGTTGGCACGAGCACGGCCACTTGCTTTCCTGCTTGGGCCGCTTTAAACGCTGCCCGAACGGCAATCTCCGTCTTGCCAAAGCCGACGTCGCCACACACAAGCCTGTCCATCGGTGACGGTTGCTCCATGTCCGTCTTCACATCAAGCGTCGTTCTGGCTTGATCCGGTGTGTCTTCATACTGAAAAGACGCTTCGAATTCCTTCTGCCAAACGGTATCAGGGGGGAAGGCATATCCAGGTTGCGACTTCCGTTGTGCATAGAGTTTGATCAGGTCACGAGCAATGTCCTTGATCCTGCGTTTTGCTCGCTCCTTCTTCCGCTCCCATTCTGCCGAGCCTAGCTTGCTCAGCTTGGGAAGTGCACCTTCTTCGGCAGCGAACTTTGTAAGCTTATGCACATAGTTCAGGTGAACGTAGAGTACATCACCACCAGCGAAGAGGAGCTTTACACAATCAACCTTGGATCCACTGATCTCGATGGTCTTGATACCTTGGAACTGCCCAATACCTTTGTCCGCATGAGCAATGTAGTCGCCACGTTGTAACTGCTGCAACTCACGTAGTGTTATGCCACTTTCTGACTTGCGTGACCGACGTTGAATTCGTTGCCTACCAAACACCTGATGCTCACTGAAGACAGCCGCACCAACTTGGTCCCAGATAAAACCGGAGCTGAGTGCTACACTATGCCATGATGCATTGGCAATGGCATTGTGATAGTCGATGGCCTTTTCGTTGCCATCTTCTTCAAGCTGATCTGCCACATTCTCGCAAAGGTCGCGAAGGCGCTTGATGTTTTGCACCCCCTCCGCCCCGACGATTACATCAACAGACTTTCGCAGTAGGGAACTTGACTGTACAAGAAGCTGCTCGATCGAACCACCAATCGACGGTTGCTGATGTGAGGTGGTCTTGACGTCTGCATCGCCAAGAGGGTTTAGGTACATGGTTGGCCATTGACTAAAGTCATCCAGACCAATTGACGATTCCAGCCGGTACAGCTCACTAGCAATTGCGTCTGGGCTGTCCAGTGCTACAACTGCCTGAGTAGGAATTTGTTGGAGGAGCGACTTCTGCAGCGAAGGGTCGTCCTCATGATACATCTTGTTGATGAACTCAACGCTCTCATGTTCACGAATTGATCGCTGACTCAGTGGTTCAAACTCACGGATACTATCAATCGAATCGCCCCAGAACTCCATGCGCAATGGGTTGTTCCATCCCCCAGGATAGATGTCGATGATCCCTCCACGAACGGCAATCTCACCTTGCTTACCAACAAAATCTACCCGTTGAAAGCCATTGATCGAGAGCTGTGTCACAAGCTCGTCAAACTGAACAGTCGAGCCACGCTTGAACACCGTACGGGCTGCATGGACCTCATTAAGGTCGGGCATCTGTCTGGATAGAGCAGCAGCAGAGATCAGCACAATGTGTGGCTGACTGTCAGCCAGGCACAGCAAGGCATCAACCTCCTCGGCTCGGAGCGTACCAGAGCCCGATACCGTGTTTCTGGGCTGACTGCCAACAACCGTCCGCACGTTCTCGGCACCCACCAGCACGGATAAATCGTGAGCCATGTCCAATATCTCACGGTCATCCACACTTACCACTACCAAGGGAGCCTTGAGGAGCGTCCACACACCACTGAGAAAGGCAGAGCGGGATGAACCAAGGAGTTGCTTTATGCTGCTATGCTTCGCTCTTTCCAAGTTGGCCACTGTAGCCAAAACCGGTTCTGAGCGTTCTATAGCATACCGTAGTCGATCGAAATGTTCTGTGATACCTCGCACTCACAAAACTACATCGTAATTTTGTTGTCCTTCGGAAACCATGATGCTCTATCGAATCAAATATCTCCTAGGTACGCTGGTTGCACTCTTCAGCATCATCTACCTGTTACTCGGCACCGTTGGCTGGCTTGATGGTACCGTGAGTGGGGGAGACCTTGTAACATGTTTTGCCTTGGCCTCTGCACACCTTGCAGCTGGTACATGGTTGCTGCTTTCCAGCATGCGTCAATACAAGCTTGAACACCGCAAGCTAGAATCAATCGTTCGCCATATCATTCGCGTTAACAACGGGAGAGTTCATGCTTCCCAAGTTGCACGCATGGCAGAGATTACCGAAGATGATGCTCGAGAGTACCTTGAGAAACGTATCTCTAAGGATGTGGCCATTATGATCCAGAGCAATACTGGGTCTGACGTGTTCTTCTTCGGACAGCAGTTCTGGAATAACTAAGGTGCCTGAGCCCCTTACCCCACAAAAAAAACCATTGCCTCGCTGGGCGATCCCAACAGCAGCAACGGTGTTTATCGTGTTGTTCTTTGTGCTGATATTCTCTGGTGGCCAGTGCGAACGCTACGAACAGAAAATGTCGCGGATGGAACACATGCGTCACTACCTGGACAGCATGAGATCAAGGGAACAACGCAAGCGTTTGCTTCGGAACATGCAAGACACGTCCCTGTACCCTTCGAAACCGCAGTAGTGTTGGCTAGCTTGCTTTAGCCAAGGGGATGGGCCTGGTTCGTTGTTTAAGCAACTCGATGATCTGACCCTCGGTTCGTTCTACGCCGTCCAATGACACGTAATGTGAAGCAAGCTTCTTATAGCGCTTACACATCAAGAAGAACCACACGCCAAAGAAATCGATACCCGATAGCACAATGGCTCCTTCACGAGCATAGGTAGCTTGATTTTTCAAGAACGATTTTGGATGCTCGGTCCAGTGCATGGTTGGCTGCATGTGATGGCTGATATGATAGCCGTCGTTATAGCAATAGCTGTTGTAAAAAGCGTTAACACAGGTGATGGTATTGCGGTAGACGTTATCAGGAGCTTCGGCATCGACCATGGAATGCTGTCCCCAGTTACCTGCCATCATGATGCTTCTCGTGTACAGCATGGTAAAGACGCACACAACAAGCGTGGCTTTCCAATTGACAATGGCCAACACCGCTACAACTAGCAACCAGATGCGATCACCGGTAACGAGCTGTCGCTGCAGCTTGTCCATTTTCTTCGACTTGAGATATCTACGCAAATCCAAAATCCCAAACACCAGGAATCGCCCAAGGTACTTCGAGAAGTCAACGACACTATCGCGCTGGAACCGGTGCGTACAACTTGCATCGGGTTCCAATCCACCTTCTACGTGGTGCATGCCAATGTGATGGGAAAAGTAGGAACGCGGTGTGTGACCAAAGGCAATGCCCAGAGCATGGAGAAGGGGATACTCAAGCCAAGCGTACTTCTGTTTGAAGTATCGGCGGTGGGACATGAGGTGGAGAGTGATGGTATGCGGACCCATCAGGGCGATGAACAGCACGATGTGGATGAGAGCCGTCCACCATGTAAAGTGTACAAAAACCATCACCACGGAGCACATCATCACGATAAAGGTGAAGAGCTGCATTTTGAGTACCGGCAAGTCGCGCTTGTCGTTAAGCAGCGATACGAGTGCCGACTCGATACCAGCCCGCGGCTCGGGTGGAGTAGTAGGATCATGCAAAACCACTTCCGTCATGAAGTTCTCCTAAATGCAACGGCACACCACTCACCTTCTTCGAGGTATTCTTCGACCGTACACTGGAGATCGAGGAAGGGCTGTACTACGTCGGCTTTATCGTACTTGAGGATCCCACTTATCAGGATTATCCCGTTGGGTTTGACTGCGGCGACCAATTTACGTGCAAACGGTACAACGAGATGACGGTAAAGATTGGCAGCCAGACCATCACTTACCGGCAACTGCATCCCTTCGAGATCCTGTTGATGCAGTTCGATAGCCCCCTCACATCCATTCCGAGTGATGTTTTCTTGGGCGTTGACGATCGACCATTCATTGTTGTCGAAGGCAAGAACCTTGGATGCTCCCAACTTGACGGCAAGGATGGCGAGGACGCCTGTTCCCGTTCCTACATCGATCCAGTGAGAGCCGGTGGTGGTGTAGGTTTCGACTAGCCGACACATCATGCGCGTCGTTGCATGATGTCCGGTACCGAACGACATCTTGGGCGTAATTACGAGCTTCAGCGGCGCACTAACCTCGTCGACCCGCCACTCGGGGACGATGGCAATTCTGTCGTTGACGATGACCGGGTCGACGCTTGCCTCCCATTCCGCATTCCAGTTCTGATCCTCTTCCGTTCCAATCTCTTCGACGGAAAACGGAATCTGTGCAGCGCTGAGGTCGGTTGCGATTCCCTCAGCATACTCATCTATCCAGTCATTCTGCTCAAAGCAAACTACCATACTATCAAGCCCCATCTCAATCCCTTGAATAGGGTACTGGCTCAGCATGGCAACGGCAGCATCGGTGTGTTCTTCGGGAATACGTAGCGAAAGGAGGACGTAACGTGTGGGCATCGTAAAGTAGTTTAGTGGGGAGTTATCCCAAAAGTACTGCAAGGAACCCAGACCATGACCGTAGAGGAACGAGCATCACGAGTCCGGTTAGTAGCCATGGACGTCGACGGCACACTTACCGATAGTGCCATGTACTTCTCGCCACAAGGCGAGGCCATGAAACGTTTTTCTACACGAGATGGGATGGGTGTTACGTTACTACACCGAGCTGGGATACCCTGTGTAATCATCACCAGCGAAAACAGCGAGATTGCACGGAGGCGGGCAGAGAAACTAAAGATCGAGCACGTTATTCTGCACTCGCATGACAAGACAAGGGACCTTTCAAATCTGATCGAGAAGCTTGGCATTGCCATGGAAGCGGTTGCGTATATTGGTGACGATGTGAATGATGCTCCGGTGATGAAGTTGGTAGGGCTTGCAGCATGTCCATCCGACGCGGTAGCAACAATCAAAGCGGTTGCCCACTATGTGTGCAATGCTTCTGGTGGTAATGGTGCAATGAGAGAATTGGCAGAGCTAGTGTTAACGGCGCACGGCAAGCCCGTTGACCTTCCAGAGCGATGGTAAGACATTTACAGATGTGACATGTAACTGAGGTGTAGCATGGACAACAGAGGATCGACAACAGGAAGTTTCTTAATGGGCGTATTGGTCGGTGGTGCCGTCGGTGCGCTGGTTGCACTCCTGCTTGCTCCAAAAAGTGGAAAAGAACTCCGACGCGACATCGCAGAAACCGGTGAAGACCTGATAGATAAGGCAGGCGATCTTATCGGTAAAGGCACAGACAAGGCCAATGAATTCATTGGACGAACGGCTGACAAGGCTGATGACACGGTTAACGAAGGTCGTATTCGCGCTCAACGCATTGTCCATAGTGCACGTCAGCAAGCCGAGTCGATCCTCTCCAATGCCGAACACGTCCTCAATGAAGCACGACAACGCGCTCAAGCCGTGAAGGATAGGGTAGAAACGTTTAGGACAGAACATGATGGATAGTACACTCATCATCTTTGCCTGTGCGGCATTGGCATCTGCCACCGCGCTGTGCATTGTGCTTGCCATTGTTGCTTGGCGTGCCCTGCAGGAGATTCGCAAGGTCTCGACTACGGTTGCTCAGGTCGGCACAGATGTTCATGAACTCAAATCGCAACTCGTTCCAGTTCTCCACGATGCAACGCTCGTACTTCGAAAGACAACACAGGCACTGGAGCGTGTTGACGAGAACCTGCAACGAGTAGGGAAGGGGACAGAGGCGTTTGCACAAATCGCTGGCGACGTGAAGGACCTCGGACATGACATCATTCAGCGAGCTCGCATTCCAATTACCGACGCTGTCGGCTTCGCTTCGTCCGTCTTTGGTAAGCTTCTAAGTTTAGCTAAGACCTTTATCAAATTTTAATGCTTGCTCTTTTTGAGCTGACTTTCTACATCGATCCCATACTCTCCAACGAGCTTGCGAACACCAGCATAATCTGCGTCGGTAGCAGGGACGAATCCTTCAATACTCGCAATCGTCATCAACGCTTCCTTGCCTTGCTTGGTACTTTGAAACTCCATCAAGGCATCTATAAGGCGCTTCTGAATATCAAGCGGTAGTCCTTTTCGCACGACGACTGGATCATTAGGTATCGGGTCTGACAGTGCAAGAATCTTTAGCACCTGATACACATCGGGATGTTGCGGTGCAATCTTGGCTCGGGCATCCAGGTACTCGCCCGTTACCGTGTCTTGCGGCGAGAAGAAACCTGCGGCTGCATCAACGTCACCTTGATAGACTTTAAGGACAGACTGTGTATGGCCGTTGGCAAACACTTCTTGGCGTGGTGTTACGCCGTTTCTGCGCAGTAGCTCCTTTGGATAAATGTAGCCGCTCGTACTCGATGGATCCACGTAGGCAATTGTCTTCCCTTCAAGCTGCTTGACCGAAGTAATCCCTGCATCAGCACGCACTAGCAATTCCCCCTTGTATGAGAGCTCGCCATACCTACGCACTACCTTGAGCACGGCTTCTGATCCATACTTCGCGTTGGCCAACAAGTAGGAAAATGTATTCATGATCGCCATGTCGGCACGTTGCGTTCCAAAGGCTTCGACTACCGTGATGTAATAGTTCGGAACCGACACGACCACATGCAAGCCAGTCTTTTCGGTCAGAAAGGCCGCCAACTCCTCACCATTCTTCGTAATGGCCTGCGCATCAGTCGAAGGTGTAAGCATAAGCTTGATAGGATTATCGGCCGATCCTATGCTTTGATCACCCCACAATGGTCGTATCGATAACCAGGTTATGATGCCAACTAGGACAAGGATGTACCATCGAGCTGTGTTCATGGGGACAACTGAGAAGGGGTGAAGAGAGGGTAGGGGGCTTTGGCCAACCTACATATTCGTATTTTTGTGATTCAATTTACAGTAAGTCATTCCCACGTTAGAGGCATCAATGAACATTCACGAGTACCAAGGCAAACAACTTCTGAACAAATATGGCGTTCCAGTGCTGCGCGGACGTGCCGTTACGTCGGCCGCCGACGCTGGTGCCGTTGCATTTTCAGACTTCGTCATGAATGGTACACAGGTACTCGTAGTCAAGGCTCAGATCCATGCTGGCGGCCGTGGCAAGGGTACTGTTCATAATCCCGAAACAAACGAACCGATTCTGATCCAGGACAAACAACTCCGTGGCGTAACGGTGATTACCGAAGGCAATCTTGCCGATCGCGTCTACCAAGTTGCCAATGGTCTGCTCGGTAACAAGCTGGTGACCATCCAGACTGGTCCCGAAGGCAAGATCGTTCACCACGTTCTGATCGAAGAAGGTTGTGCCATCGGACACGAATACTACTGCTCAATCCTCCTGGATCGGCAGACAGGCAAGAACGTGATCATGCTTTCGACAGAAGGCGGCGTTGAAATCGAAAAGGTAGCTGAAGAAACGCCAGATAAGATCTTGAAAGAACTGGTAGATCCACTTGTCGGACTACAGGCATTCCAGGTCAGACGTCTCGCATTTGGTCTAGGCCTGAGCGGTCATGCCATGAAGAGTTTCAGCAGTTTCCTTACCAAGCTCTACCATGCCTATGAGCAAATGGACTGTAGCTTGCTTGAGATAAATCCTTTAGTTTCAACGGTTGACGGCGACTTCATTGCACTGGATGCAAAGATTAACTTCGACGACAATGCCCTGTACCGTCACCCAGAAATCGCTGCATTGCGTGATGTCGATGAAGAAGATCCACTAGAGGTCGAAGCTGGCAAGTATAATCTGAACTACATCAAGCTGGATGGTAACGTTGGCTGTATGGTTAACGGTGCCGGACTTGCCATGGCCACGATGGATATCATTCAGCTAGCCGGCGGTAAGCCAGCAAACTTCCTGGATGTTGGCGGCGGAGCTAACGTAGAGCGTATTGCCAATGCATTCCGCATTATGATGAGCGACAAGAATGTCGAAGCTGTGTTGATTAACATCTTTGGCGGTATTGTTCGCTGCGATCGGGTTGCAAACGGCATTCTACAAGCACTACAGCAAGTGAATGTAACTGTTCCAGTTATCGTCAGACTTGATGGTACGAATGCAGACGAAGCCAGACAAATCCTTGTTAATAGCGGACTTAACTTTTTGGTAGCAGCCACATTACAGGATGCCGCACAGAAGGTTACCGAAGCACTAGCAGTTCCGGTTGTAGCATAATCAGCATTATGTAAAGTAGATGGTTGTCGTATCTGCCCTCTTCTTTACATTGCTTTCAGTCACTCTGAATTAGCCGTTAGCATGCGTTTCTAACGGCTTTTCAAAACGTGACCATGACTCGAACCTTGACCAGTAAATGTTGGCAATTGAAAGGACTATCATGCGTAGCTCAACTTCAGTCTTAGCAGTCAGCTTAGTTATCCTTGCTGCAGCACTCACGCGTTTGCTGCCCCATTGGCCGAATTTCACACCGATTCTCGCAATGGCTCTCGTTGGTGGTGTGTACGCTGGGTCCAAGAAAATTGGCTATGTAATCCCTCTGGCGGCTATGCTCGTAAGCGACCTCTTGCTTGGTGTTGTGTTTGACTGGAGCTACACGTTCCATAGCACGGCGCCATGGGTTTATGGCTCCATGATTGCCATTACTGCCATTGGGCGTCTGTTCGCCACGAGCAAACCATGGCAGACCGTAATGTTTGGTGGTACCATTGCTGGCATACTGTTCTTCCTGGTAACCAACGCAGGCGTTTGGTTTAGCGGAACCATGTATCCTCATACTGCAGAAGGACTTGCACAGGCATACATTGCAGGCTTGGCCTTCTACCGCGATTCGGGCAACTACCTTCTCAACGGTGTAGTGTCAACGTGGGTCTTCTCAGCAGGCATGCTCATGGTGCTTGCCTTGCTGGATAAGCGCCGTCAGCACGTTCCAGCCTAACCTCAAGGCAGCTCAGCAATCCCCGTGACCGTGGTGTACTTTATCACGTGCTTCTTCTCCGGATGTAAACGCTGATATTGTACGTTCAGGGCAATGGCTGCTTCGTGGAAGCCGCTTAGAATAAGCTTTAACTTATTCGGGTATTCTGCAATATCTCCAACGGCATAGACCCCTTCAACCGCCGTTTCGTAGGTCGTTGGATCCACAAGAACAGCATTCTTTTCGATCCCTAGTCCCCACGATGCAATTGGTCCTAGTTTCGGACTTAACCCAAAGAGCGGGATATAGTGATCGGTAGAGCGTGTCGTCTTGCTACCATCGTTTCTGGTAATCTCGACTGACTCCAGTCGACCATTTCCATTCAAACCCGTTACGTTAGCATCCGTCAGCATGGTAATCTTACCTGCTTCGGCAAGCTGCTCGGCCTTCCGCACGGAATCTGGTGCGGCCCTGAACTGTGCACTACGGTGAACTAGACATACCGATGCTGCGATGTCAGCAAGAACAATTGTCCAATCCAACGCAGAGTCGCCGCCTCCACCCACGATAACGTGTTTGTTACGATAGATCTCGGGATCACGGATGATGTACTCGACACCCCGATCCTCATAATCAGCAAGGTTGGCAATGGTTGGTTTTCGTGGTTCAAAGCAACCCAAGCCCCCTGCCAATAACACGGTATGTCCGGTTACTTCTGTCTGACGCGAGGTTGTAACCTTGAACGTGCCATCCGGGAGCTTCTCCAACGTCTCGGCGCGCTCTCCCAACGAAAAGGTTGGATGGAAGGGGGCTCCCTGAGCTGTAAGTCTGTCGACTAACTCCCCTGCCAACACCGAGGGGAAGCCAGGAATATCGTAGATCGGCTTCTTGGGATAGATTTCTGCGCATTGACCGCCTGGAACAGGCAAATAATCAATGAGGTGGCAATGCCATTTTAGCAAGCCAGCTTCGAAAACTGAGAAGAGTCCACAAGGACCAGCACCAATGATGATAACGTCGGTTGCGATTGACATAGACAACAAAATTACGTCGGCGTTTGTTTGCGTCGATAAGCAACCAACAACCCGCCCCCTAACAAGAGTTGCACACCATAGTTTATCACCCATGCAAGGAGGGCAAAACCCAGGCCTTCATCCGCTGTTGTGCCATGAAGCTTAACGAGTGCCGTCTGAGCAAAGCCATGATACACACCCAACGCACCCGGCGTTGGTGCTACGGCGATTCCGACGGTGATGACCATTAACAGCGTAAAGGCATCGAGCGCTGTAAACGAAGGTAGTTGAAGTGGCAATGCTTCTACGACCAGCCATAGTGGTACCGTGTACAACAACCACATCACTGCCGTCTCCGCCAATACCATTGGCCAAGCGTGGGCCTTTTGTAGAATGCCGACTCCATCGCTCATGGTACGCATGATCCTACGCAGCTTCACGGCGATTGTTGGTGAACATCTTCCTACTGTTCGTGTTATCAGTCTCTGCGCTCTTTGTGATAGAGCTAGGACGAGGGTCACACCAACAATCAGGACAACAGGTACAACGATGCTGGTGATGATGCCGGCCGAGGATATTTCAGGGAATTGGCTTGCGATTCGTTGTCCGCTTAATAGGACGACGAAGACGATACCTACAACGAGTGCCAGCACATCCAGCATGCGTTCGATGACGATGCTGCTCATACTGGTGCCAATCGGAATAGATGTCCGCGCAGTGAGCATCGCTGGTCTAAGCAACTCGCCGCTCCGTGGTATCACAATACTTGCAGCATAGCCAACCATTACGGCATTGAAGGCATCAACAAGCCGGATATGTGTGGGAATGTGTGAGAGCAGCCTTCGCCACCTATCGGCACGAACAACGTGTGAAGCAATGGTTACGGGAATTGCCAAGACTAGCAGCCAGACATTGCTTGACTCAAGTACGGTCAGCAATTGCCGACCATCAACGTTGCGTAGAACGTACCATGTTGCACCAAGTGCCAGTAACGTTACCAGAACGATCCTGAGCGTCCGCTTCATACACTCACGGACGAGTGCGTGAGAGATCCCGCATAGAATGCCTTGAGTGCCTTCCCTGTATACGAAGTGGCACATTTTGCTACTTGCTTCGGCGTGCCGCTTACAACCAGGTGGCCTCCACCCTTTCCGCCTTCAGGACCTAGGTCTACGACATAGTCGGCAGCAGCAATGACGTGTAGGTTGTGTTCTACGATCACCACGGTGTTACCTGCATCAACAAGACTGTCCAGCGCTTGCAACAAGACTGACACATCATGAACATGCAATCCAGTTGTTGGCTCGTCGAAAATGAAGAGGGTGTTTCCGTCTGATTGAGTATCGAGATAGGTAGCAAGTTTTACTCTCTGAGCTTCACCGCCACTGAGTTGCGATGAGGGCTGACCAAGACGAATGTAGCCAAGTCCGACATTCTTCAGTATGCTCAGTTTGTTGAACACCTTGGGCACGTCGGCAAAATGCTCGAGCGCTTCAGTCACCGTCATCTCCAACACATCGATGATGGACTTGTTGTTGTAGAGCACTCTTGACACCTCACGCTTGTAACGTGTGCCGTTACATGCCTCACACGGCAGCGTAATGTCGGGCAAAAATTGCATTTCTACCGTAACACTTCCCTCTCCTTCGCATACATCACAGCGTCCACCAGAAACGTTAAAGGAGAAGTGACCTGCCTTCCACCCCATTTGTTTTGCTGCCTGTGTAGAGGCAAACACGTCGCGGATAGCATCGAATGCCTTGGTATAGGTAACTGGAGTGCTCCTTGAACTTCTGCCGATAGGACTTTGGTCGATCATCTCGACGCCACTGATTGCTGCCAGACCCTCGATGCTCTCACAGTGTCCTGCTTCCCCTACAGCTCCACCAAACACGCGTCGAAGTCCACCAAATAACACGTCATGCACAAACGAACTCTTGCCGGAGCCACTTACACCCGTTACAACGGTAAGCTTGCCCACGGGAATCGAGATGTCACCGCCCTTAAGGTTGTGGTGCAAGGGCTTGCGCACTGTGATCATCTTGCCATTGCCCTTCCTCACGGGTTTGTCTGCACGCACCGTACGTACCCCGGCGAGGTACTGTGCCGTGAGGGTTGTGGGGTCAGCTAGCATCTCCTGAACTGTACCTTGGAACACCACTTGTCCACCGTGCTCACCCGCTCCTGGTCCAATGTCGATGACATTGTCCGCAGCTTGAACTACCTCTGGATCATGCTCAACCACAACCACGGTGTTACCAAGATTACGCAGACGGGACAGGATTGATAACAGCCGACCCGTATCGCGTGGGTGCAGACCGATGCTGGGCTCGTCGAGGACGTATAGCGTACCCACAAGGGCAGAACCCAAGCTCGTTGCAAGGTTGATACGCTGACTCTCGCCACCGCTGAGCGTATGCGTGAGTCTGTCCAGCGTCAGGTACTCTAGACCAATGTCACAGAGCAATCCCAATCTTCGCCGTAGCTCGTCAAGGACTGGTCCGACGATCTGCAACGCATGGTCAGACAGCTTGAGATTCTGAAAATGATCCCTTGCGTCACTCAACGAAAGTTGAACTACATCCGGGATGTTCATACCGCCAACAAACACCTGTCTGGCCGCCGTCCGCAGCCTTGAACCGCCACAGGCCTTACATCGTGTGTAGCCGCGATACCGACTCAGCATCACGCGGTAGTGTGTCTTGTACGACTTCTCCTCAAGCATCTTGAAGAAACCATTCACACCGATGTACTGGCCTACACCTTCCATCACCAGGTGCAGTTCTTGCGGACTTAGCGTGTACAGTGGCTTGTCGACCGGAATCTTCGCCGCCGGTGCTTCACGCAATAGTGCTCGCAGGTGCGAGCCAAACGAATCACCTCTGAACGGATGAATAGCTCCGCGCTTGATGCTCAACGACGTATCGGGGAACACTAGGTTCTCGTCGATACCAACACTCCGACCAAAGCCCTGGCACACCGGACATGCCCCGAACGGATTGTTGAATGAAAACAACCGCGGCTCTGGTTCGATGTATTGCGTCTGCGTTGTATTGCTTTCAAATCTTGAGGAGTACGCCTTGTCCAACGTCGATCCATCGGTCATCACATACCGAATCAACACACGTCCCTCACCGAGCTCAAACGCCGTTTCCAGTGAATCCATTAACCTGGTTCGCAGCTCTGCCGAGTGTTCGATGACCAAGCGATCGACAACCACGTACACCTGCACATCGGCATCCGGAAGTTCCGTCAGATCGGCCACGTCAACAATCTTCACGCCGTCGGCAAATACTAGCCTGGTATAGCCCCCTGCCAACAACCCATCACGCAGTTCTTCGATGCTTGCATGATTTGGCGGAAGCTGAGCCAGGATGTACAGGCGCGACCCTTCAGGTTCCTGGATGATTGCTTCGGTGACGCTTTCTGGCGTGTCCTTGCGGACAATTTCTCCACTGTCCTTGTCGATCACCACCCCTATGCGACCATACAGCAGGCGCAGGTAGTCATAGATCTCGGTAGTTGTCCCAACGGTAGACCGCGGATTCCGGGCATACCCCTGTTGTTCGATTGCCACCGCTGGTGGTAGTCCATGGATAGCATCAACATCGGGCTTACCCATGCGGTCAAGAAACTGACGAGCGTATGCACTGAGGCTCTCCACGAATCTGCGTTGTCCCTCGGCATACAACGTGCTAAAGGCCAGCGATGATTTCCCAGAGCCACTTAGCCCCGTAATCACCGTCAGCTTTCTGTGAGGGATGTCGACAGAAACGTTCTTCAGGTTGTGGACGCGGGCACCACGAACTTCGATCTGCGTCGAACGCTGTTTTGGCCCACTAGAATTCATCGGCATACAAGGCAGTACAAAGAAGAGTTGAGAACGGACAGAACCATAAAATTACCAATCACCGTTACACGTAATGGTGATGATTTCTGGGTGTTTTTCTGGCACGGGGCTTGCTTGACGTGGCCTCGAACCGTAAGTTTGTAGTTTCTGTTTCAATCAAACCCTGGAGTGGTACAATCACATGGCCCGTCGTTGTGAACTAACTGGCGTTGGTGTCCTTACTGGCAACAATGTTTCGCATGCCAATAACAGGACGCGTCGTCGGTTTCTGCCCAACCTTCAAAAGAAGCGTATCTGGGTGCCAGAAGAAGGACGTTGGGTGACCGTTACGGCCACCGCCAGCGCACTCAAGACGCTTGACAAGGTTGGCTATACAGCCATGAAGAAGCGCCTTCAGAAGTAACGCTGTCAACATCGCATTAAGGCCGCCAATGGCGGCCTTTTTTTATGTTGCTCACTCATGAATAACCCAGGTCGTTCGTCTGCACTCCTGATGAATGCATTTCGACTAGCGTGTGGTCTAACTCTCGTGTTGATTGGTTGTGGAGCAATGCAGGCTCAACAACCATCGTCGGATGCCGCTGCTAAGCGCAAGGCTAAGGAGGCCTTCATGGAGGGGACGGCCTTGCAGCTACAAGGGGGTCGGCATGCCGAAGCGATTCTTGAATTCCAGGAGTCACTACGATACGTTGTCTCGCCAGTTACGCTTACGGCTATGGCTCGCTCATACATGGAGCTTGGCAAACTCGATCGAGCCGAGGAAACCGTCAGGAAGGCCATCGACATCGACGGCAGCTACCGTGACGGATGGGAACTACTCAGCGAAGTGTTGATTTCGTCAGGAAAGTATGACGAAGGAGTCAATGCCTTTGAACACGTCCTTGAGTTGAATCCTACACAGAGACAGGTATACACCCTCGCTCGGCTGTACGAGCCACGGAATGCCAAGCGTGCCGCCGAGCTCTACGAACGCTATGTAGAGAAGACTCCAGATACAGAAACGTACATTCGCCTTGCCAACCTTTACAAGCGCCTACGCGAGGATGCCAAGCAGGTTGTTTCACTAGAGCACGCACTCGAACTGGCTCCAACGAATCGTCGCATCCGTGCCGAGTTGATTGAGACGTACGTCAAGCTAGACCGGATTCCTGATGCTATTGCCGTAGCCGGATCAGATCCTGTAAGCCGCAGAACAGCTGCAGACAGCGAAGACCTGTGGCTGCATATGCTCTCCGAAGTGGCAGCAGATAGCGTCCTACTCGTAGAGTACGAGACGGACGTACGCACAGTAATCACGGAGACGATTTCCAGGTTCCCACATTCATACTTCCCTCTTGTTGCAGCTGGTGACATAGCACTTCGCATTTCTGATGTTTCAACCGCGGAATCGGTATTTGACATAGCAACAGAGAACCTGCCGTTACCTTCGCCAGTAGATGGATTGCTTCGTATCAGCTACATCTATCTCATGAACAATCATGCTGACAAGTCGCTGGCCTTCACCCTGAAGTATCACCCAAAGTACCCCAAGGAACCAAGATTCCTTACGGCAATCGGTGATGCCTATGGTGCACTGAAGCAATACTCGCAGGCCGTCACCTACTACCAAGGATCTGTAGCACTCGATCCGATGCAGATCGAAGTATGGCTGCAGTTAGGTATGCAAGCCGATAATGCAGGCATGGACAGCGTGAGTACCAATGCTTACTACGAAGCACTAAGGATCGACCCACGAAATCCCATGGCCTGCAACAACCTTGCCTATGCCCTGGCGGTTAAGGACGCGTCGCTCGACACCGCAAAAACATTGGCTTGGCGTGCACTTCAGCAGCAACCAACCAATGCTGCCTACCTGGATACCTATGCTTGGGTCCTGTTCAGACGCGGAGAATACGAGAAAGCTCGAACCTATGTACAACAAGCTATTCAGCTTGAAGGCAATGCAACGCACTACGAACACCTTGGTGATATCCTGGAACGCCTTGGCGAGTATCCCGATGCTGTGAGTGCCTGGCAACGTTCACTTGAGCTAGACCCTGAACGCTTACACCTTCAACAGAAAATCAATCAACACAAGTAGCTACACTGTCCATGCAGAAAATTCAGAGTACGAATCCTGAAGACTACGAGATCCTCATTCGCCGGAGAGACCAGAATGACTACGCATCATACTGTCCACAGCTTACACACATGATCAAAGGTCGTGAGCATGAAGAGGTGGAAGAGGCCATGAAAGAGTACATCTTGGCGTACATTGCACAGTTAAACGTGGCATCACAAAGCCACGAAGAGTAGTTCATCGACTTTATTCACGCTCATCCATGTCGGTCTTACAACACTGGGGCTTTCGACTACTAAGCCCTTTCGCCTGCATTGCCCTCGTGCTGAGCGTCAGCGTGTACATGATGCTCGACGGTCCAACGACCTCGTACGTGATGTATGCAGCCATACTCATCCAGCTGGTCCTTGTTGAACGATTCCGTCCGGGTGGAAGCTACGTTTCTTCTGGAATCACCATTACTCCGTCGTTCCCCCGTTTGTTTTTGACGGGTGTCGGGTTGGCATTGACGGCATTGACCATCATCCTTGCAGCTGCTTTTGCCCTCGGTGCAACGTTTGGCACAAGCGATGCAC
Source organism: Bradyrhizobiaceae bacterium (assembly GCA_024103135.1). Taxonomy (GTDB): domain Bacteria; phylum Bacteroidota; class Ignavibacteria; order Kapaibacteriales; family Kapaibacteriaceae; genus OLB6. Next base: position 17,660 of record JAGFIZ010000137.1, on the reverse strand, counting down.
AGGTCCAGGCGGCTACGATCATTGGCCTTGCGTTTTCAAGTGCAGGCGAAGAGTTCCTCTTTCGTGGAACCATGTTCGAGGCGTTGCGTGAGCGATACGGTCAGTACGTTGCTGTAGGGATTACGTCTGTACTTTTTGGCTTGGCCCATGCAATGAACCCCGGGATTTCGCTGCTGGCTGTGGTGAACGTTGTGCTTGCCGGCATACTGCTGGGAGCCCTTGTGGCAACTACTGGTTCATTATGGCCTTCGATTCTCTTCCACGTCGGTTGGAACGTATCGGTACAATCATTCTTTGGAACCGTAAGCGGTACCGGCAGTAGTGGTTGGGTAACGACAATGGACGTGAGCAATGTTGCACCAAGTAATGTCTGGCTTGTAACGGGTCCGTTTGGCATCGAACAAGGCATTTGTACGACCATTGTACTCTGTGCTGCCATCGTTGCCGTTGTTGTCTATGCACGACCAGATGGTACAGTACGTGCAGCAAGATTCCGCAGAGATCATCAACATCACCATGCGTAACACGTTTATACTTCGCCTGGCAGTCTGGACACTGCTATGCCTAGGCCTTAGCCCCTCCAACGCTTCAGCAGAATGGATGTTCATGAAGTCGGATGGAGATACCCTATTGCGTCAAGGTATCGACAAGATTTACAATGTCGAGTTTACCGAGGCAGAACAACTCTTTGCAAAGGTTATTCAACTGTATCCAGATCACCCCGCTGGCTATTTCATGGATGCCATGATTGACTGGTGGAAGGTGAACCTTTTTCAGCGCAGACACGATGTCGACGAACGCCTTCGCTCCAAACTCTCAAAGGTTCAACAGTTGTGCGAAGATCTACTAGCCAAGGACGAGCATAACCTCACCGCCCTATTCTTCAAGGGGGCTGCACTGGGGTTCGAGGGTCGGTACTATGCATTACGAGGCGACTACATCAATGCAGCAAATGCAGGGAAAAGCGGGATGGACATCCTGGTTGCACTGCAGAAGCTGGCACCAACCAATCGCGATATCATGTTTGGTACTGGCGTATACAACTACTATGCTGCTGCTCTACCGGAACGTTATCCACTACTCAAGCCCGTCATGCTCTTTCTTCCTCGTGGTGATAAGGAGCTTGGCATACTCCAGCTACGGGCAGCAGCCGATCGCGCACGCTATGCTTCAGTAGAGTCCATGGTTCAACTCGTATCGGTGTATTACACCTACGAAAAGAATGCATCAGCAGCAATGCCCTACGCTAAGCAGCTGCATGAACGCTATCCAAACAATCCCCTCTTTGCTCGCTATCTGGGCCGTTGTTACGTAAGTCTGGGTCCGCTTGATACCATGGAGCAAACCTGGCGAAAGGTCCTTCTTGGCTACATGGACAAACGTGCAGGTTTTGACGAGTTTGCAGCAAGAGAAGCACTGTACTACATCGGCACGGCAGCGATGATAAGGGGCGATCTAGAGCTTGCTCTGAAATACTACTACAAATGCGACGAGGCATGTCGAGCCCTCGACGATGGCCCATCCGGCTTTATGGTAAAGCTTAACCTGAAGATTGGTCAGATCTACGACCTACAAGGAAAACGTAAGCTTGCACTCAGTCAGTATCAAAAGGTTCTGGGCTGGAAGGATTATGACGGGACCCAACAACAAGCCGAACTCTACACTCAGCAACCCTACAGTCGGTAGGTAGGGTCCGCACACCACCACGTCAGCCCTAGCCCCCTTCCCCTATCTTTGCAGTCATGAAATCGGCGTTCGAAGAATGGAAAGCGCTTGCCCAGAGTGAATTGCGTGGTGCTTCCGTTGACAGCCTGACGTGGCACACGACGGAGCAGATTGCCATACCTCCACTCTTCACCAGTGCAGATGTGCAGGGGTTGGAGCATAACCACGGCTTGCCAGGCTCATGGCCTTACGCACGTGGACCATACGCGACGATGTATGCTAACCGTCCGTGGACAATTCGGCAGTATGCCGGGTTTTCTACAGCCGAAGAAAGCAATGCGTTTTACAGAAAGGCGCTGGCTGCTGGACAGAAAGGACTCTCCGTTGCCTTTGATCTAGCAACCCACCGGGGGTATGATAGCGATCATCCCCGTGTTGTTGGTGATGTGGGAAAGGCCGGTGTGGCAATCGACAGTGTCGAAGACATGAAGATCCTGTTCGACGGTATTCCGTTGGACACGATGAGTGTGAGCATGACGATGAATGGAGCCGTTCTTCCGATTCTGGCCATGTTCATCGTTGCAGCAGAAGAACAAGGTGTTCCGGCGAATAAACTCAGTGGTACCATCCAGAACGACATCCTTAAAGAGTTCATGGTACGCAACACCTACATCTTTCCGCCAGAGCCGTCAATGAGAATCGTGGGCGACATCATTGCCTATGCAAGCAAGCACATGCCTCGATTCAACAGTATCTCGATCTCTGGCTACCACATGCACGAAGCTGGTGCTACGGCGGTGCAGGAGCTTGCCTATACGATCGCCGATGGGTTGGAGTACGTCCGTGCAGCAGTCGACAAGGGTATGTCGGTCGATGACTTTGCCCCACGCCTTTCGTTCTTCTTTGGCATAGGTATGAACTTCTTCATGGAAGTTGCCAAGCTGCGTGCTGCACGACGTCTCTGGGCAGAACACATGGCGGCGTTTAACCCAACCAAGCCACAGAGCAGTATGCTTCGCACGCACTGTCAGACGTCCGGCTGGTCGCTTACAGCTCAAGACACGCAAAACAACATTATCCGCACAACAATCGAAGCCATGGCTGCGGTGTTGGGTGGGACGCAGTCATTACACACGAATTCATTTGACGAGGCCTTGGGACTTCCAACTGAAGCGTCGGCACGGATTGCCCGGAATACTCAACTCGTCATCGCAGAAGAGACGGGGATAACACACGTCGCCGATCCTCTGGGTGGATCATACTACGTGGAATGGCTAACGGATCAACTCGTCACCAAGGCAAACGAACTGATTGCTGAAGTGGTGTCGTATGGTGGGATGACGAAGGCGATACAGGCAGGCATCCCCAAATCACGCATTGAAGAAAGTGCAACGGCTCGGCAGGCAAACATCGACCAAGGCAAGGAAGTGATTGTCGGGGTGAACAAGTATCAGCTTGAGAATGAGCCGGACGTCGATGTGCTTTCGATTGACAATGAAGCTGTACGGGCAATTCAGGTTCGCCGGCTTGAAAGTGTTAAATCAAATCGCAACGCAGAAGCTGTAGCCGACGCACTTGCCAACATCGAGCGTGCTGCTCGTGCGGACGAGAATCTCCTGGAGGCATGTGTGGTTGCTGCGAGAGCACGTGCAACCGTTGGAGAAATCACGGATGCCATGTCGAAGGTTTTTACACGATTTGAGGCATCGACTATGACGATCGAAGGTGTTTACGGCGCTGCATACGCCAACAATTCCGAGTTTGATGCTGTTCATAATCGTGTTCTGGAGTTTGAACGGAATCACGGTCGACGTCCACGCATTCTCGTGGCAAAGCTTGGACAGGACGGCCATGATCGTGGTGCAAAGGTGATTGCAACGGCATTTGCCGACATTGGCTTCGACGTTGATGTAGGGCCGTTGTTCTCCACGCCACGTGAAGCGGCACGTCTTGCAGTCGACAGTGACGTGCATGTGCTTGGGATTTCAAGTCAAGCAGCAGGCCACCTTACCCTCATTCCCCAATTGCTTGAGGAGCTAGCCAAGTTGGATGCTTCCGATATTCGTGTTGTAGTCGGCGGAGTAATCCCACCCAAGGACGTTCCAGCCCTTCAAGCCATGGGCGTAGGCCTAGTCTTTGGTCCTGGTACGAACATTCTCCATGCAGCCTCCGACGTATTGTCGCTCATATGGTAGCAGCAGGCATTGATATTGGAACCAACACCATCTTGATGGTGATTGCGGAAATCGACCAATGGGGACGTATCACCGTCCTCGAAGACTTACACGAGATTCCCCGCCTTGGCGAAGGACTGCACGAACTTGGTGGCATTACCCGTGAAGCAGTAGAACGAGCTAGTACCGTTCTCACGTCATTCCGTCATGTACTCCACAGATACGGTAACCCACCCATCACAGCCGTAGCTACCGAAGCCATTCGTCGTGCCTCGAATGCCGACAAGGTTCGCAAGCAACTTGAACATCAACTGTCAGCTCCCATTCACGTCCTCTCGGGTCAGCAAGAAGCCATGCTTACCTTCACAGGTACTACGGCAGGAGTGTTTGGGCCGACCACCGTTATCGATATCGGTGGAGGCAGCACAGAGCTTGTCCATGGTTCCGATGGTAGGCCGGTATGGGCCAACAGTCTGCCCCTTGGGAGCATTTTACTTACCGATCAGTTTGTTCAGGAACGGCCAGTTTCATTCGAGTCACATGGTCGCATCATCGAGAGTATTGATGCAGCAGTGCTGGCTTGCGCTGTTCCGCAAAGCGTTCGTTCATCTGGTACATTGTTGGCTGTAGCAGGTACGGCTACGTCGCTGGCAGTCTTGAATGCTCACCTACCTGTCTTTGATGCAAAGCAAGTCGATGGTCAAGTGCTACCTATTGACCAGGTTGCCTACTGGAAGAACGAATTGCTCGGGATGGACACTGCCCAGCTACGTGCACTTCAAGGGATTGATCCGCGACGCGCTGACATTCTTCCTGTTGGCGTCACTATTCTCCATAGAATCATGGAGTTACTAGATTTCTCTAATGTGGCGATTTCGGTCAGGGGGCTTAGATATGGCGCTCTCTTGAACGGCCTAGGTAAGGGATAATACGTAACCACATATACAACAATAACTTAGCGCACAATTACCTATTGCGCCGCGATTGAACTTACCTGATTTTTGCATCGCTGTAAAATGGTTTCCCTTACAATCAGGTATCAATCGTGACAATAGTTGGTTTGATGTTGGCACTCATCGTGTCGACCTCCACAAACGAGATCCACCAGGATTCGACGTACACGCTCCGGTACAACTTACCTGTGGGGACTGCTTACACCTATCAGGTTACGACCGACCAGTTTGTGATTCGCAATACTGGCGTGCGGCTTCACACCTCAGTCATGATGGAAGTCATAGGACACGACGAGAATGGAAACTCTATTTGTCGCTTCCGTCTTCGTAGCGACACTGCACACCGAGAAGATGACGACGAGTTTATCTACCGACCGATCGGAAGTCTGAACTTCGCTGGGCATAAGCTCTACGCTGAGGCAGGTCACGTTGAGTTGCTCCTTGACCCGTATGGGAAGCTTGTAGACAATACACCTACGGAAGAAGACCTGAACAAGATGCCTGAGGTTGTCACTCAGTTCCAGCGTGTTGTTGATGCTAGCATTAACGACCCAGATATCATGGGTGAAGGCGGATCATACATGCTCAACCTGGTACTACCTGCCACACCTCGTACGTTGTCGCTAGACCTCCACAAGGAATACACCGATACTGTGGTGTTTGACTCCCGAGCAGTTCACATGCCATCGACCTATGGGAGCCAAGCCATCGAAGCACGAACGATTGATGGTGTAGTACCCGATGTTCGTCTGATGCTCAAGGATACACTTTACAGAATTACTGTCTTGGACTCAGTAGTTCAGAAGGGTAACCAGACCATTGGCTTTATGACGTTTAAGAACGTCCGTTACAATGCACTCGGTAGCCACTTTGTCTCTACAACGCATATCGAACGCGATATGACTACAGGGTTAATCAAGAGCGTCAAAGAGAAATGCTATCGCACAAAGGGCGATAAAGAAACCCTAGCCTACTTTGCCAAGGCCGAGCTCATTCACACAGAGGCAATCAAAACTGCTAAGTACTAGCAGTAACCCCCAGCTACGCATTTGTAGCGAATTCCTTGCTTTGAACTAGTCAACGCCTTCGCTAAAAGTTAGCGAAGGCGTTTGTTAGTAATGCATCTTGTTCACGCTCGTGAATCTTAGCTGAGCCCGTAGCCGGACTTGCAGCAGCAGACCTTCCAACGTAGTGGAGCCGCTGACCCATCCTGAGTAGCTTGCTCATCAGTGGGTTTACAAAGAACCAGGCACCCATGTTCTGTGGTTCTTCCTGACACCATACTACATCAGTTGCATTGCCGTACGTACCGAGAACCGAAGCCATCAGACCTTCGTTAAAAGGATAGATCTGCTCTAACCGTACCAATGCTACATGGTTTTGTTGATTTAGTTGCTCGCGCTTCTTGGCCAGCTCGTAGTGAACCTTGCCGGTAGTAATGACTACCCGCTTTACCGAAGAGGCATCCTGGATGGTTGCATCATCAAAGATCTCGGTGTAGCCGCCAGCAGAAAGTTCGTTAACCGTTGAGGTAAAGATTCGCAAGTAACCCTTGGGCGACATGACGACGAGGGGCTTTCTCCATTCAGCCAAAACCTGACGACGTAGCGCGTGGAAGTAATTGGCGGGCGACGTGAAGTTGCAGACCATCATGTTGTCTTGAGCACAAAGCTGTAAAAAGCGCTCAAGACGAGCACTGCTGTGCTCTGGTCCTTGTCCGTCGTAACCATGCGGTAGGAGCAAGGTCAGGTTTGAACGCTGGCCCCATTTCTCTTCAGCACTGGAGATGAATTGGTCAATCATGATCTGGGCACCATTGGCGAAGTCACCAAACTGTGCTTCCCAGATTGTCAGATCCGTCTTTGCAATGGTGCTGTAACCATACTCAAAACCAAGAACAGCATACTCGCTCAGACAGCTATCGTAGATGTGCAGTCGCTTGTTCCCATTTGCCATGCGATTGATTGGTATCAACCGACGTTCATTAACGATATCGCTCTGCACTGCTTGTCGGTGGTTGAAGGTACCACGTCCACTGTCTTGACCAGTAATTCTAACAGCGCGCCCTTCCTTAAGCAATGATGCAAAGGCCAGTGCCTCGGCCATTCCCCATTGAATGGTTCCTTGAGCAAACTGCGAAGCACGCTTTTCGACCTCTGCCTTAACCTTTGCGTGAATGTTAAAGTCAGCAGGGATCTCGCAGATTTCGGTTGCAAGTTCCTGCAACAGGTCTGCAGACACCGTAGTGTTTACGGCTGCAAAGAGATTGTACGACAATCGTGCTGGTGAAATCGATGTACCGCTGGCCTTCGTACGGGAATCGAAGGCTTTCTGCAATACATCGTGTTCTTCTGCAATGATGGCGTCGGCCTGTTCCTTCGAAAGCGTCCCCTCGCCCAACAACTGCTCCTTGTACAACGTATGCACAGGAATCATCTGCTTGATCTTCTTGTAGAGCAGTGGTTGTGTCGCCGTTGGATCGTCTTGCTCGTTATGACCGTACTTGCGATAGCAGTACATGTCGATCACTACGTCATCCGTAAACTGCTGTCGATACGCAAAGGCAAACTGTGCTGCAGCCCGGCAAGCTTCCGGATCGTCACCATTGACGTGGAGGATTGGTACCTGCAACATCTTGGCAACACCTGATGCATACGGCGTAGAACGTGAGTCTTCTGGAGATGCGGTAAAACCGATCTGATTGTTGATGATGATGTGCACCGTGCCACCAGTATGGTAGCCTGGAAGGCGAGCCATGTTAAGTGTCTCTGCCACTACACCCTGACCTTGGAAGGCAGCATCACCGTGGATGAGAACTGGCAACACGCTGGAATATGTAATGTCGGCCTCTTCGTCATTCAATGCGCGTGCAATCCCTTCAACGACGGGGTTCACGGCTTCAAGGTGACTAGGATTCGGTGCCAGGAACATTGGCAGACTGTGTCCGCTCTTCGAGTGATACGAACCCTTAGCCCCAAGGTGGTACTTCACGTCACCTGACCCTTGATACGACTCAGGGTCGATAGCCCCTTCGAACTCGTTGAATAACATTTCAGGGGGCTTGCCCATCATGTTAACGAGGACGTTGAGCCTACCGCGGTGTGCCATACCGAGGACGGCCCCACGGAGGTTGGCTGACGCTGCATTGCTGAGCACCTCGTCGACAATGACCATGGTACTCTCACCACCCTCAAGTGAGAATCGCTTGGCGCCAAGGAACTTCGTGTGCAGGAACGACTCCAGGGTTTCTGCACGTACAAGCGTTCGGAACGTTCCTACCTTCTGTTCTGCCGTCAGTGGCATCCGTAGTCGACTCTTCTCTACATGCTGCATGATCCAGTCGCGTTTGTCGTGTTCCTGGATATGCATCCATTCAATGCCGATCTTGTCGCAATAGGTCTCCCTGAGCATGGACAGGATGTCGCGCAACGTGGCACGCTGTACGGACCCGAGTCCACCGGTATCAAATTCTCTGTCCAGATCCCAAATGGTAAAGCCATAGTGAGCTGGATCTAGCTCGGGATAGTAGTAGGCCTCAAGTCCCAATGGGTTAACGTCGGCCAGTACGTGCCCGCGAACCCTATAACTATGGATGAGCTGGACAATTCGACTTTCTTTTTCCAGTATGTCTGGCTGGTCCTGTGGGAGTAGCGGACTACGCCCCTTCTCTACCGACCATCGCAGCGGCTCGAAGGGTATCTCGAATGCTGCATAGATCTGATCGTAGAAGCGTTCCTCGCCTATGAGTAGTCGGTGCATGGCCTGGAGGAACTCCCCACTTTCGGCTCCCTGGATGATCCGGTGGTCGTACGTCGAAGTGAGGGTAACAACCTTACTTACCGCCAATGTATGGAGCACATCCGGCAGCATGGCCTGGAAGCCCGTTGGGTATTCGATGTTCCCGGCTGCAATGATCGTGCCCTGACCTTCCATGAGTCGTGGCATGCTCATTACGGTACCAATCATTCCCGGGTTGGTGAGTGTGACCGTGGCACCCGAGAGATCGTCCGGCGTGAGTTTATTTGTCCGCGCCTTGGCAATGATTGCATCATAGGCAGCGACAAACTCACGGAAGTTCATGTCCTGTGCATTCTTCACACTCGGTACAAGCAGAACCCTCGATCCGTCTTTGCGTGTGACGTCAACGGCAAGACCTAGGTTGACTGACTTCCGCTGTACCTTGACTGGTACACCGTCCGACACACCATAGGTGTTGTTCAGGTTAGGGGCATACTCAAGGGCGCGGACAATTGCCCAGGCCAGGATATGCGTAAACGAAAGCTTGGGCTGGCGTTTCTTGACTCGGAATTCGTTGATGACAATGCGATTTTCTTCAAGTGCCTTAACTGGTACACTACGTACGCTAGTGGCTGTTGGAACGTGTAGCGATCGCTCCATGTTCTCGGCAATCTTGCCGCCAATTGAGCTTAGTGGCAATAGTTGATCGCCTTCATAGACTGGAGGCATCGATGCAGTCGAAGCAGCCGGCATGGTGCTTGTCGCTGGTGTCGAAGATGCTGGTGCTGGCTTTGTTACACCATTACCTGTTGATGCAACGGTACCTACACTTGCTGACGTACTGTATGGTGCTGACGTTGAACCTGGTGGGGTACCACCTACCGTCGAACCTTGCAGCAGCGATGTACCCTGCTGCGTGGTTTCTGGTGTGTACTGTTGGAAATACAAACGCCACTCCGGTGAAACGGAGTCAGGGTCACGCAAGTAATCGAAATACATTTCATCGACGTATGCGCTATTCATCGACATCATAGCCGGAAGATTCCAAGTGGTACGAATATCAAAATTAGGCCTTTTTGTTGACCTAATTGTCGGGAGGAAAGACCGAAACCTCTTTCGAGTTGCTTTTGCCTGTTTGTCAAGGCTACAACGGATTAGAATCAACGTTGGTGCAGGTGGTGTTGTTCGTACTGGACACCGTGGAGTGAATGGTACGACGGTCGCATTACTGTGTGTTTGTACTGTCTATCAGCCGCGCAAATACAAGCCCCCTACCAGCAGACTCCTTGTCGCGCCGGTAGGAGTGAAACCGTAGGTCACCAATCGTGCAGGATGGATCGACGGTGATGTTCTCGGCATGCAGTCCATTGGCAAGCAGCTCTTCATGGATGGCGCGTTTGTTGTCGAAGTACCACCGGTTGGATTGGAGTGGATCCTTACGACAATACTTTCCGAGAACGGCGTGGACGTCGGCGCCGACCTGATAACGTTCTACGCTGGCACAGGGTGAAAGCCATGCATGGAGGTGACTGGGATCGGAATCGAAATGCGTCTGCATGCTAGCAATGGCTGCGCTTGTGACGCCCTTAGCAGTCCCCCGCCACCCGCTATGCACCGCTGCCAGTGTGCGCTGATTGGGGTCATGCAGGACAATGCCACAACAATCGGCAACGCGAATGATTAGTACTGCACTTGGAATGTTCGTGATCAGGGCATCTGCTTGCACAGCATCCGGATTGTCAGCATGACATCCGTTGCCAACGGCAGCCTGGTCAACCAAGGCAACGGCCGTTCCATGGACCTGCTTTATCGAATGGAAATGGTCCGGTGCTACATCGAGGTACGCACCGAGATCACTACATGTACCGTCTCGATGCGTAAGTCCGCAGACGACACCATATCCAGCGTTACCGTTAGTGACGTTCATCAAGCGAACGTACGAATGGAATTCCGAATCGTGTCCCTATGCTAGCACGTCGACTCCGCACACCGTCATCAACGAGAACCTCAAGTCCGCCTACAGACGTTTTTACAAACACCCCCTGTGGCGGAGATGGTAGCTGGATAGCACATGCCATCGTCAGGAGTATGCCTCCAAGACAGCGAACTGCATATCCACGAATGGTACGTGCCAGGCACAACCACAGCACGGTACACAGGAAGCCGGCTGCGACGACCACTGCCAGGCGCTGATCGAACAATGGGGTACTCTCCGATGCAGCACGGACGATGACTTCACTGAGTTGTATACACCCATGTGCAGCAAACCCACATCCATCGGCGACGGCGATGCCAAGGTTCCCCACACTTAGCATAAGCATGCCTGCAATCATTGCAATACTCATTAGGGGTACGACAAGGATGTTGACGATTGGTGACCATAGAGCAAAGCCGCCAAAGAACAGTGCGCTCGGCACCCCAACTGCAGCGGAAGCGGCAAGATTTAACGAAAGAAACTCGCCTGCCCGTGTGTACAAACGAGTGCGCACGTCGGCAATGCGATACCAGGCTTGAATGAGTTTTGGCGTTACCAGTACAATACCCAGCATGGCAGCGTTGCTAAGCACAAAGCCGACATTGTTGAAGGCTGCTGGATCATACAGGAGGTGGATGATGATAACAGCGCCAATGACGTTAGCATTGTCAACACTTCGCTGCATGAGTCTACCTACAAGGACCAGAGCACACATAATCAATGCTCGTACTGCCGGGATACTTGCCCCGGTAATGCCGACAAAGAATGTGGCAATGCACAGGATCACCGCTACACTCAACCACGACCGAACACTACCGCCAACAAGCGTGATGAGCACGGTCACCAACAACATCACGTGGGCTCCGCTAACCGCTAGAACATGAGCCGTACCAGACAGTACATACCATGACCGCTGCTCCTTGCTGATGAACTGTTCGTCACCTAGAACCAAGGCACATAAGATGCCTGACGTAGCCGTATCGGTGTGTGCTCGCAACATGTTCCTGCACCATTCCGCCGATGAGTCTAGTAGCGTTTGGTACCACGGCTCATCCTGAACAATGTACAGAGACAGAATCCGCCCAACCATTGTCGCCTGATAGTTCCTCGCCCACGCTGCCTCCGAGAAGTCACCCTCGAATGCGGGTTCCGTAGGTAACCATACCTGAGAAGTGGCAACGATGTACTGTCCCTGCTTGATACGATGTCGGCTCGCTCGAGGAACATGCAACAACACTCTACATGAAGTGGCGGGAACCATTGTACCATCTACCTCGCCCCCTACCAAGACCGATGTTAGCCGAGTGCCGACGTGCAGCACACGTCCCTCCACCCTGGCCCGTTGTTGTATCGACGCTTCTCGGCCGGACAGACCACCACTCTCAAGGCAAAGCCACAAACCGAAAGCCATCGAGCATGCCAACCGCAGGAAGGGTCTCAGCGCAATCGCACAGAACAGACACAGTGCACAAGCAAGTACGAAAAGAGGTTCAACGAAGGCAGGCGGACATAGCATCTCCCCCACTGCACCACATGCAGTTCCAAGCGTCGCCAAGGCAAGGAAGGGTCGGTACTTCACACACCATCGTAGCTACGTCGTAAAGCTCCGTGACACTGAAACCGTGACTGTTGAAAACTTAATCCCCCGCTGACGTGAAAGATGACTTTGCTAAGGGGTAACTTGGTAGTCCTGTCACGCTTTTCCGTCATTCTGGTACAAGCGTACATTCATCATCATGGAGATTGACAATGGCTTCCGAAGCAAAGGCCGAATCCAAGAAGGTCGGTACTGAATCAAAGGTTCAAGATTCGAAAATGAAGGCTGCTCAACTGGCAATGGAGCAGATCGAAAAGCAGTTTGGCAAGGGCTCAATCATGCGCCTAAGTGATGAGCATCCCGTACAAATCGATGCCATCAGCACGGGTTGCTTGTCGCTTGATGCTGCCATCGGGATTGGCGGTGTGCCACGCGGACGTATTGTGGAGATATACGGACCCGAATCCAGCGGTAAAACCACCGTCTGCCTGCAAGTCATCGCCGAAGCCCAAAAGGCAGGGGGCTTGGCAGCATTTGTGGATACTGAGCATGCCCTTGACGTCCAGTATGCCCAACGCCTGGGTGTTGACTTGAACAACCTTCTCCTCTCTCAGCCGGAGTTTGGCGAGCAGGCATTGGAAATCGTCGAAACACTCGTGCGCTCTGGCGCCATTGATGTGATCATCGTTGACTCTGTTGCAGCACTTACTCCACGCGTAGAGATCGAGGGCGACATGGGCGATGCCCAGATGGGCTCGCAAGCACGCTTGATGAGCCAAGCCATGCGCAAGCTCAATGCAGCAATCGGCAGGTCAAATACCACCGTGATCTTCACCAATCAACTGCGATCGAAGATTGGCGTGGTATACGGTAATCCAGAGACCACCACTGGTGGCAATGCGTTGAAGTACTATGCCTCCGTACGCATTGATGTCCGCCGCAAGGATGTTATCAAGGATGGACAAGACATCATCGGCAACCGCGTTCGCGCAAAGGTTGTAAAGAATAAGGTCGCACCGCCGTTCAAGGAGGCAGAGTTCGACATCATGTACAACGAGGGAATATCACGCATCGGTGATATGATCGATATTGCCGTCGAACATGGTGTTGTGAGCAAGTCGGGATCCTGGTTCACCTTCCAGGAGGAGCGGGTTCAAGGACGAGACGGTCTGCGCAAGCTCCTTACCGAAGATGCTGCGCTCTACGCTTCTCTTGATGCTCAGGTTCGAACCATTCTTCACATCCCTGCAGCGGGAACGGCTTCTGTTAACGGGAAGTAGTGGGTCTAGTCTAACCGCTGGAGGCAGTCTGCCATGCCGGTGATTACCGCCATTACTCGAAACGTAAAGAACACCAGTCGGTGCTCGGTGTTCGTGGATGGCGCGTTCTTCGCTGCCTGTCCGATTGATGTTGTTGGCTTACTCGGGCTCCGTAAGGGGCTCGAGATGACGCAAGCATTGGAAGCCGATCTCCGTATGCATGATCGGCGCATGGTCCTCAAACAAAAGGCCTGGCGGTATGCTACCTACAAGCCTAGAACCGTTCATCAAGTGCAGACCAAGCTACAGACGCTCGACTGTACAACTGAAGAATCCGATGAGATCATCGAGTGGTTGAAGCAATTTGGTCAGCTAGACGACCATGCATACGCCGAACGGTTCATCGAGGCAAGCAAGCTGCAGAAGCCGATGTCGGCACGACTAATCCGACAGAAGCTTACGCAAAAAGGCATCTCTACCACCGTCGTCGATGCTGCAATTGCACGCTACGTTACTGATGATGAACAGTTGATTGGTGCGGTAGCCGTGGCGCAGAAGAAGCTTTCATCGCTTGGCAGATTCAGTCAGCAAGAACGACGCGAGAAGCTCCAACGCTTTCTTCACATGCGTGGGTATTCATGGCCCGTGATCAAAAATGTCCTGGGTCAGCTTGGTCTGGTCGTCCTCCTCTGTCTGCTTTGTATTGGGTTTACACGTCCAGCAACAGCACAGGCAGACAAACAGGTACGTACGGTAGACGTAACACTGTCGATCATCGACGCCATCACGGAGCGTCCGGTCACAACAGCCATGGTTGAACTGATTACGTTGGATTCGTTGACGTCGGCAATCGGTGGACGTAACATTAGTCCTGCTCGTAATGGCGTATTCCAAACAACGCTACACGAGAACCATCGTCTACGCTTCGAAACCACTGCACATGAGTACTTCACCCACAATCAGACACTCTCCATCCGGAATCTTGATAGCAATGTACACGTAACGCTCACGGTTCGGCTCTACCCACGGAATACTGCGATCGCACGGGTTTTGTTCATTCGATCAACCGACTCACTGAATACCGGATGGATGACCATGGTAGAACGTATCGGACGTGAACTGTCCACTCAGTCGTTCAATATCACCCTGCGAGGGTTCCGGGATGTTCATGGCATGGACAAGCAGAGTCTGCCTGTGTTACGTACCCAGAAGATTCGCGACATGCTCATCTCGCAAGGAGTCAGCCCAACTCGTATTGCGATTGTTTACGACGAACTTCCACCTTTGCTACCGCTACTTTCGACCATGTCGGAACACCCCAAGAGTCAGATGGTCGTGATTGAACCATCAGCTTCATAACGTGTTGACTGTCACGGTGTGATTGTCAGTGCCGTTCGAGCAAGCGTACCATCAGCCCGTTGTTCTTCGACTGAGGCAACCCACACGGCATTGGTCTTCAAGTAAATGCACACTCTGGTTGGCGACTTCCGTTCAACGCCCTCGTCGTGGTACGGCGAGCTAAGCATCGTGCCTTGATTCATGATTCTGCAAATACGCTCAACACCCTCTTGATCTGCAAGGTGAAGCATCACGTCCTCCGCAAAGCTTGGCACCTGTTGTAGATCAACCGTAAACCGCTGCCAGGCATCGTCCGTTTCCACACAGATCTCCTTCGTCAACACATCGGCCCGGTGCATGGTGCTTTGCTCTGCAAACGAAACCGGGAAGACCTTAAATGCTGTATCCATGGCCTGTGCCTCATGAAAAGATTGCGAAAGGTTGGTAGGGGGCTCTGTACCTGTAGCAACAAACACTGCCTCCAGGCCTGCCCTGAATGATCGATCAAACTGTTTCGAATGTTCGGCTACATGACGTTTATCATACCACCAGAAATAATCGCTTGCTTCCAGTCTTTTGACCATGGAGAGAACCGCTGGAGCATTCCCGTGATCAGCCACTGCCTTACGCGCTTCCCGTAGTGTCTTCCAAGCCAGGTTCTTTGCTGGTTCGCCAATCCAAATACCAAAATCGGCATTGATCCACGATCCTGGAACAACGTGATCAAGGACCTCCGTTGCATTGGCTGTTGCTTCCGAAACCGTTGCCGTTGTAAGATCTGGATCGTTCGCAACGTGGTCAAACAATAATCGCAGAAAATCCTCACCGTTACGGTGATAAAACTCCCAACAATTCTCTCCATCCAGGATGATCGGGAGCACAATCTGTGAATGGAGATGTTCTGGCAATACCTTCAATGCCTGGAGTCGCTTGGAATGAATTCTTCGCAAGAAGTCATCAACCGCATCCTTTGCATCCCACGTCGCATAGGTAAAGCCAATGGCATCGCTCAAGGCGTGATCGCGAAATACCATCGTGATCGGTCCTTGCGATGTATTGACGCGATATGGAAGCATGGCTCGCTCTGGACTCCAACGTACGCCTAACGAGTTACGCAGTATTGCTTCATCAGTAGCCGTCCACTTAACCCCAGCTGCTGCCATCACCGTTAGCGCCTTCATGCTCACGCTGCCTTCGGCAGGCCACATTCCGTGGGGACGTCGACCAGAACGTTGATGCCAGTCGGCAATCCCTGCAAATACGTGCCAGGCTGCATCATCCATTTGCGTGAAGGCTGGACTCGGCAGTGTTGCATGAGGCATGCACTCCCGAGCATCGTCCGAGTCGCACAATAGTGGCAGGATGGGATGGTAGTATGGTGTGACGGAGACTTCGATGGTGCCAGCGTTCTCCAGACGCCGGAGGATGGCGGGTATCGAAGCCAGAACATCCTGATGCTCCAGTGCGAGGTCAGCTAGATCTTGTCTAGTGTAGTTGCGTCCTTGCTCCAGTAGACGTGAAGCAACCGGACGCTTTCGTGAACACTGCCCCGTCCAGGCAAGTAGAAACAGTACCTCTGCGTCCAGCCACTCCTGCTCGCCAAGGCAACCATCGTCGGGATTTACGGCAATAGTCTTGAGTGTTGGCCATAGCGCCTTGAGTCGATCTAGTGGCGCCACCATCGTGTCGAATTGCAGGGTGCAGATCCACCGTGCAAGTTCCTGTTGGTGGTCTCTGGTGCGTTGCCGATGTGGGATGACCGACAGTTCCTGAATGGGATCGGTCATGCCGCGCACGTAGTCGTCCACCTGGCTGAGCATCCCCGGGACGACGTTGATCGTGTGTTTCAGGGGGTACTCACCAATCAGGAGTGCGAGGTCGGCATAGTCCTTCGTGCCATGCAGTCTCGTCCACGGCAAGAAGAAACGTCCCTCTTCACGATAATCCGGTTGATGCTGATGCCAAACAAAGCAGAGTTTCAAGGGGTTGAGGTGCGAATAATCCAGAGAAGTATTGAATTGACTCAAAGATAGTTGCGTGTAGTTTTGTCCGCATGCGGGAATAGCTCAGTTGGTAGAGCGTCAGCTTCCCAAGCTGAATGTCGCGGGTTCGAATCCCGTTTCCCGCTCAGTGCTTTTTCAATCCAGGCATCACCGGCAAGTGCGCGACTCTTTACCTTGCTAGTTGGTCGAATAGGCGATGTACACACGGTGCTGATCGCAGTCGGTGAATCCTCTGCTTTGAATCTCTGACATTCAACTCACAGCAATTCTATCGTAGTCATTCTTTCCACTACATCACCTACTTCACGGCGTACAGTACCATAGCCCCCTACCACGTCATACGTCGCCCTGTATGCCAACGGTGAATACACTACACCTATGATCGAGGCCCCATGAAGATCGAGAAGATGGATCTCCTTGTTGCAGTCTACATCTTCTGCATCCTTGTTGCAGAGTTGATGGGAGGAAAAACCTTTCATGTGATTGATGTCTGCGGCTTTCAGCTTAATGCTTCGGTCGGCATTTTCTTGATTCCGGTGTTGTTTAGCATCAACGACATGGTGATTGAAGTGTACGGACCTGATCGGGCACGGTCCATCATCAGATCCAGCCTGTTTACGGTAGTCTTGTTGATCGGTTTTACAATGCTGGCCATCAACATTCCGCCGTCGGCCAAGTTTGCTCCGAACGAATGGGCTTACGATATCATTTTCTCGCAATCAGCACGAATATCCGTGGCTTCGATCATTGCCTTTGCAGCAGCCGATTTCCTTGACGTAGCAGTTTTTGTGCGCATCAAGAAAGCCATGGGAAATAGCGCCCTCTGGGTGCGCAACAATCTCTCGAATTTCATTGCACAACTCGTCGACACCGTCGTGTTCATGACCGTAGCCTTTTATTCCTTCAACCAGTCATTCGAAGAGAACATTACCTTCCTTCTAGGTCTGATCATTCCTTACTGGCTACTAAAGTGCTCCATGTCTGTCATTGAAACACCGCTTGTCTACATCGGTGTACG
>JAGFIZ010000130.1 GCA_024103135.1 Bradyrhizobiaceae bacterium | reverse complement strand
GTCAACGTCGCCAGTAGAATGGAGAGTACCAGCGAACCAGGACGAATCCACGTCAGTGAAGCCTTTGCGAATGCACTGTCAAATGCACCTGCAAGTGCACGTGCCCAGGCTCCCTCACAAGAAGAGCAGGGTACGACAGATGACTCGGCGCAATCAGCAGCACAAACCGCAGCGCAAACCACAGCGCCCACCACAGAGGTGATTGCGGCGTTTACCACCACCTACCGTGGAGAAGTCGATGTGAAAGGCAAAGGAACGATGAAAACATTTTGGTTGGAGGGCAAGTGAGAACACTGGAGGAGATTAGGGCGAGCTTTCGGGTTGCCGGAGTGAATATGAAAGCTAACTCGTTACCATCTGCCGTACGGCCAGCAGCATGATCGAAGAGTTCCGGAGCATGGAGACTGTGCTGGGCGAGCAGAATCTGCTTGAGCGTTCCATTGTGATTGATTCCAATCAGGTAACGCATGACAAGTTGCGGGAGGCGGGGGTGCGCCGGTGCCGACTACGTGTATTTTCCGCGAATGGTCGGTGCAACGCATCTCATGCCCGTCGTAACGGTCATCCTAAGCGCAGCGGCTAACGAGCATGACGCAGGTCGAATCGTACAACAGCAGCGCGAGAACCACATGGATGTTCTGTGTACACGCATTGAGATACTCGTATCGGACATAGCATGGTAGACAATGAGACAACATGTACAAAGGAAGTTGAGATGGTTGAACACCAAATGAGAGCATTGAGCGAGATACAGCGTGATGTGGAGCGAGCAGCTACTATCAACAATGTTGACAAGCTGCGGTCGCTGATCGAAGAACTTGAACGGCATACAACCAAAGAAGCAAGAGCCATACGACATCGGGCATCTGGCTCCGCATATCTGGCAGTGAGCGAGTACACGCATGCCGTTGAGCATTTCGAATATGCCCTGAACTTGTATCGTGATCTGCGAGACCAGCAAGCCGAAGCGCACCTCGTACGAAACATCGGAACGGTGTATATGGAAACAGGCGACTTTCAACGTGCCATTGAGCACTATGACAGAGCATTGCAACTGTTTGAGATTGCTGGCGACAAACGAGGAGAGGCATCAACGTGTGGGAACATTGGTATTGTTCACGTGCGGCTTGACGATTATCCCTCGTCACTCACGTACGTCGAACGAGCCTTGTCGATCTACGTCGAGATTGGAGAGAAAGCTGGTGAGGCGCGTGCTGTAAGCAGTCTTGGCACGATTTACTTTTCCATCGGTGACCTTGAACGAGCACTTCGTGAGTATGAGCGTGCAATCGTTATGCATACTGACATCGGCGACGCTATAGGCGCCGCCGCTGCTGCCTGTAACATTGGGTCGGTGTATTACCGGACAGGTGACTACCTACATGCCCAGGAGTACTTTACTCGAGCCCTCCGCATGTACGAAGAGACTGGTCACAAAACAGGCATCGTCATCGTCACCGGAAACCTCTGCGAACTCATGCTTAAGCTCGGCGATGTCGTTGGAGCCGAAGCCATGCTTTCCAAACAATCTGCCATGCCGATGAACGACCCGGAAGTACGAAGCACGTACTACGGCAATCTTGCGACTGTATCAGAAATCAAGGGCGACCAACAACAAGCCCATGATCATTTACATTCGGCACTACGGACGGCTGAAGAATCGGGTTTACGCGAAAGATCAGCCGATGTGTATAGGCTGCTTCGCGACCTTGCTCTTAGACAAAACAACCTTCAGGAATACGTTCAATACAATGATGCCTTTACCCGAATTACCGAAGAGATACGAGGAAGAGAAGCCACACAAAAACTTGCCATGATGGAAGCCGATCGAAAGATCCAATCGGAACGCAAGGAGCGCGAGAAAGAAAAAACTGTGCTGTACTCCACACTCCCCAAACACGTAGCCGATCGCGTGATCCGTGGTGAGACCATCAGCGACCACTTCGAACACGCTGCCGTCTTCTTCAGCGATATCGTGGGCTTTACGTCGCATAGCTCCGAGATGGATGCACCAGACGTAGTGCGCTTGCTTGAGACAATGTTTCGCTCCTTCGACGAGCTATGTGCCAAGCATGGTATTACCAAGGTCAAGACCATCGGCGATGCCTACCTATGCTTCAAGGGTGATGAAGGGGGCTCTCGTAATGCGCAGGCAGTAGCAGCATTTGCAGTTGAATTGCAGAGCGCAACCCGACAATGGCCTAACGGTGAGCCGCTGCAATTACGCATTGGACTCCACATCGGCACGGCCACGGCAGGCGTGATTGGTACCGACCGGTTGCAGTATGACGTCTGGGGCGACACCGTCAACGTCGCCAGTAGAATGGAGAGCAGCAGCGAACCAGGACGAATCCAGATTAGCGAAGCGTTTGCCAATGCGCTTGCACGTACACATACTCAGGCTCCCTCACAAGAAGAGCAGGATACAACAGAAGACTCGGCACAATCACCAGCGCAAACCACAGCGCCCACCGCAGAGTTGACTATGGCGTTTACCACCACTTACCGCGGTGAAGTTGATGTGAAAGGTAAAGGGATGATGAAAACGTACTGGTTGGAGGAGGCGTTATCGTGACTTGTCGGTTGTTGCAAGGCAGGGGAATGCAGCTACAGCAAGTGTGCTCATGCCTTGCGTGTGAAGTGTCGGTGAACCTCTGTGCGCTATGCCTTCTGTGCAGTGACAATCCAACTGCTTGTGTTAAAGCGGGTCGGTGTGGTAGGTATTCGCTCCTTGATGCTTGCCACTGACTCTCGAAATATCTGCTCATGTAGTGATGTGGGTTGATCCTTCAAGGCAGCGGTAATCGGTGCGCTAACTTCGAGAAACATCGTGCAGAAGGTCTCGGCATCGGGGAAGTCAACATGAGCGTTACAGAGCTTTTGTTCATTCATGGTAAAGCCGACGGAACGGAAAAGGTCGACCATGACGTTTTCTCCTGCACAACGAAACATGCTCGGTCCGTCAGGATCGGGTGCAGGTACGTTGACGTGGCGCTTCACCACATCCATGATGGCCGT
>JAGFIZ010000027.1 GCA_024103135.1 Bradyrhizobiaceae bacterium | reverse complement strand
CGTGACTCGGCTGTGCGTGATGGCTCGGAGCCGTCTGCGCGGGCGGCTGGGGGGGAGGCGGCGGATGCGGCTGGGCGTGAGGCGGGGGATGCGGTGCGGGATGCGGCGTGGGATGCTGCGGGGGATGCGGCGTGGGATGAGGCTGGGGATGCGGCTGGGGATGAGGCTCGGGATGCGGCTCGGGATGCGGCTCGGGATGCGGCTAGGGATGCGGCTCGGTATGCGGCTTGGGCTGCGGCTGCTACGGCTGATGCGGCTGCTTTTGCTGCGGCTCGGGCTGCCCAATGCGACATCATCCGAGAGATGGTGCCGTGGATGGACGTTGAGCACCTAATGCAGGGGGTGGTGTCATGACAATACGAGACCTACACGAAGCGCGGACCGTACTAGCCCTTCGCCGTGTCATTGACGCGGCGGGGCTGGACAAGCGGGTACTAGCAGTACGCATACGGCGGCACAACGAGGGCTTTCTCTACAACGACCTGAGTGAAAGCGAAATCGAAAAGCTCCGAGCCGTGCTGGATGAACCACTACGCCAGCTGGGCTACGAAAGGAGAGCAACCAAATGAGCACCTATAACGATTACGATGCCGGTAGTACGGTCTTCGACGACCTTCCGTTTGGCATTGACGTGGAGATAGACTACGAGGTCACCGAAACGTGGCGCGAGGACTACGAAGGCGACGGCAGCGTGCCCAACGGAATTAACCGATGTGATGAGTTGATTGAATCGGACGTCGTAATTACTGGCCTACGCTTGCTTGACCACCACCACGGCAATCACGTAGAGATCGACGTGGCAGGGCTAACGTCTCACATGCACAGGGCTCTCGAAGAGGCTATACAAGAAAGGCTGAACGCATGACAACAGATTACATTATCCTCCGCAGCCCAGACCACAGGGCAGCAAACCGAGTCGTGAACAACGCCATTGTCATTGCCGCGAGCGATGACCCCGAAGAGATTGCCGCAGCACTAGAGGCGATGGGCGGAGACGAGGAGGCACTTCGCGACCACATCGAAGAGCTGCTAGTCATGCGTGACGGTCTGGAGAACATCAACGCGATAACGAAGGCCGAAGAGCAACGACTCAAGACGCTACGACAAGAGCGTGAAATGCGCGTGGACAAAATCGAGCGCACCATTGCACAGTGGATGCAAGCTGCAGGATGGTCGAATCTGCAACTAGCTACGCATGATGTGCGGCAGCGTGCAGGCGTGGGGCGCGTGGAGATCACCGACGAATCACTTGTGCCATCGGAGTACATGCGCACACCACCGCCGCCGTCACCCGTGCCTGACAAAAAGAAAATTGCCGAGCAATGGAAGGCAGGGCTTGAAATCACAGGAACCAAATTTATCGTTGAACCAACACTACAAATAAAATGAGCAACAAACTGGCAAAGACCGAGCAAGGTATCTCGCAGGAGGTGCTAAACAAACTGATGATCGAAGGTGATTTGTCAAAGTTCACCGAATCGCAGCTACTGGAGTATTACACGGCCATGTGTGCGCGGTATGGGCTTGACCCTATGGGCAGGCCGTTTGACGTCGTCGTGTTAAAGGGGCGCAAGGTCATGTACGCGAACAAGAGCTGCGCTGCACAGGTTACGGTAACGAATCAGTTAACCGTAGAGATCATCGACAAATCGAAGCATGGTGACGTGTTCACTGTGACGGCACGGGCAACACGTCCCGATGGTGGATACGTAGATGACATGGGCGCCGTGGCGTGGCCTACGAATCCAATGGAACAGGCCGACGCAATCCTAAAGGCAGCCACAAAGGCCAAGCGTCGTGCAGTCTTTGCAGCGGTAGGGCTTGGGATGCTCTCGCAAGAAGAAGTACAGGATATACCGGACGCGGAGATTGTAAACGTTCCCATCGAGAAACTGAACGACGCGGTAACTACATGGTGTGACACGCTGGACGCTGCCGACGTTGATGAGTTCGTCGCCGCACACAAGCAGATCATTAAAACATTTACCAAGGGCAGTCCAGAGATCAACGCGATAGGCAAGCACATAACGAGCAACGCGGCGCGGTTGGGACTCCGTTACAACAAGGGCGAATGGCAACCCCTCATCGACAGAGGGGAGCAGAACTAATGCGCTTCAGATACGGCAAACCAGACACAACGCAAGCGGAGATCGTTGCCTATCTACGTGGCATTGGCTGTACGGTGGAGATTACGAGCGCCGTTGGGCGAGACTTCCCCGACCTTGTTGTCGGTTGTGCTGGCGTGACGTTCCTTGTCGAGTGCAAGAGCCCAAAGGAGGAATTGTCCAAAGGTCAACAACAATGGCATGCAGCATGGAGGGGCGGTGCAGTGATTACCGCAACAAGCGGTGAAGAGGCACACAGCAAAATAGCCGATTCCCTTTACCCATACGGCGGCACAACGACAACGATGAGGAAGCAACAACCATGACCACCGAACCAAAGGACACACCATGCGAATGAAACGAACCGTGCGACACAACCACGCTATCCGCTCCACGGCAGCTGCAAAGCTGGCATGGCTTGCCAAGCGTGAAGGGCGTAGCAAGCTGAACATGCTCGAACGCCTAATTGAGGTTGCTTACACCCAAGCGAAGCAAGAAACCAAACACCACACTCACCAACAGGAGCCGGAAGAATGAAAGGCACGATTACAGGGCACGTAACGCACGTCGGCCAGACAAGGCAGGTAACAGATACATTCAAGGTGCGAAAGTTCATCCTAGAGGTCGCAGACGGCAACTACACGCAAACCGTGGCGCTGCAATGCACGCAGGACAAGACGTTGTTGCTGGATACCATTAAGGTAGGGCAAGAGGTATGGGCATCATACAACATTCGTGGCAAGGCGTACACCAACAAGGACGGTGAGCCGGACGCGTTTGTTAGCCTAGACGCATGGAAGATCGAGACGAAAGCCCCCGTCGTAGAGGCAAGTAAACAGGACTTCGACGACGTGCCGTTTTAACCACCAACACCATTACACCATATGAAAATTTCCATTGGCATCACAGGCATAACACCGCTGCTTATGCACCGCTTCGGTGATGATGCGGCACTAGCAGCAACGAGCAGCACGCGAAGCAGTATGAGTGCAGCAGACAGAGGTACACCGCGAGAACAAGCCGAGGCGTTTATTTATCGTTCTCCCGACAACGTGATAGCACTACCCTCTAGCAACGTACTGAGGTCATTCGTAGACGGCGGCAAATTCCACAAGGTCGGCAAGAAACAGGTCACGACGAACACGGAAAGCATGATGTACGCTTGTGTTGCAATTGACGAATTGGACTTGCCAGTTATCTACACCGACGATTGGTCTGTAGACGTAAGACCCGTCGTCGTCCCTGCGACAAAGGGACGTATCCTTCGCTACCGCCCGCGCTTCGACGTGTGGGCTTTGGAGTGCGTGGTTGATTTGGACACGAGCATCATGACACCAACGTTACTTCGTGTAGTCATTGACGATGCGGGGAAGCGCGTAGGATTGGGTGACTACAGGCCTGCACGCAAGGGGCCATTTGGCAGGTATCGTGTAGATAGATACGACATTGACGTTTGACCCGGCAAGCCTAGGGCCCGGCGGGGCTAGGCAAGGCAAGGCAGGGCCCGGCAAGGCAAGGCGAGGACGCGTGTGGTGGTACTCCACCACATGTCACACATCACCGATGTGGTGGTGTGTGGCATGGCAAGGCGCGGCATGGCAAGGCATGGCATGGCAAGGCATGGCTTGGCAAGGCAAGGCGAGGACACGCGGCACAAGGGGGTGGCAACACCCCCACAGCCGTGTAGATTTCAGAGCAAACCACAATGCGGCACAATGTGGCGAAAAACGTGGGGTTTTCGCCGAATGCAGAAATTGTAAAAACGTTGTAAGAAAGTTCCCCACATAAAACAACATGCGTTGAAGGTGCTAACGCTGGTTAGTATCTTGTGCAATCCAAAAACTCAACATGACTAAGCAACAACGAACACAGCCCTTTACAGATGCCCGCTATCGTGAGGTAGTGGGGTGGCGCTTGAGTACCACGGATACATCTGTAAGGGGTTGTGTTTTTTGTTTCGAGGTGGTAGATGGCTAGAAACCGCATGATAAGACTAGAGTTCTGGAGTTCCAGAACTATCAGTGAATGTTCAATGAGTGCTCGATTACTATTCATTGCACTGTGGAATTATGCAGATGATGAAGGCCGTATGCAATGGGATGCGAGATTGATACGGGCGTTTGCGTTCCCTTTGGATGACATAAGCATTCAAGACCTATTGGGCTGGATGGATGAGCTCGTAAAAGTGCGATTGATAGTGCCATACACGGCAAATGGCTTATCTAATGGCTACGCTTACATACGCTCTTGGCCTGAGCACCAAATAATCAACCGTCCAACGCCATCCAGACTGCCACAGCCACCCGACAATTTACCTATGGAAATGAACGCTCACGGAACACTCACTGAAGATTCAGTGAGTCCTCAAGCTGAAGTTAAGAGAAGTGAAGAGAAAGAGAAAGAGAAAGGGGACACGCACGGAAAATTCACTGAATCCACAGAACCGCCTACAAGCCCCTCGGAACCCTCACCCTACCCTAACCCACCCTCGTGGGATAAAAACGCGCTTACGAGCCCGCTAGGTGGCAAAAACGGGCATCCTGAGAAAACCCCAAGGGATGTAAATGCAGTCCGAGAGTACGCAGCCACCATCAGCGCGACCGATGAGGAAGCCGATAGCTTCTTTGACCACTTCGCGTCCAACGGATGGAAGGTCTCCGGCAGAACCCCCATGCGCGACTGGCAGGCCGCATTCCGAAATTGGCACCGGCGCAACCCCAAAATTCCAACAGCCGACGAGGCACGAACCGAACTCGTAGAAAAGCGAGGGTGGGCAGAACAGGACGCCGTCGCATTCTACGCGCACTACTCGGCGTCCGGATGGCGTGACAAAAACGGCAACCCCATCACCAACTGGTTAGCAAAGGCAAAGACATGGCAACGCAACTCATCCCGATAGATGATCTAGTGCCGCGTGACGGCAAGTACACGCGCAAGCACTTCTGGCCTCGAAACGTGGCGTGGCTCGCGTACGCAGCACACCACGAGCAGCCCAAAGTCGAGTGGTCACAACGTCGCAAGGCCGCAGCACTGCGAACATGGCTGCAAAACACCATCGAAGGACATGCTACATGGACGATGGTAAGCGAACAAAACAGTGATGAGTACCACCGCTATCTAGCCGCAGCGGGTGCATGGCAAATGGAAGACTATCGCAAACGCTACGGCAAAGACCCCGTGTTATGAGCAACGCCGCCAACCTTCGCACATGGTCAGACCTATCCGCACTGTACGGTGACATTCGCTGGCTATGGCCGTCATGGCTACCGCATGGCTTTGTGACCATGCTAGCCGCAGACCCAGGCACGGGCAAATCACTACTCGCACTGCACACGGCTCACATGGTCATGCATGGCAACACATGGCCGGACAATGAGCCCAACGAGCCCGACCCGTACGCCCTTGTGCTGTGGATCGAATGTGAATCCGGAGAGCCATTCCACATTCATCGTGCCCAACTGATCGGCATGGACATCGAAAGGATAGTCGAGCCGTTCATGTCACATGAAGACTCACACCCGCCGCGCCTCACCAACGCGGAAGACAGGCAACGCATAGCCGCAACGCTTGCATTACCTGAGATAGCACTATGCGTAATTGACTCATTCAGTGGTTCGATGGAAGGCGATGAGAATAGCGCCGAGGCCGGCAAGGTGACGCAGTGGATAGCCGAACAAGCAAAGGCCACCGACAAGCCCATCCTGCTAATTCACCACCTACGCAAACGCATCGGCAAATC
>JAGFIZ010000023.1 GCA_024103135.1 Bradyrhizobiaceae bacterium | reverse complement strand
ACAACAGGATAACCCGCGTAAGCATGAAGATTGATGATGCATCGAACACGGCATTACTGTCGTATGTGGACGTGCGCGCAAAGTCGCAGACCTACATCAAGGTTGTGCTCGACAAGCAGTTTCTGTATCAAGCACAGTACACGCAGCCGGCAGGACGGCAACAGTCGGCAAATGCAGACGCCCTGAACATCGTAACGTCATTTTCCGTTATCGACTAGTTCAGTGTCTAATGTGGCAGGGGGCTTTGTACTTCGCAACCCTAGACGATGGAACGGTAGGCTCCCAGCGTACT
Source organism: Bradyrhizobiaceae bacterium (assembly GCA_024103135.1). Taxonomy (GTDB): domain Bacteria; phylum Bacteroidota; class Ignavibacteria; order Kapaibacteriales; family Kapaibacteriaceae; genus OLB6. The sequence goes on along the minus strand of JAGFIZ010000023.1, from coordinate 14,629 downwards.
CAGCGGTAACCTTGGATTGTCAACGCGACGGCAGCGGCTATGCTGACGTTGACTTAGCTCGAGCACGCCAGATCACAACAAGGCCAGCGATGACGAAAGGGATCGACAGGATCTGTCCCATGTCGATCGGTAGAGCTGCTTCGAAGTCGACCTGATGTTCCTTGAAGAACTCAATCACGAATCTGCCCGCAAACACGATCACAAGGAAGACGCCAACCATCATGCCAGGTGCCGAGCGAGCAACGCCTCTCTTGTACATCAGCCACAGCAGACCAAACACCGCTAGGTAGAGGATGGCCTCGTAGATCTGAGTTGGATGTCGGTAAACCGGTAGCGCATCGATCTGTGTAAACCAGATTCCCCACGTCTGGTCCGTAGGCTTGCCAACGATTTCCGAGTTCATCAGATTGCCAAAGCGAATACACGTACTGCTGATCGCAGCAGCAATGGCAAGTCTGTCTACTAGCCAGACGTATGAGTAGCCCTTCTTCCGTTTATGGAAGAGCCACAGGGCAACCAGGATACCAATAGCACCACCGTGACTTGCAAGTCCACCATGCCATACCGCAAACACCTCAAGCGGATCGCTTAGGAATATTCCCGGTTCGTAGAACAGGACGTGACCCAGACGTGCCCCTGCAACAGTGGCAATCATCATGTAAATCGTAAGCGAATCCAGGTCCTGTAACGGCCGATCCTCCGTCCGGAAAACCCGGCGGAGGATCCAGTAGCTAAGAATAAACGCTGTTGCAAATAGCAGACCGTACCAGCGTGGACTTAACGGACCCAGTGTAAAAGCCACTGGGTCTACATTCCATTCAATCATGACGCTTAATCAAGGTCTGCGTCTTCAAGTGGCGTCTCGAGAATCACCTGAACCGTACGGTTGAAGAAACGCTCTTCTGGGAGCACGTTACCAAACAGTGGTTCTTCTTCACCAGTGCCGCGGCTATCAAGAGTCTTGTACGAGCCTGCACCCGAGTTGATGAGTTCACGAGTTGTCTTTGCACGATTTTCAGACAGGCGCTTGTTGTGTTCGTCCTGACCAACCACGTCGGTATGACCTTCAACATGGATAACGGTCGATGCCTTTACGCGTGGATAAACGAACTCCTTCAAGATCCGCTTGTTCATTTCGCCCGGATTGAAGCTGTCGAAGTCGAAGAGAATCAGGTTGTACTTCTCCTTCGTCGAAGCGCCGGTACGTTCGATAGTACGCGACTTTGTAGAGAGCCGCTTTACGGGGATCTTTACCGTGTCGGAGCGGCACTCCGTACCGTTATTCGACACAACAACAAGCTGAGCGGCATAGGAAGCAAGGTTCTGTTCTTCTTCCTTCACGTCTCTGCCTTCTTGTGGGTACTCATCGTCGGCATTCTTCCAGTCCCAAACATGCGATGCTTCGGTTGTACCGATTTGGTTGAGCACCTTCCAGGAAGCACCATTGCGCCACACTTCGATACGACGGCTTTGAACGATGGCAGCATCAATGCCATTGGTCATGGTCCACGTCATGGTTTCTGGCGATGGGAACAAGGTTGGGTCGTTGTCAAGGATTGGCTTCGCAACATGCCATACATCGTCAGGGTCACCGCTGAAGCGGATCTCGGCACGGCGGTTTTCAACGATACCAAGCGTATCCTTTGGATTGGAGCGCTCTTGTGGCCAACCTCTGGACTTAAGCGTCATGCGGCTTTCGTCGATCTTCCAGATATCGCGCAGGTAGTTGCGGACGATTTCTGCACGCTGCATTGGCAGTGGTGAGTTCTTGTTCTCGTTAATCTCGTCAACACAACCAGTAATCTCGACCTTGACATTTGGATACTTTGTCAAGCGGTAGCCGTAGATGTTCAGCACGTGATAGTACTTCTGAAGTGTTGAACCTGGAAGACGCTCGTCGTTAAAGCCTTGTGTTTGAGCGGCCGACCTAAAGATTGTGTAGCGTGAATTGTATGAAGCGCTGTTGAGGTCAAAAAAGATGTACGGTAGCAATGGATAGAGCGTAACCGTTGCACGTTCTTCCAGGACCAGTCCGCGCCATGCATCGTTGCGACGCTTCGAGAGGTCAGAGGCCTCCATCTGTGCAGCAAGTGTTGGTCTCTTGCCAAGCATGATGGTCTTACGGATGACAATGTTGCTGTCCTGCTTGGCCTTGTCGAAGGTCTTACCAGGGTCAGTTACGGTAATGTTGATGCTCTTTTCGCCGTAGGCTGGGGATGACGCAGAAACCGTATAGGTCACGTTTTCGTCCTTCATCTTGCCGATACCATAATCGTCGTTACCAACGATCGTAGTTGTTTCGGTCTTCGTAAGGTCTAGTGTATCAGACTTGACCTTGCCCGTCTTCATGTTCTTCATCGTAACAGTGGCTGGCACATGCAAGCCAGTGCACTCATCAATAACGTCAACAATGATCGTTGCGGCACGGAAGTACGATGGAATAAAGGCCATGAAGATATCCAGGTCTCCTTGCCAACCTGGAAGGTCACGTCGGCGTGAAGAGAAGTAGAGCACATCGCCACTTGCTGGAAGTGTAATAAACTGCTCGTCTTCCTTGGTGTTGATCGGAGCAGGAAGCTGGCGTGGCTTACTCCAACGATCGCGGCCTTCACGATCCTTCTGATCTGATCTTGATGTGCGATAGAAGTCCAAGCCACCCATGTTCGGCGTATGGCCATTTGATGCAAAGAACAGCGTGTTGCCATCTGGTGCAATGAACGGCGAAACTTCTTGCTTGCTTGTGTTTACGTCAGGACCAAGGTTGACGGCTTTCTTCCATTCGCCAAGGTCTTCGTCGTAGTCCGAATACCAGATATCCATATCGTCCTGACCTTCGCCATCAGGGTTGGTTGGTGAGGGACGATTGGAGGTGAAGTACAAACGATCACCAGATGGCGAGATCGACGGTTGGCTGTCCCAGTATTCAGAGTTTACGTTTCGACCAAGGTTCCGTGGCGTACCCCAATGGTCGCCTTGGATTTCGGTAACGTAAATGTCGCAGTCACCAAGACCATCGGCTCTGTTACAACCAGTGAAGTACAGCGTCTGCCTATCAGCAGCGATGCTGGCGACACCTTCGTTCAGGATGGTGTTTACACCAGCATCGATGGTATCGATGTTCACTGGAGTACTGAATATCGTATCCAGGTTGTGTTCTTTCTTGGCCGACCAGAAGTCGTGCGAGAAGTCTCCATCTCGGGTAATCCTGCTGCCTTTGCGGTTCGACACAAAGTACAGGGTCTTACCATCGGCACTGATTGTCGGACCGTAATCAAGCCCGGAGTGGTTGACGATTGGACCAAGATTGAGAATCTTGATCAAGTGTGCACTATCCAAAATGTCGCCCTGCATTTGATCGTCAGCAGGGACGCTTTGGAACGTGAGCGCGTAAAGCGTGAGTTCGGCGCTCGAACCTGATGCCTTGACAAAGGTAGACAGGGCTACCAGCCCGATGATGAGTGCCACGACTCGTTGCAGCATGTTTTTCCCGTTCATGGAGACTGATTGTACTTTTCCCACCAAACACTGCCTATGCTAAAGTTGCGATAGGCAACGAATCTAAAAAATAGGTAATTGTGGATAACTCCCCAACTGAAATTGCTCGACTCCCCTACAAAATGACGCGCATTTCAGCAAGTATCTGGAGTGCCTTGACGCTGAATCCCCCTACCGAAGAGCTCATCCGTGTTACAGGGACAATATACTGAACCACAGGGCTGAGATACATCGATTTCGAAAGCCTAATGTCAATTCCTCCTGCTATCGCAACTCCCACTTGAAATTGTTGAAGGTCTTCTATCGGTCCGTCCTGCAACACAACGCTCGTTTGTCCATTAGCGTCAGGCAGCGACACTGTGGCGCTTTCACCGTTGGGAAACCTCACAGTATCAGACACTAACTCCTTAGTGTGCGTTAGGTTGCTTGTTACAACATACGACAAAGCAGCACCGACTCTTACAAACATCAGGTCAAATCCGGTGTATTTGAGGTATGGAGTAGCCGTCAGATATCCTAAAGATACATCGGCAACATTGAGAAATTCTACTGGCACGGTGTATTCCATCCCATTTGACGGTGCACGCTGCACTACACCCTCAATCTCTCTGAATCGACCTTCGATACTGCGATTCTCGTAGCCCAGCATGACGCCCCAGCGCAGTGTTGACCGAGTGAGTCTTTCAAACAAGCCGCCGACAACAAATCCTGTAGATGCTCCACCCTGAAACTCGCAGTTACAGTTGGTCACAAGCGTACCACCTTGCGAATTCATGGAGAGTCCTGCATAGCCCCCTACCTGATCATACACGAGGAGCTTTCGAGCGCGCAAGGGGTCGGAGTCGAGCACATTTTCCTGTGCAATTGCTGATTCAGCAACGGCAGTGAACAGCAACAAAAACGTTGTCACGCGGACAACGTTGGTCGTCAAAAGCTCAAGGTATTTGATTGTGCTAAACATTCTGAAGCGTGAAACTATGTGTACAACGTGCTAGTTGCAAGTGTCCAGTGTTGGTATACTTGCGATGTATGAGCACATCACAAGCACCTGAACAAACAACAAACGCCTCTGCTGCAGACGGTTCAACCACTTCGTCGCTATTTGATTCAGCACGTGGAACGGCCGTCAAGCTTCTCATGCGATATGAAGGCAGCGATTCGTACATCGACAAACTTCTGGATGGTGAGTTACGTCGGTCCGAACTTAGTCCGGCCGATCGCGCCCTAGTCACCGAGCTAGTCAACGGCACCATTCGTTGGCTTTCAAGACTTGATTGGATCCTCACCGGATTCTATCATGGAGAGTTTGCCAAATGCCTGCCACTGGTACGCAACTCCATGCGCATTGCGTTATACCAGATGTTGTTTTTGTCCAAGATTCCGCCACCAGCGGCAATCAACGAAAGCGTCGAACTAGTCAAGCGCTTCAAGGGAGAGAAACATGCTGGAATCGTCAACGGTGTGTTGCGCAACATCCTGCGCAACATCTCCAACATTCGGTATCCGGATAGAGACGAGAACATTGCATTGCACCTAGCAATTCACAGTGCACACCCCAACTGGATCGTCAAGCGCTACGTTGATCGATTTGGCGCCGAAGAAGCAGAGCAGCTCCTGAATGCAAACAACCAGCGACCGTCCATTACCCTCCGTGTGAATAGTCTACATGCAACGGTCGACGATGTAGAAGCGATGCTCGACGAAGCCCAGATCAAGCATGAGCGTTCACCGATACACTCCGATAGCATCCAGATCACATCGCTCCGCGACGTACGCTCACTCCCCGTTTTTACCGACGGATATGTTTCTGTGCAGGATGCAAGTGCTAGTCTGGCAGTACGTCTGGCAGACCCGCAGCCGGGGATGTTGGTCTACGATCTTTGTGCTGCTCCAGGAGGCAAGGCCGTGTTTGCTGCCGAGCTGATGAAGAACTCGGGTAAGGTTGTTGCGCTGGAGATGTATCAGAGCAAGCTCAAGTTGATTACCGACAATGCCAGCAGAGCTGGCGTTACGATTATTGACGCCATTCATGGCGATGCTCGAGAATTTGCTCCGGGCACGTTGGCCGACCTAGTGTTTGTGGACACGCCTTGTACGGGTATGGGAACACTGTCGAAGAAGCCCGACATCAAATGGCGTCGGTCACTGGACGACATTCGAAAAATGTCCGCCAAGCAACTCGAAATCCTCGAGCACGCCGCTTCACTGGTAAAGCCCGGGGGAACACTTTTGTACTCAACCTGTACAATCGAGCCAGAAGAAAATCAGGATGTTGTAAACAAGTTTCTGGACAAGCACAGCGACTTTACCTTGGTGCCAGCAGACTCTCGACTTGACCCATCGGTTTGTTCGAACGGCTTTATGCAAACGCTACCGCACAAACATCACAGCGATGGCGCATTTGCCGCTAGGTTGCAGCGAGCAACCAGGTAACACAAGTATGAACAATGATCAAACCTTCATGGTATTTTCATTGGCACATCTGATAAAAACAGTTAGGATGCACATTCTTACACTACTCATCATTTAAGAGGTTCGTTCAATGAAGTACACGCGCTTAGCACTGATTGGTGCTGTTGCCTTTGCACTGGTTGCTTGTAACTCCGAAAAACAGGAAACACCAGTCCCACAAGAGATTCCCGCAAACACACCAGCACCGGCTCCTGCTCCTGCACCAGCCCCTGACACGGTAAAGGCTGACACCGTAGTCGAGAAGAAGGCAGAACCTGTTGCAAAGAAGCCAGCGAAGAAGAAGGCGGTGGAAGAGGGAACCAACATTCAGAAGAAGGAAAACCGCGATATCCCTACTACCGAGGCACCAACAAACGTTCAGAAGCGCAAGTCACGCGAGTAATGCTGTTGCACAGCAAGGCATGCAGCAAACAAGAGGCAAACAAAAAGGGGTCGCATCAGATGCGACCCCTTTTCCATTTCGTAACTGTAATTGGGCGTCTAACCTTGAGGTTATACACCCAAACGTTTATTGACGGGCGTTTGAACCACCTCTAGCGCCACCAAAGTACTTTTCCATAGCAGCGTATGGTACGTTGGCAACAGTCTGGTAGGATACTTCAACTTCGACGTATGACTCGTCACCAGTGCCGTTTACAAATCCAGTACCAGCTGCGTTTGGCTTAACCAGAACCTTGGCGAAGTTTACTGTTGAAGCATCAAGGCGTGAGCGCATGATCAGCACAACACCTGTTGATGGATTTGGAAGTGTGCTAAGGTCAACAAGGTTTTCGGTGAAGTTTGCACCATTGTCAAGAGCACGAACATCGTACACATCATCAAGACTGTTTGCACGAGCATAATGTGTGGTGTTTGTGTCCATCGAAACAATCAGGAACTCGCCTGAGGGAAGGGTGTAACCACTAACGCCTGGTGAACCTACGAGTGGACGTCCATCCTTATCGTCATAGCAGAACTCCCAACGTGCACCGTCGGCAATCTTGAGAACTTGACCATCCTTAAGCGACAAGCCGCTGCCAAATGTCTTGCTCTTGGAGCTATACAGCTTGAACGTGCCGGTGTGACGCTTAGCTGGTGCCCAAGTAACACTAGCCGAAGGGACAGAAAGGGCCGTATCGTTTGCTGCGCGTACCGTGAACGTATAAAGCTTGCCCTCGGTTAGGCCGGCAATGTTTGCCGATACCGTCGAGCCACTGGATACGTTAAGCGTTGTTGGTGTGGTTGTGCCATCTTCCAGAATCGAAATCACGTAGCCGGTAGGTGCTGCACCTGTTGGTGAGCTTACCCACTTCAGACCAATTGTTGTGGCATCGATAGATGTAGCTGCAAGACCGGTTGGTGCATTTGGTGCAACCTTGGGCTCGTCTGGTGACGTTGTTGTGTCACATGCCGTCACGGCAATGAGCAGTGATGCCGCCAATGCTAGCAGGCCAAATTTTGTCATCATAGTGTTCCTTCAAAAAAATGAGTAGGTATCGTGTTGATTGTGCCTGACCGAATTACAAGGATGCAAAAATAGAGGCAAGCCCCCTATACGCCTTTCCACGCTATGTCTTCTACCCCAGCTAAATGGTTTGCCATTCTGGCTGCAGTAAACAGATAGTCCGACAAGCGGTTAAGATAAATCTGCACGGCATTACCGATATCTTCGGTCTCGGCAAGGGCAACGACGGCACGCTCGGCACGCCTGCATACGGTGCGTGCAAGGTGAAGATGAGCAGCCAACGGTGTGCCCCCTGGAAGTATGAAGTTCTTCAACGCTATGAGTTCTTCGTCAAAAGCGTCGATTCTACGCTCAAGCTCGTGTGCATGTTCCTCGTTGATTCGGGGGATCGGGAACTTGGGCGGAGGATTAAGCGGAGTGGCAAGGTCGGACCCAGCAGTAAATAGGTCGGCAGAAGTCTTCTCCAACTGGACTCTGAGTACCTCGGGGACCTGGCATGTAAGGGCAATGCCAATGACGCTGTTGAGCTCGTCTACCGTACCATAAGCTTCGATGCGCTTATGGTTCTTGCTAACACGTACTCCACCAAACAGTCCTGTTGTGCCCTTGTCGCCAGTCTTTGTATAGATGTGCTTTGACATGCTACAAAACTATGCCTCAACGCTACATCGTAGTTTTGAGGATGCGGTTGTTCAATCTGCTTTTCATCGGCGACGTTGTTGGCAACGTTGGTCTTCGTGAGTTGCTTCGGCAACTCCCCGAACTAATCTCTACGTATTCGGCTGACGCTGTCGTAGTGAATGGCGAGAATATCGTGAATGGTAAGGGGCTTACCGAGGCGGAAGCCAACGCATTGTTCGCCGCTGGTGTGCATTGCATCACCACGGGCAACCATGTGTGGGACAACTGGAAGTCAAGGTCGCTACTGGCCTCTACACCGAATGTACTTCGCCCCTTTAACTATCCTTCGGCAAACCCTGGACGTGGTTGGTGCTTGGTGGAACTTCCGGGTGGACGTACGATTGGGGTCATTCAAGTGCAAGGTCGGGTGTTCATGCAGCCGATCGACGATCCGTTCAAAGCTGTTGATGATGCAATCCTGCAGCTTAAGCCGCGAACGTCGATGATCATGGTGGACTTCCATGCCGATGCAACAGCAGAAGCCGTAGCAATGGGCTGGCACCTTGATGGTCGGGTTAGTGCAGTGCTTGGAACCCATACGCACATCCAGACTGCCGATGCTACGATCCTGCCCAATGGCACTGCCTACGTAACGGATGTTGGTATGTCTGGTCCGTACGATAGTGTGATCGGTATGCAAAAGGACGTTGCCCTAAAGCGCATGCAACTGCAGACGGCACATAAGTATGAGGTTGCCGAAGCCGACGTGCGAATCTGCGGCGCCCATGTAATCATCGACGAGGTTAGCGGCGATGCCCTGCAGATTACCACATTCCAAAGTCCGCCTCCGCGGACATCGATTGTTCAAGGTTCGTAACTAAAAATTCTATGTCAGTTTTAAGTCTCAATCATAAAGTCAAGATCCTTTGTACAATGGGTCCTGCCGTGGCCTCTGTCCAAAAGGTCGTAAGCATGATCAAGGCAGGTGCCAATGCTTTTCGACTGAACATGTCGCATGGGTCCTATGCCATGCACGAAGAGTTTATCACCATCATTCGTGCTGCAGAGAAGAAGCTTGGTACATACGTGCCAATCGTGCTTGACCTACAAGGACCAAAGATTAGAGTAGCCGACTTCAACGGCCTGGATCAGCTAACGCTCATCGTCGGCAGAGAGGTGCGCTTGGCTGATGTATCGGTGATCAAGGCAAAGAAGTACCAGATCTCTGATTCGCTGATTCCCGTCCACTACCCAACGTTGGCAAAGGATGTACAGAAGGGCGACCAGCTCTTGCTGGACGATGGCTTGATGAAGCTTGAGGTCCTGAGTACGAGTGCCGATACGGTCAAATGTGTTGTAGTCTTTGGTGGGACGCTAAAGCCAAGAAAGGGTATCAACCTTCCACAGACAACTGTCTCGCAGCCATCGATGACGTCGAAAGACAGAGCTGACATTCGTTTTGGTATCGAGCACGAAGTCGACTACATCGCACTGTCGTTCGTGCGTTCTGCAAACGACGTGGACCTCGTACGCAAGTACATAGCCAAGTATGGTGGTAGTCAACCAGTGTGTGCGAAGATCGAGAAGCCCGAAGCTCTGACGAACATCGAGGCAATCGTTGCTGCTTCCGACGTAGTCATGGTGGCAAGGGGCGATCTAGGTGTAGAGATTCCCGCAGAATCCGTACCAATGGTACAGAAGCAGGTAATCCGCATTTGCAATCGTCATGCAGTTCCGGTTATTACGGCAACGCAGATGCTGGAGTCAATGATCACCAATCCACGTCCTACTCGCGCAGAAGCAAGCGACGTTGCCAATGCCGTGCTGGACGGTACGGATGCCGTGATGCTTAGTGCCGAAACATCCGTCGGTGCCTATCCGGTAGAGGCCGTGCACTATATGCGACAAATCTGTACCGAGGCAGAAAAGGCCATCCTCAGTGAAGCGAGGAGCACATCACAATCATCAGGCACACTACAAACGAAGGAGCAGAACACGGCCTCGATTGCAGCGGCTGCTTCGCGCATTGCCGACGAAACGCGTGTTTCTGCAATTGCCAGTTTGAGTTACAGTGGTGAAACTGCGCGGCTAATCTCAAGCTGCAGACCCCGCGCTCCCATCATCGGCATCACAACGCTTAAGAGCGTTGCACGCCGAGTAAGTTTAATCTGGGGTATCTCTGGTATGGTCGTCGATTCGGTATCAACAACCGACGATATCATCGAAGAGATTAAGTCGGCCTTGGTTGCCGATCGTATCCTACCCTCAACAGCAACGGTAGTGTTTACGATTGGTCGTCCACTCGTGGGGAGGGCGCGCACGAACATGATCTCAATCGAAACCCTAGCCCCCTCCCAGAAGAGAGAAAGCTAGGGTTCTTCGTGAATATCGCCGGATATCGTCGATTTAGGCCGACGTTACTTCTGTTCTGGCTTTAACGCAAATCGAGCGTAGTTGCCTGTTGTAAGGTACGTCTTGGCAGCTTTCAACACGGTGTCGGCGGTGAGACCCTTGATGAGTTCCTCACGCTTCTTGATGAGTGAGTATGGTTCGCCTTCCAGGGCAAGCGAGGCCAGACCGCGCAACCAGAATTCGTTTGTCTTTGTGGCTACTTCGCGTTCCTTCAGCTGAATCTCGCGCACCTTGTCGATGTACGACTGGTCTACAGGCTTCATGGCAAGGGTATCGATCTCTGCCAGAGCCATGTTGGTGAGTTCATCAACGCGCTCTGGATTACAGGTGAACACGATGGCAAGAGTGAAGTGGGGCACTGGACGATTGTCGGGCTGTGGCTGCGTAGAAACAAAGTACACGCCGCTTGCCTGCTCACGAAGCTTCTCGCGCAATCGGATGTTCATGACTTCTGCAAGAGCACTTAGCTCGTAGCGGTGCTCGGCATCATAGGTCATTGGACCTGAGAAGGCCATGATGACAAAGCTCTTTGGATCTGTCCCCTTCTGAACGGTCTTGTCGATCTTACCGGTAGCTGTCCGTATGCCAACATCCTTCCACGTGCGCTTGGACTTGGTTGATGGTAGGCTTGCCACATAGGTCTTTACAAGATTCTCGATCTCTGCTTCATCAAAGTTGCCAACGATGGTAAACGTGTAGGTGCTTGCATCGGAGAAGAGCATCTTGTAGAACTGGAGTGCCTTCTCCGGATCGATGCGATCAAGATCGGCCATGGTAAACGGCTTGCTACGCTCGTGGTGCTGGGCCAGCACTGTCGACACCGTGTCGAACAACGCTGCCTGGGGGTTGTTGGCCTTATTCTCCAACATGGTTCTCACGCGAGTTTTCCATGACGAGATTGCTTGGGCATCAATGCGTGGTTCTGTGAAGTACAGATAGACAAGCTCGAAGAAAGTCTTGAGGTCCTTTGGTGACGTTGATCCCGAAAGTCCTTGCTGCTCCATACTGATGTATGGCGACAGTGAAAGGTTCTTTCCGGCAAGCATCTTGGTAAGGGTCGGCGCGTCGAACGTGCTAATGCCACTAGCATCAATGATTTCCGCAGCATTCTGCAACGTTGGGTTGTCGGATGCAGAACCAAGGCTTTGACCACCGAATGCTTCGGCACGGAAGAGAATCTCGTCGTCCTTGTAGTCCGTCTTCTTCAGAATTACCTTGGCTCCATTCGACAACGTAAGCGTCTTGACGCCAAGATCTGAGTCCGCTTTGCTATTCGTTATGGTGCCTGCCTTTGGTTCAGTGGCCATCAGTGGTCCAACTGGGACTTGTTCCTCGTACGGTTCTAGCGTTTTCGAGGTAATGGCCGACAGCAAGTCTTTGACGTGTTGTTGTGTTGGCTTGATGTACCCGTCGACTTCGGGCACACTGACCATTGCCACTCCGTTCTTCTTGGTAAACAGTGCATTGAAGGCCGTCTTGCACTCATCAGCAGAAATCTGTGGCACGTAATGTCTGTAGATCTCTACCTCGTGCTCAATACCTGGTACGGATTCGGCAAAGAGTTGATGACGCATCAGCTCCATGGCAAGGCCCATGCTTTCCGTCTTGTTACGCTCATTGTAATATGACTCCATCTGTGCAAGGAGTTGATCCTTTGCGCGCTTTAGCTCGGTGTCAAGGAAGCCATGCTGCTTGGCACGCTCCACCTCGGTCATCATGGCATTCGTGCTCGACATCACATTCTTTCCGGAGGCAACAGTACTCAGGTAGAGTCCAACGTGCTCACGTGCAATGCGCATGGTACCAACGCGCGCACTAGCAAAGGCTGGATTGGCCTTCTGCGTTAGTTCGGCAAACCGAGAGTTCAACATACTCATGGCAAGCTGCCGTGCGATGGATGCACGGTATTCACCATACGTGCGTGTGGTGTCGGCTGGCCTACGGATGATGTACTCGAACTCTGCTGTCTGAAGCTCTGGATCCGATGCAATGCTTACCTGCAGTTCTGGGTTATCTGGGATCGTAATCGTTGGACGCTTGGTAGCCATGTTGGACGATTCGTTATTGAAGTTGAAATACTTCATAACGATGTCGTGAACGGCGGCATATTCAACATCGCCGACTACGATGATTGCCATGTTCTCGGGCGCATACCACTTGTGGTAGAACCTGCGTAGTGCGTCTGGCGGACAATGCAAAAGCGTTGTCGTATCACCAATGGTTTCGTGCGTAGCATAGGCAGAGTTGTTAAACAACACTGGTCGGTGGATGTCGGAAATCCTGTCCTGTGCACCTCTGTGAAGACGCCACTCCTCCATCACGACTCCGCGCTCTTCGTTGATGTCTTCGTCGGTATAGCTCACATACGCAGCCCAATCGCGCAAGACCTTTACGGCGTTGATGATGGTCTGAGCGTCATCAGAGGGTACGGTTAGCTGATACACCGTCTCGTCGCTATTGGTGTAGGCGTTTAGGTCAGCTCCGAACCGAATACCCGTACTCTCAAGGAAGTTCACCAGCTGCTGTTTTGGGAAGCTCTTGGTTCCGTTAAAGGCCATGTGCTCGCAGAAGTGAGCGAGACCATACTGGTCCTTATCCTCCAGCACCGAACCGGCATTGACCGTTAGAATCAGGTCGATACGGTTAGCTGGCTTGCTGTTGTGCAAGAAGTAGAATGGTATGCCGTTCTTGGTAAACTTCTTCTCGACGGCTGGGTTGAAGAGGATCTTGCCATCATCGGTGATGGCATGTTGTGCTCCAAGTAGCGCTGGCAGGGTAAATAAGGCCAGCAAGGCAACAACTATTCGATTCGACATAGGTACTCCTGGGTGGGCGTATAGAAGCGCGAAACTACGAAGGCATTTGGAGCATGTTTCACGTCGGGCTGACACTTTTTACCGAGGCTTTGACAGGTTGCCATGTGCCTGGTCACGGCTCCTAACGCCCAGTTTCAGCTTGGGTGACGTCCCACAGGTTGCTATTCTTACGTAGTTTCGTCGGTGCGGCTTGCCGCACCTTTTTTGATGTATCGACAGTGATTACCCGATGGATACGACCGTTTCATTCGACCTTTCGGCAGACCAGGAAGCTCTCAGAGAGCACATCCGATCCTTCGTAGAAACCGAGATCAAGCCCACGGCATTGGGGTTCGACGAGAGTCAGGAGTTCCCTACCGACATCTTCAAACAGCTTGGGGAGCTGGGCTACCTGGGCGTGGTTATCCCTCCCGAATATGGTGGTGCTGGTCTGGGCTACATGGAGTATGCCGTCATCGTCGAAGAGGTGGCAAGGGGCTGTCCAGCAATGGCTCTAGGCGTGGCCGCTCACAATGGTCTTTGCACCAGCCACATCTATCGCTTTGGATCGGAGGAACTCCGGCAGTTGTATGTACCGAGGTTGGCTGGCGGACAGACCATGGGAGCATGGGGGCTGACCGAGCCGAACGCTGGGTCCGATGCCGGCGGCACGCAAACCAAGGCAGTCCGCGATGGTTCGGGATGGATACTCAATGGCTCGAAGAACTTCATTACTCACGGTAATGTGGGCGATATCTGCGTAGTCATGGCAGTCACCGACCCGTCCAAAGGCAAGAATGGTATTACGGCCTTTGCCATCGACAAGTCGATGGAGGGCTTCGTGGCTTCGAAGAAAGAAAACAAACTGGGTATGCGCTGCTCGGATACGGCAAGCCTCTCATTCGAAAACGTCCACGTACCTGACTCCCACCGCATCGGCACGGAAGGCGAAGGGTTTAAGCAGGCATTGCAGATACTGGACGGTGGACGTGTTTCGATTGCAGCTCTCAGTGTTGGTCTAGCGCAGGGGGCTTTCGAGGCGGCACTTACCTACAGTGTAGAGCGCCAGCAGTTTGGAAAGCGCCTGGCCGACATGCAGGCCATCCAGTTCAAGCTGGCCAGGATGAGCATGGAAATCGATGCTGCGCGAATGCTTACCTACAAGGCTGCTGCCTTGCGTGATCAGGGCAAGCCTTACTCGAAGGAGGCTTCACAAGCCAAGCTGTATGCGTCCGAAGTGGCCGTTCGCACGGCCGAAGAAGCTATTCAAATCCACGGTGGCTACGGCTACGTGAAGGAATATCCCGTCGAAAAGTATTGGCGCGACTCCAAGCTGCTCACCATCGGCGAAGGCACGTCAGAGGTGCAGAAACTTGTTATCTCCAGGCAC
>JAGFIZ010000014.1 GCA_024103135.1 Bradyrhizobiaceae bacterium | reverse complement strand
ATCTTGACTGGATTGAACTTGTTCTTTAACGCTGCCTTCCGTACTTCCTGGATAATGACCGAGTCAGGTACGGCAAGGATAGAAGCCAGCACTTGGGCAGACTCTTCGGTAAACTGATACGGGGTTATGGCTACCGAAAATCCTGGTGAATTCTGAACGACAATCTTGCCATTCCGATCGATCATCACGCCGCGAAAAGGTTCAACCTTGATTTGCTTGATGGCCTGTGCTTCCGCCTTTAACCGATAAGCCCCACCTTGCACGATCTGTAACCATGCAAGGCGGAGTCCGAACATCAGGGCAAGCGTCAAGACCAGCCAAGTAAATAAGCGCTGACGTCCAAGTGAGCCAAACTCACCACCAAATGGAGACTGGATCATTGAACGTGCAAAGGAATTGGTTGAAGGGGGCTAGGTAGCATTGCTGGGGGTTGCGGACGCGACAAGAGCTTTGTTAGTATACCAATGAACGCAAACATAATGGCAAGAATTGCCATCCCATAGCGCTGGTCAAAGAACCCAGCAACAAGGATAAAACTGTACAACACTGGTTGGAATGCAAAGACGCCAATGGCCAGACTTCGGAGTAGTGGATCGCATGAGCCCCGCTTGAAGTACTTGATAGCAAGGCGTGTTGATTGTATCGAAAATGCTACAAGCATCGCCATCATGAGCAGAGTGAGACCAGCTCCAACCTTAAAGAGGAGTCCTGCATACCCAATGTGCACAAAGCTCTTGCGCCAGTGAAACTGAACAATAGGATCCCATGACAGCAGTTGAGCCTGGACTCCGGAACCAGACAGAGGAAACCGCTTGATGTCGCGCCAGATTACATCAATCTCGTTCGTCCTCGTCTCAAAAGAGTAGTCACCACCCGATAGTGATGCCTCCCCAAGTCGTTTAAACGTGAGTTTAACCGCCAGTTCAGTAATACGAGGGGCTACAACCATGGCGGTTCCATAGACAGCTGCTGCAATAGCGAGACTAGTGACCAGAAGCTTGAAGTTCTCCTTGAGACTTAGAAACGGGATCGTAAGTGCCAGTGAAACGGCAAATGCACCCCACAATGACCGTGTCATTGACTGTGCAAGGCCGGCAAGATTCAAGAAGATGCAAAGGAATAGAGCGAGCTTGGCAGACCGCCTTCTAACATGGAAATACATCGGTATACCGATGGCCAAGGCAAACACAAACACAGGCGCAAAGAGTCTGCTCCGTGAATCGATAAGCTGATAGGCATATATCAGAATACCACTGCTTCGATGCGTCCATTCATAAATGCTGAATGCCAACATCCCAACGGTTGTAATGGCGCAAAGCACAAGTAGTTGTTTGAGACTCTCTCTGTCCTGTCCAAACACCTCGCGTAATGGGAAGTACAGGAACATGATCAGGAATAACATCCATTCGAATAACCACCGATCGAGTTTCCCTTCGTTACAGACTGCGACGATGAAGTTCGTAGCGGAAAGGACGATGAATGCAACAACAAAGAAATCCGCCCAGGATCGAATAAGGCGTTTTCCAACAGCTAGGTGAGCAATTGCCCACGTTAAGGACGATCCTATGATGAGTCCTGCAACAATTGCCTCGGAAACACTAAGCCCGACGCCCGTGTCGGCAAGGAAGACCGGGAGCAACAGCACTACCGTGCCGAGCCAGACCTTTGGTTTGGTACTCATGGCCCAAGCAAAGAGTATCCCGGCAGAAATTGCTATTGGTAGCCAGGCAAGGAGGGGTACGTCAGGCATTCTCTTTCAACGGACGTAGAAGGTCGCGCAGTGAGTACCAGATCAACATGAGTGCGATGACCAACAGCGATGCACCAAGAGCAGAACCTGCAGCGTACAACGATCGTTTTGGTCTATCCTTCTTCTCGGCTGGTACGGGGTCGTCTACCACAATCAAACTCGGAGTCGACTTTGCCTGATCCAACTGTGCCTGCTCTAACGTAGGAAGGATAAATGCCTTGAGCTTCGAATGTGCTTCGAACTCGGCAACAAGTTTCATAAAGCTTGAACCAATGCCAGCGGCATCACGGATGCTGTAGTCACCAACGAAGCCTGGCTTGGATGTCAGGTCACTATACTGCGTACGCAACTGCTCGACAAGCCCGGCCTGCGCCTTAGTCTGTGGATCATCTGCTCCATACGAGCGTTGCAATAGTCCAAGCACGGTCTCTTGTTCCAGTAACATGGTCTTGGCTGCTGCCAGGGCCGTTGCCGATGACTTAGCTTGATCCATCGGCGAGAACATCAGGTAGGTTTTCGAGTAGTAGGCCATGGAGTCGGACAGAGCCGACAACGCACTATCGATCAGGCGAATGCGACTCTGCAGATATCCTGTGGTCTTAAGGGCCTCCTTGCGAGCGATGGCGTTGGCAACATCGTTGGCATAGTTCACAAAGGACTGACACATCTCCACGCTTTGCTGTGGGCTTTCACTCCAGATGGTGATCTCGTAGTTGCCTTCTGCACGGAGGTTGACCTCAAGGTTGTCCTCGAATGCCTCTCGTACATAGTGCATTGGCTCACCTTCCATTTCATACTGCCGAACCAAATCGTACTTGCGGATCATCGAGTCTCGAATCTGGCGCGTATACAATACAACGATGAACTCAAACGATTCGGACGAACCTTTGGAGAGTTTGGAGAGACCAATATCCTTTAACGCACCACCAAGACTACCAAGGGAGCCGCCAAGCAAGGACTGCTCATTGGCAGCAGGAACGCAATTGATCGTACTCTTGTAGTAGTTGGGGAGGGAGAGGGCATACAAATACCCGGCAACCCCTGACACAAGACCGATGATGAGAATAATCCACTTACGTTTTACGATAAGCTGTACAACGCGTGCTGCGACGAATGGTTTTTCGGTCTCTTGAGTCTGCATGGTAGGTAGCTACAAAGATAACAGCAAGGGGACAAGCAATAGGACATGATTAAATTGCGCCAAATGGAGTGGGAGTTCCGTCAATGAAGGTTGCAATCAACGTCCGTACCGTCAGGCCTGGAAGGCTGGACGGGATTGGATGGTACACTAACGAAATATTGCGCCGGAATATTGAAGCAAACCCCGATGTCGAATTCCATCTCATTCACGATAGGAGGCCTGACCCTCGTATCCAGTATGCAGACAATGTGGTTCAGCATCGTCTACTGCCGCCTGCCAGAAGAGCATGGCTGTATGATATCTGGTTCCAGTGGCGTGTGCCGTCGCTCTTAAAGAGCATCAATCCTGACGTGTTTATTAGCACCGATGGGTCACTGCCGCTTGGATTGGACATTCCCACCATCCTGGTTCAACACGATCTTGGCTACCTGGCAGTTCCCGAACAGGTTGACAAGCTGACTCTGTGGTACTACCATAACCGCTTTCCACAGTGTTTTAGAGCTGCAACGGTTAAGGCAACGGTGTCGGAGTTTTCACGCAACCAGATCGTGAAGGAGTTTGGAGTCAACAAGGCAGACGTGCACATCGTTCCCAATGCTGCACGAGAGATTTTTTCGCCTGTTAGCGAGGCCGTCAAGTCTGAAACTCGGCAACGGGTGACCAATGGTTCGCCCTACATTGTCTTTGTCGGGACCATTCAACCGCGTAAGAACTTTGAAGGGCTGTTAAAGGCCTTTGACAGAGCATGTAGCGATGGGTTGGAAGATGTTAAACTCGTCCTAGCCGGACGAAAATCTTATGGTCACGGTGCCGTTGATTCATTCATTGCAACCTTGGGGTGCAGGGACAGGATCATCACAACAGGTTGGATACCCGACGAAGAACTAGTCAAGGTAATGGGCTCAGCCACGGCAATGGTCTACATCCCGCACTATGAGGGCTTTGGCATTCCAATCATTGAAGCCATGGCCTGTGGTGTTCCAGTGGTTTGTTCACGTACAACAGCACTTCCGGAGGTTGCAGGTGATGCAGCACTGTATGTCGAGGACACGAACGACAAAACGGTAGCCGATGCAATTAAACTCATTGCAACCGATACGCCTTTGCGCGAGAAGCTCATTGCAAAGGGTTTTCTGAGGTCTGCTCAGTATTCGTGGGATGAGAGCGCAAACAAGATGTGGGAACTCGTTCACCTGGCAACGCACGCATCTCGAATTGGCTAGTCCTTGTAATCAATAGCTTTGGCTAGTGGCAGTGTGTACACCAATGTCGAGAACCGCATTTGCCATAACCTACGGCAGTAGCACTCCTTGACTATTCCATTGCTTTCAATTGCTGAATCTCGTCACGCAGCTCGGCCGCCCGCTCAAAGTCAAGATCACGGGCAGCATTCTTCATTTCTTCAAACATTGAGTCCATGAGTTCCTGGCGCTGAGCAGGGGTCAGGTATCGTGCAAGTGGTTCGGACGCTTTTTTCATTCTTGCCGATTCCTGGGCCTGCTTCTTACCAGCTCGTTGTGACTGGATATCAGCAACGGACGTGCTTTCAAGGATTTCGTCCAATGATTTGTAGATGGTCGTGGGGTTGATACCGTGTTCCGTGTTATAGGCCTGCTGAAGTTCTCTGCGTCTATTTGTCTCGTCGATCACGGCTTGCATGCTATCGGTAATTCTGTCGGCATAGAACACTACCAATCCGTCCGCATTACGTGCTGTTCGGCCGGCTGTCTGCATCAGCGAACGCTCGCTACGCAAGAATCCTTCCTTATCTGCATCCAGTATTGCAACAAGCGAAACTTCTGGCATATCCAGTCCTTCTCGCAAGAGGTTCACTCCTACGAGGACGTCGAAATTCCCAAGTCGTAGTCCACGAATAATCTCAACACGCTCCAATGTTTCCACATCGCTGTGAATGTAGGCAACCCGCACACGGAGATTCTGCAGGTACTCCGTCAGATCCTCGGCCATGCGTTTGGTTAGCGTCGTCACCAGCACTCGTTCGGACCGGTCAACGCGCTTTCGAATCTCGCCTAACAAATCATCGATCTGCGTACGAACTGGTCTGATCTCGATCTTGGGATCCAGCAAACCAGTTGGTCGAATGATCTGCTCAACTACTGCACCACCAGTTTTTTCTAGTTCATAGTCGCCAGGTGTTGCACTAACAAAGATTGCCTGATGAACATGGTTCTCGAATTCTTCGAAGCGTAGTGGACGGTTTTCCAGGGCAGATGGTAGCCGGAAGCCATGGTCCACCAATACGAGCTTTCGCTGCCTGTCACCGTTGTACATCGCACGGACTTGAGGGATGGTTACGTGGCTTTCGTCAACAATCAAGAGGAAGTCATCGGGGAAGTAATCAAGGAGGACGTTCGGCGGCTCTCCAGGTACTCGACCGCTAAGGTGCATGCTATAGTTCTCGATTCCGGAGCAGTATCCCACTTCACGCATCATCTCGATGTCGAACATCGTACGTTGTTCCAGACGTTGTGCTTCGAGCAGCTTGTCCATGCTGCGGAGTTCTTTCAAACGCGCAACCAGTTCGTCCTTGATGTTGGTTAAGGCATTCTGCAGGGAACTCTGACTAGTCACGAACAATCGCGCAGGATAGAGGAGTATCGATTCAGTGCGTTCAATGAGCTTGCCGTCACGCGGATCGATCCACGACACGCGTTCGATTACGTCACCGAACAGCTCAATGCGTATTGCACGCTTGTCTTCTCCAGCTGGTTGAACATCGACTACATCGCCCCTTACACGGAACGTTCCGCGGGTAAACTCAAAGTCGTTTCGACTGTAGTAGATGTCGTTTAAGCGATAGAGGAGTTGCTGACGTGTGATGGCCATCCCTTCCTTGATCAGCAGCAGCTGATCCTTGAAATCGGCCTTTGCACCGATGCCGTAGATGCACGATACGCTAGCAACGATGATCACGTCCCGACGACCTTCTACCAGAGCACTTGTTGCCTTCAGGCGCAATCGGTCGATTTCGTCGTTGATCGACATGTCCTTCTCGATGTAGAGATCGGTCGCCGGAACGTAAGCCTCCGGCTGGTAGTAGTCGTAGTAGGAAATGAAAAACTCAACGGCATTGTTAGGGAAGAAGCCCTTGAACTCACCGTAGAGCTGGGCAGCAAGAGTCTTGTTTGGACTGATGACCAAGGTAGGCCGCTGAACCTGCTCAATGACGTTGGAGATGGTAAACGTCTTCCCCGATCCCGTTACGCCAAGCAGGGTCTGGTGGGCGTCACCACGTTGAATCCCCGCAACAAGCTCGGCAATGGCCTTGGGCTGGTCTCCTGATGGCGAATACTTGGTATGTAGTCTGAACTGGGACATGCCAAAACAATAAACTTACGACTGCGAGTTCTTCTGGCGCTGGTTGTTTTGCTGGTATCCGGTATCTGTCCGGTGACTGTATGTCCAAGGGAACAAAACGTAACCTCCTTAGATAACACATGATTCTGCGTATTGACCAACCTGTGAAACAGCCGTATCTTTGTGTCTTTTGCTAGAAGAGACGTACCACATTCTGGAGCCCACATGAAGCTGTCCGAATTCAAGTTTGCTGTCCCCAAGAACGCCATTGCCAAGTACCCGGCCGAGCCACGTGACAGCTCAAAGCTGATGGTGCTGAACAAGGAGACGGGGGAGACAGAGGACAAAAGCTTCAAGGATATTCTCAGCTACATGCAGAAGGGCGACGTGATCGTTGTCAACGATACTCGAGTCTTTCCGGCGCGGCTCTTTGGCAAGAAAGAGAAGACTAATGCCAAAATCGAAGTCATGCTCCTTCGAGAGCTCAAGGCACAAGAACGTATTTGGGATGTTCTGGTAGAGCCAGCTCGTAAGGTACGCATCGGTAACAAGATCTACTTCGACAACAACAATTTCTACTGCGAGATTATCGACAATACCACGTCACGTGGACGCACCGTTCGGTTCTCGTACGACGGCGATCTCCATGAAGTAATCGAGACCATCGGTCAAATGCCGCTGCCAGATTACATCAAGCGTGATCCCGATGATTCCGACAAGGAAAACTATCAATGCGTCTTTGCGCATGAAGACAAGGTGGGCTCGATTGCTCCGCCTACAGCAGGCTTGCACTTTAGTCAGCGTCTGCTAAAGGCAGCCGACAAGAAGGGCATCAAGATAGCTACCGTGCGCTTGAATATCGGACAGGGCGTCTTCGAGACCATCGAGGTCGAAGATCTTACCAAGCACCGTATGTACAGTGAGTACTTCGAGATCACAAAGGACAATGCCGATGTGATCAACAAGGCACTCAAGAGCAAGCGCAACGTGTATGCCGTAGGATGCAGTGTTGTCCGCGCACTTGAAAGCAGTGTACTCACCAGTGGCATCGTAAAGCCAAACAAGGGATGGACCGATAAGTTTATCCATCCTCCTTATGAGTTCAAGATCGCAAACCGATTCATCACAAACTTCCATCAGCCAGCGTCACCTGGATTGCTCCTCGCAACCGCATACGTAGGGGACAAGGAGACCTTGTTCAAGGCATATCGGAAAGCAGCACGTTCCAACTATCGCTTCCATGCCTATGGCGATGCCATGCTGATCATCTAATCGATGCTCGATTCACTCCATCGCGTGATGAACACCGTCACGCGCCTCGACAATGCCATGGCTGTCCTGTCATGGGATCAAGAAACCTACATGCCCGAAGGTGCCGTGCAGAGTCGTGCTGAGCAACTGGCAACGCTAAGTGGACTCAGACACCAGCACCTTACCAGCGAAGAATCGCAGCGGATTGGGGAGGGGGCTAGGAAGCTTGCACATGACTTGCCTGAACGCCAACGTCTTGTCGTAGAGAACTTTCTCGAAGAACAAGAGCGCTCTTTGAAACTGCCAGCAGAACACGTCGAGCGTCTTGCACGTGCTACGACGTTGGGACAGGATGCATGGAAGCGTGCAAAGGATGCCAAGAACTTTGCGCTGTTTAGCGATGCTTTGTCGGAAATCACCGAGTTAAAGAAGTCAGAAGCCGAACTGCTCGGCTACGAAGGACATCCCTACAATGCCATGCTCGACATCTACGAGCCAGGCCTAACGGTTGATCACCTGAATCCCGTGTTTGATGCACTGGGAAGTGGTATCAAGTCCTTACTTGCCCGCATCGAGCCACGCTCGGCAACTGTTTCCGACGAAGTACTGTTCCGTACATACGACGGACAACAACAGCTCAAGCTTGCTACGGAGATTATTCAGAAGCTTGGGTTCTCGATGAGCACAGGAAGGGTCGACCTTAGTGCACACCCATTCTGTACGCAGTTCGACAGGACGGACGTTCGGCTAACCACCCGTATTCGCGAGCACGATCTTCGCTCGTGTTTGTTTGGCTTGATCCATGAATCTGGTCATGGAATGTATGAGCAAGGCGTCGACGATTCGTTGAGTGGCACCTTGAGTGCTCAAGGAGCGAGCATGGGAATCCATGAGTCGCAATCGCTCTTCTGGGAAAACATTGTTGCGAGAAGCGAAGAGTTCTGGCACTGGGCATTCCCACGAGTGAAGGACGCCTTCCCAAGTCAGATGTCCGATCAGACTCCCGAAAGCTTCTTCAAGGCCATCAATTGTATCAAGCCGTCGCTCAACAGAGTAGAGAGTGACGAGGTTACGTATAACCTGCACATCATTCTCCGGTTTGGACTCGAACGCGATCTTATGGATGGCAGCCTGCGCGTCAATGATATTCCAGCGGCATGGAATGCCAAGATGAACGAGTTGCTTGGCGTTGTCCCTGCATCGGATGATGAAGGATGTTTGCAAGACGTTCACTGGAGTTTTGGCGGTATCGGTTACTTCCCATCCTATACCTTGGGCAAGTTGTATAGTGCCATGCTCTGGAATGCCATGAACCGCGAGCTTCCCAATGCAGCAGATTCGATCAGCAATGGCGAGTTTGCGCCAATCCTTGAATGGCTACGGAAGAATATTCATCAGTATGGCAAGACGGAGAAGCCAGACCAGATCATCCAACGTGTTTGCCATAGCCCCCTAACTGAAGTTGATTTCCTTGAATACGTGACCAAAAAAGCGGCACGTGTGTATGGCATCTGACTTTGGACAGAAGCTCTCTGAGTTTTTGTGCTCACTGACACTTGATCTTCGACTACCAAAGGGATTTCATGTCATGAATCCCTACGGCAACCCGGAGGTGCAGCGAGTGGTCGCCGAGTTTTGCAAGCAATACTATCATGGCAATCAGGAACGACTAGGTATTTGGGGCATCAATCCTGGACGGTTTGGTGCGGGCATTACAGGTTTGTCGTTCACTGACCCTCATGCCTTGACCACGCAACTGTCGATCGCCACAACACTCACGGGTAAGCGCGAACTCTCGGCAGAGTTTATCGGGAAGGTTATTGATGCCTATGGTGGACCAACGAAGTTTTATGCTGACGTGCACCTAGGTGCACTTTCGCCACTTGGCTTTGTGAAGGATGGGAAGAACATCAATTTTTATGACGACCCTTCACTGGCAAAGAAGATCGTGCCATTTATTGATCAGGCAGTCCGAACGATTGGCAGCTTTGGGCTTAAGCGCAGCCATGCCCTGCTGCTGGGTAGTGGTTCACTTCAGCGATATGCAAGGACGTACTTGACGGACCTGTTTGATGGTGTAACACTCGTTGCCCTTGATCATCCACGATTTATCATGCAGTATCGCCGAAGTAAAATTGACGATTATGTGAAACAGTATGTCGAGGCGATTGCCGTATATTCGCGTCTTCGTTGAACGCCAACTTAGCTCAGCTGGTAGAGCAGTTCATTCGTAATGAACAGGTCGCCGGTTCAAGTCCGGCAGTTGGCTCTCCTTTCCGACCAAATAACATGACGCAGCAAGGCTTCACGTCGGTAGCTTTGCAGTATGAAAAACATCCTGAGTTTTTTTTGCGTCGCCTGTATCTTTTCCTTTGTTGTCGCGTCTTGTAGCCGCCCAGATCACGTAGGCAGTCCACTGTCTAGCGATTTACCAATTCTCACCGTTACTCAAGCGATAGAACCATCGCGTCTGGGTAAGGTTGTTCAGGTAAGGGGCGATGTACATGAAGTGTGTCAGGACGAAGGGTGTTGGATGACGGTCATCGACTCTGTTAACGGCTTGCGGGTAACCTTTGATGGTGCGTCCTTTGTAGTTCCGATGGACCTGCAGGGCACGGTGGTCGTGCAAGGAACCGTTTCCGAGGAGATATACAGTGAAGAAGACGCCAAGCTTCTAGCAGAAACCCTCGGGTGGGACTCGTCGGAGATCTCAAACATCAAGGGTGACACACGTATTCCATTGATGACGGCAACTGGTGTGAGGTTTGAATCACGGTAATGCAGCTTAGGCACAACATCACATGGTCCTTTGTTGTATTCGGTGTCTTGTTCACCGTTGTCCGTGTGCTTGTTGTACTGCTTTGGTCCCTTGTCGGCGATCATGCTGTCCATGAAAATGTCTGGATGGAACTTGGACTATCCGTCCTAAGCATGCTCATCCTTACATCGGCGGCCGGTGCCGCGGCAACGTTCTACGTCAAGCGCCTATCGCAAGAATTCCGTTACGATAACATCGTGATGGCAACCACAACGTTTGCCGTCAGCACCCTCGCCTTGTTGTTGTTCGCAGCCGTCGCCCCTGGTGAGTTTGTCGACGGACGTCCTGCCGATTGGATTACCGTCCTCACATCACACCTCGTGGCTGTTGGGACGTTTACGATAGCCATTACACTCGCCACGTTTCTTGCCGTTGTTGCCTTGCAACGACAGCACAAGCGGACCCGTCTGTATCTGGGTATTCAGACGCTATGCGTTCTAGGTATCTGGCTTGCAACGCTACTCCTTGAGGTCGGCGAGGCTTTCGAAGCAATATCCATCGTGCTGACCATCATCGGTGGGTTTGTGACACTGTTGAATATCCGACGTCTGAGTTGGTTGGGGACGATCCCTCTTGAGAAGAAGGTGCGGCTACTGTGGTTGTGTACGTGCGGTGCCTTTGCTGCAGTAGTTCTTGCCGTGTTACTTGCCGTGAACACGGAATCCTATGTGTCGGTCAGTTCACAGATGTTCCTCCGCAGTGGCATTTGTGTACCAGCAGTTATCAACCTTTATGGGTTCCTGTTCTTTATCCGCATGATCCTGGCCACTCTTGCATCATTGCCCAATAGTGGTATCGTGGATCGTCGATCCGACGAGGTACAGGCACTCTCCGGGTTGACCAGACTAGTAGCTCAATCCGCTAGTGTTGATGCGCTTCTCGAATCCGTTTCACAATATGCACTTTCGGTCTGTCGTGGTCACGGCGCATGGTGCGAGTTATACGATGGCAAGCAGGTGCGCATTGTCGGTGAGCAACTGGTCACTCCTGAGTACATAACCCACCTGCATAACGAAACCTCGCTCGGAGCAACGTTACGTAGCGCAAAGCAACCACTGCATGTCGACGCCCTGACCGAACAGCATGTCAATACCCATGGTGTTGTACTGATAAAATCACTCATTGCCATCCCACTGATCACCGCAGGAGTACACACTGGCACCTTGGTGATGTTTAGTACCGTTGAGTATGGATTTGATCAGGACGACGTATTGCTCCTCTCGGCCTTTGCCGACACCATCAGTGTTGGACTCGAGCAAGCCCGCCTACAGGAATCGTCAGCAGAAAAGGAGCGACTACAACGTGAATTCGAAGTTGCACGCTCCATTCAGATTTCGCTACTCCCGCGCACGGCACCCACGACTGACTGGGAGATTGATGCCGTGATGATTCCTGCTGCAAAGGTTGGGGGGGACTACTATGATTTCTTCTCCTTTGGAAACGGTAGAAGTGGTGTGATCATTGCGGACGTGAGTGGAAAAGGTATTCCCGCTGCATTGTATATGGCAACGCTGAAAGGTGTGGTACTTGCCGAATCCAGAAATGCTACGGGTCCAGCACACTTGCTACGCCTGATAAACTCTGCTCTCTACAGAACCATGGAGAGGCGGACATACATTTCCATTGCCGTAGTCGAGTTTGATTCGGATACCATGATCCTTCGCATTGCAAGGGCAGGGCACACGCCAACGCTTGTGCGGACAGCTGCTTCCGTCAAGACCGTTAATCCGCCAGGAATTGCCATCGGGTTGCTCCCATCGGCACAGTTCGATGGTTTGCTATCTGAAGAGCAGGTTGCCGTTGCACCAGGCGATCTTTGTTTGCTCACAACCGATGGTGTAACGGAGCGACGTAATGAGAACATGGACGAGCTATCACTTGATCCGCTCGTGACCATGCTAGGTAGCTCTTCTGCCTCGCATGCGACGGAGCTCGTACAACAGGCATTGAGTTTGGTAGAAATCCATGCTGACGGAACGGAACCACATGATGATATCACCATCGTTGCCGTGCGAATACCACGATTGGGAAATGTGGAGTCGGTTGACGATGTCCCAACAAGGATTGAAGAGGTAGCAGCATGACCAGTTTTTCGATTACATCCGAGTATATGGAACCAAGCAACGTCAGTATAATCCACGTTGCTGGCTACCTTGATGCTCATACAGCTCCAGAGTTGGAGAAGGAGATTCGAACATCTGTTCGGCAAGGCCGACATAGGATCATAGTCGACTTCGGCTCTTTGGAATACATCAGCAGTGCGGGACTTGGAGTGTTCATGGTCTTCATTGAGGAAGTTCGGGCTAACAAGGGTGACATCAAGCTTGCGGCCATGCCGACCAAGGTGTACTCTGTATTCGACCTCTTAGGTTTCCCTGTGTTGTTTAGCATTTATGAGCAAGTCGACGATGCTCTAGCAGCATTCCCAGCGCCGTGAGTTTACCAGAAGTCACCATACCGCCACTGTGCGTCCCTGCAATCACGGCAAACCTGATTGCCATCCGCAAGTACGTACGGTCAGCCGCTGCCACCGCCGGCCTTCCCGAGATGGAAGCTCAAGCCGTAGCCCTTGCCGTTGACGAGGCCTGTGCGAATCTCATTCAGCATGCTTACAAGAATGACTTCACGAAGCAGATCGGCGTCAGCATTACCTACACATCTACCGAATTTGTCGTGAAGATCTCTGATACCAGTACGCCATTCGACCCGAAGACGGCACCCTTACCCGATATGCGACGCTACTTTCTTGAGCACCGACATCACGGGCTTGGCGTCCTCCTTATGACCAGGGTGATGGATAGCATTGAGTACGTTCCGGCAACCAACGGTACCAACTACAACACGCTAACCCTGGTTAAGCAACGCTAGTCACCCAACGGTTTACTGACTTCACCCTATGTTTGCATCATGAAATTTGCCATCATGATGGCGGCAACCATCCTTGGAACGGTTGCTGGTTTACTCCCACTTCGAAAATCAGTTGCAACGCAGTACCCCGCATGGTGGCGAGTCATTGCCATTGTAGCAGTGATTATTACTTCGCTCCTTGCCATCCTTCCACCAACGGCGGGGACGGTTACTGACGCCGTGATTGCCGGCAGGGCCGATAGTTCCGCCGTCGTTCCAATTCTTGTGAAACCCCTTGGTGACGGGGCTTGGGCAGATGCACGAGATGCCAACGTAGTCATCGTCATCAACGGTGTTGCTGGCAAGCAGATCAATGAAACGTGGACAACAGCCGTGGTCGACGTACAACGCTCAACGTCTGATCAGGTGTTTACTGGTTTACGCATTGTAGCACACGACCCGTGGATTACCATGCCATACATCGTGGGCCTTGCAGATCGTGCACGAATTATTTTCTTCCATGTTCCGATGAGCTGGGTAGCCACCATTGCCTACCTCATTGCCATGATTTACGGCATCAAGTATCTCCGTTCGCGTTCAATGGATCACGACAGGATGTCGATGGCCCTGAATTCCGTAGCCACTCTCTATGGAATCCTGGCAACGGTAACCGGAGCCGTATGGGCACGTTTCAATTGGGGAATGTTCTGGAATTGGGACCCCAAGCAGACGGCAATTTTTCTCGTCCTCTTAATCTACGGTGCCTACTTCTTGCTAAGGGGGTCAATCGACGATCCAGAGCGGCGAGCCCGCCTAAGTGCCGTGTACTCCATACTGGGGTTTGTCTCCGTTCCATTCCTGTTCTTCATCCTCCCACGCTTAATGCCAGGACTGCATCCAGGAAGCTCGGACGATTCCACGGCTGGTCCAATGCTCAGTTTGAAGAGTGATGCCTTGAATACCACCAAGCAGTGGGTGTTTGGGCTTGCACTCTTTGCCTTTACGATGGTCTATTTCTGGCTTGTGAATTTGCGTGTTCGCCTAGCCAAGCTTCAGGACACTGCTTCGTCAACACGTCAATGATGGAATTCCTAAGTCATAACGCCCCATACGTGGTTTTAGCCACGGTTTTAGTGATCTGGGTAGGTATTGCCGGTTATCTCTGGCGCCTGGATGCACGTGTGAAAAATCTTGAACAGCGAAAATGAACAAGCGCTATGTGATCGGCGGCATTGTTGTTGTCGCCCTTGTCCTCATCGGATGGTATGCTCTTGACAACAGCGCCATCGAGTATACCAACGTCGACAAGGCAGAGAAGCTCGGCAGTACCGTACAGATCGTTGGTACGTGGGTGAAGGATGATGGTAGTTCGTATGACCAGAACCAGGACATCTTCCGGTTCACGTTGAAGGACCAGAACGGGAAGAGTATCCCAGTAGAGCTGGCTGGGTCAAAGCCAAACAATTTCGAGATCGCTGTAAGTCTGGTCGTTAAGGGGCGTGTAGAGAATGGTGTCCTCAAGGCACAGAACGTTCTTACAAAATGTCCATCCAAATACGAAGGCACGCCTCAAGGTGCTTAAGCGGATCATCATCGTTGCAACGATTGTCATGGTTCCTCTGGCATTCTATGTGGCCTCGCAGTATGGCTCACTAGAATCGGTCACCTTTGAACAAGCAATCAAGCGTTCGGAGCATGCCAGCAGTGAGGAGCAGGCCCCCAAAATGATTATTACCAGCACCATCCTTCGGCAAGAAGCCGATCGATGGCTGTGTGAGGATAGGTATGGTGTTCAGTTTAGTGTTGAATACACTGGTAAGCCCCCTGACAAACCCTTCACCGAAGGGAGTTCAGTGGACTTCGTCGGTCACGTTCACGGTACCACCCCTCCATATTTTCATGCAACACAGGTATACTCGAATTGATAGAGCAACTTATCGTTCACCTGCTGCTTGGTCTTGCAGTTGGAACAACCGTTAGCTACGCCCTTGCTCACAGAGCGAATGGTGCGCATTTCATAAAACTTGGTCGGACGCTACTTACGATGCTGATGTTCGGCTTGATTGCCTGTGCATCAATGCTCATCATCAACATTGTGCAGCACCAGTTCCAATACACATATGTGTGGAACCAGAGTTCGCGCGAGATGCCGTTACACCTGCTGATTGCCAGCTTCTATTCGGGACAGGAGGGGAGCTTCTTACTATGGGCAATGTTTGTTTCGATCATTGCCGTCTTTGCACTCCCTCACGCTCGTCGGTTTGGCTATGAGCCAACAGCGATGACCTTATTCGGTGGCATCCTGTGCTTTCTTACTCTGCTGCTGGTTGCCAAGAATCCCTTCGCCTTGTATTGGGAGTCCTTTGCCAAGAACGGACTGACTGCAGCGGACCTCCCAGCAAATGGTAAGGGTATGAACCCGCTGCTCCATAATACATGGATTACGATTCATCCTCCAATACTCTTTGCCGGGTTTGCATCGATGACGGTGAGCTTTGTCTTTGCCGTCGCTGGGTTGATCAAGAAAGAATATCATCGGTGGATAGTGATTGCGTTGCCATGGACGTTGTTTGCAACGGCAATCCTTGGGTTTGGAATCATGCTCGGTGGTTTCTGGGCATACGAGACGCTTGGTTGGGGTGGCTTCTGGGCGTGGGATCCAGTGGAGAATAGTAGTCTGATTCCCTGGCTCGTTAGCGTGGCCTTGGTTCACACGATGCTTGTACAAAAGCGTACGCGTGGGCTAGTCAAAACCACCGTTGCTCTTGCCATTGCAGCGTTTGTCTTCGTTCTGTATTCGACGTTTCTTACGCGTAGTGGGGTGCTGGGGGACACGAGCGTGCATTCCTTTGTGGACCCAGGTGCTTTCGCATTCTGGATCTTGCTTGGCTTCATGATTGTTTTCTCTGGCATTGGCGTAACACTCTTGGTAATGCGTGCAAAGGACATTGACAAAGCCAAGGATGACTTCGCACCAACGACCAGAGAGTTCATGCTCAGCATTGGCTCGGCCTTGGTCATGGCCAGTGCAGTATTTGTTACGGTTGGCACGTCGTGGCCTGTGATCATGGAAATCATCGGGCAGCCAAAGGTCGCCGTGACTACGGGTTTCTACAATCAGATTCACAGCATTCTAGTTCCCTTGGTTCTCCTTGTGAACGGCATATCGTTGCTTGTACAGTGGCGAGGAACAACGCTTCGGACATTTAAAAAGCGAACAATAATCGCCGCAGGTATTTCTGCTGTCCTTACGCTCCCTGCAATTGCCCTTGGAATCACCAACCTCGGTATGATTGCTCTAACCTTTGGTGGTTGGTTTGCACTCGTAGTCAATGCTCAGATGGCATGGCCCGTTATCCGTCGTTCACCAACCCATGCGGGGGCATACATCTCCCACACCGGCATAGCACTCTTGGTATTTGGTGTGATCACCAGCTCACAGTTTAGCGTCATCCATCATGCAGTGCTCGTCAAAGGCGTGCCGACAGCCGTGGGGGAGTACGTGCTCACGTATGAAGGTCGGGAGCAAATCGAGAAGCAATGGAAGGACAGAGAGAAGTACCGCTACCATGTTGATGTGCGTAAGGCAGACCAAGACCCATCCGATGCCGTACGTCTGTCAGCCACACTGTACTGGAGCGATTACAATCAGCGCCAAAGCGCATTCCTGGAGCCAGGCATTCGATGGGGAATACACAACGACCTTTATCTTACGCCGAAGGCAACTAGCGAGGAGGACCTCTTTAAATCAAAGACGGTGATGAAGGGGGCTTCAGTCCGCATGCCACTCGACTCGTCCATCAAGATTACTCTGGATCGTTTCACCATGCCTATGGAGGAACAGCAGACCGAAGATGGTCGCATGCGCATGGCAGCCATGTTGTTGATTGACAGGGGCGGTTCAGGATCCGATTCAACTAACACACTGAAGGTGAGAACGGCAATTGGTCAGGGAGAGAACGGACCTACGTTTGAACCAGAGTGGACTTCAATTCCTGGCACCACCTATGGCATCGGTCTAACCAAGGTTATCCGGAACAATGAGGATCCGAACAGAAGTAGTGCTGAATTCGGATTTAGAGATATGACAAAGCCGCTGCAAGTGCCACGTGAGGTTTTCGTTGTGGACTTCTCGGAAAAGCCATGGATCTCTCTTGTATGGGCTGGGGTGTTGACCATGGTTCTGGGGTTTGCCTTTAGCATTGGACGTTATGCAAGACTTGCCGCTGCAAGCGCGCAACCTCGCAAGGAAGATCTAAGCAGTGCTTCCTCGGTGGAACCAGCAACACAAGCGCCGATAGAACAAGGTACGTCTACTCTTTGAGCAGCAAACGCGCCGACCGTATTCCGCGAGTATCAGACTGAACTTCTAAACAAGGACCAGTTGGTCTCTCCCTGATTTCGCGTCCCATCAAATCGTAGTAACGAACTGTCGGTGCCGTACCTGTTGTGCTGAGCGGGTCGAATAGTCGGAGTCCATTCTTGTCGCAAACATCCGTGAGTGTAAGTTCTGCGCCCTTTATGCGGTAGGCAACCGACATCGGATTGCCTACGCTGTTGAGCCATCGAACTGTACCAAGGAAGAGAGAATCCTTTGTTGTGGAGCCAAGAACCATGCGACCAGGGAGAACGGCAACAGTGTCTCCAGCACTCAAGCTGTCGAATTGGTACGTAAAATTGAGCAGTGCATGTTCGGCATCTTGTCGAGACCAACTTGAAACGATTTCTGGTGCTGGCACCCAGATCGTGGAGTTGTATGATATGGACGATGTGAGTTCATGGACATCCAATAGCTTTAGTGATTCTCGTTGCGAGATGGAGTCCACGACCACAACGAGTGATGTCTTGTCACCCGCAGCGCCACTTGTATCCAACGCTCTTAACCACACAGTTGGTTGATATAGCTTCTCAAAGGCCATGCCGCCAGTATATCCGTATGATTCAGCTGGACCGTAACCATAAATGAGGATGCCAAACCCCTCGCTGCTTCCTGTCGACGGGTTAATCGCAGATGCACTCCGGTGTGTTCCCGAGCTTACGTCCAAATGAGCGTAACCAAAGTCACTCGTTCCAATGCGAGTAAGTGCTGGAACAGCTGCTCCATCAACTCGAATTCTGGTGTTGCTGAGTGGTGCGAAAACTGTAATCTGATGTTGGTCATATAATGGACGACCAGCGACAATTGGTTCAATATTGACGGTTCGGTAGCTAGCGAGGTATTGCTCAACAGGCGGAACGATGATCAATGATGGATCTCCGCTGTAATTGACATTCATCGTATTCCTGTTGGCAGTGCGATCGAGTATTGCAACCATAATGGGTTGTGTTGCATGAATCACTCGTCCCTTGCCAAGAGGTAGGTCCCAGATGCCGCCAGCGCGTGGTATGGTCGATGTGGCGATGCCTTCCACGGTAATGGTCGTGCTATCGAGACAAGTCAAAACGCGCACCATCACAACGTCGTTTGGATCAGACTGCTTGGATTTCGTGGGTGGCTTCAAGGGCGGAACAACGTAGTATTTGCCCCATACATCAACGCTTTGCATCTGTTCTACCAACATGTCCCGGGATGCCATATCACCTAACACGGGCACTTGTGCTCTGTAATGTCCACCAAGCACAACAATCGGCTTTGTTGCTCTTATTCGAGTCCCTGTTAGATCGTCATTTGGCTTGCTTGAGCTTACGTCTGCTTGAAGCAGGTAACTATCGCCTTGGTTCATAACCACCGAGCGATGCTTGCCAGCTGCTACTCTTGAGCTGTTGGTGTTGAGGTCTATCTCGATTTCTGTGTTGTCTTCCGTTGCGACAACGACAAACTGACTCGGATACTTCTTTAACTGAAATAATTGATTCGCATACTCGGAGGGGTACGACATGACGCGATACTCCGTGCCAAGCGATTGCGTCGGCAGTACCAGCCATGCATCAGAGGTCCTGTCATCTCGAACAACTGCATATACTGCAACATCGGCATCTGTCGTGATATGAACGTGCTGTGGCATAACCTGTTCGCAATCGCCATTTAAACTGCCTGCGAATGCGTAAGCACGGAGCTCGTAATCAAGAATGTCAAAGTCTACCGCACGTACACTTCCTGCGGGAATGGTGATTACGTCAGAGTGTGGTCTTCCGCTACGGTCTCTTGATGCAACGACAGCGTTGGTTGTTGCATCGGCAGAAATGAACACTGTTGCAGAAGCAGTATTCCCATGCTCCGTTGGTGGGAAGGCAATCCAGAAGTCTTGTCCTAGTGATGTTCGCAGAGTCTGTGCAGACAAGCCGCAAACCATAATCACGATGGCAATGCAGAGTACAACTGACTTCATAACTCCATTCCTATGAAGTTGGTGTTTGACAAACCTCCTCACATAACGCCAGCATTTGCTCTGCGCTACAGTCCCATGTAAACTTAGCTGCCCAATCAACAGCTCCGTTGCTTAACTGCTCCCGCTCGGTGCTGTCCGACAGGAGGCGTACGATCAACTCAGCCAACCGTTCAATGTTACCGTAGGGGTAGAGCAGACCTGACTGACCATCCTTGACAGAATCTCTCAAGCCAGGCACGTCGGCACTGATTACCGGTGTTCCGCAGGCATTGGCCTCTAGGTTGGTGATGCCCCAGCCCTCCTTTACCGATGGATTGACGGCCAAGTGGGCTTTGGACAGGTAGGCGGCCTTCATGTCGTTGCTTACAAAGCCACGGAAATGTACGTGGTTGTGAACGTTGAGCTTAACGGCAAGCTCCTGTAGCTGCATCAACTCGTCCCCAGTACCCAAAACCTCCAACTGTGCATCCGGGATATGCTGGCGTACAATGGCAAGAGCACGGATGATGTGGTCGACACTTTTATATCGCTTAAGCCTACCAAAGTAGACGATTGTCGGAGCTGCATTCTTCTCCGTCACCGCCATTGGGAAGAGACTCTGGTCGATTCCATTGTAGATCACCCGCACCTGCGAGCTGGCGAAGCCCTTTGACAGACACTCCTGCTTTGTACTTTCACTAACTGCACAGAGTATGGTCTTCGCGTATACCAATGGGATGCTGCGTTCGAAGGCGGACACATACATTCCCGCCAAATGATTGACCTCGGCATAGATACTGTCACCAAAAAAGTGGTGAACCAAGGCCAGGATCGGTTTACGAACGTACAGCGGTGTGAGAAAGGGGAGCTTGTTAATGTCGTCGACAACGATGTCGAAGTCCATACGCTGGCCAACGGCAAGCCACCACAACGGTACCATGTAGTTAAACGTCGAACGCACACCAATTCGTTGGACGTGGATTCCGTCCAACTCCTCGCGTGCCTGAGCCCCCTTCCACCTACAACAAAGAAGGGTCACGTGGTGACCCATTCCTGCAATTCTTCCAAAGATCTCGTGTAAGTGAACTTCGGCACCACCTGACTGTGGATGTAGTCGGTCTTGCCAGTTTACAACAAGGATGCGCATTATGGTTGTGGTGTTTCTACCAGTACCTCTACCGTGCGAGAATAGAATCGTCCTTCAGGAGTCGAATTGTCGTACAAAGGCAAGACCTCTCCACGTCCCATGGCCGAGCTTTCAGGAACACCAAGGGCTGCTGCGACGGTGCGGGCACGTCGTTCGCTAAGTGACTGATTGTAGGAAGCGTCACCAGTCCTATCGGTATAGCCGACAACCTTCACCGTGCTTGATGGTTGAATTCGTTGCTTGAACATTGCGATCTGACCTTGATGTTCAGCACTGAGTGCATCTTGGTCGAATCCGAAGAGGATCAGCGAGTATCGGTCAAGGCGTGTCTTGGACTTGCCTGTCTTGTTTTCACCGGTACTACCAACACGTTCAATAGGGATGGTGTGGGTAGCCGATGGAATAACTGCTCCCGAACTATCCCGTACGGCAATCAAGTAGCTGATTTCTTTCTGATCCTTGCTGATCCATGGAGCACTTTCGCTAACGCGCCAATCCAAGGCACTGGGCAATGGATCGGGGCCGTCAATAGTTTTCAGCAGTGTTCCATTCTGTGCAATGAAGAGCGTATAGCCAGCGATATGTACGCGAGGATCAATGCTCGGTGCAAAGCGAATGCCGCTAGGTGTGGTTACGAGCATGGTATCGGTACTTTCAACCGGTGCAAGGATTTCTGGTGTGGATGCATTGATTTCTACGCGTGCATTTTCTGCTACACCATCGGCTTCATTCGATCGGGATGCACGCTCGGGCAAACCTTGAGAATTCACGGTAATGCGACTCGGCTCGATATTCCACGTGTCCACCAGATAATCCCGTACGACATTGGCACGAGCGCTGGCAGTTGTCTGTGTGGCTTCTGCTGGGTCTGCGCAACCGGTAAGCGTAATGGTTGCTGATGGATTCTCCTGCAGGCGCTTACCCACGATATTGAGCAAATGATGGTAGGTGACAATTGCATCAAGGTTGTAGAAGTTCTTCATCGAGAAGCTCTCGACCTGCTCTGCTGTTAGTCTACGATACTTGCTCTGGAGGTCGGACGAGCCAGGCGTGAAGAAGACGTATGGAAGGAGTGGACGTATTCTATTCGATGTGAATTCCTCAATGCGAATACTCGAGCCATCTGCATTGCTACCAGTCTCGGTTATGCCACTGTGAGAGATCCTTGCTACAAAGGGAATGCCTGGTGCAACAGTCGTTGGTGCCTTGATACCCTTTGTGAATTCGTAGAGCTCTACGTCCGTCAGCGAGTCTGTTTCCGGTACTGGTACGAAGCCCACGGCCAATCCAGCACGAAGGTGGTGTGTGTTCCACGAAACGTCCGATGTGTGGGGTAGCAACGAATACGTGAACAATACCTCTGGGCTAATCAGTACTGAGCCATCGCTTGTGAGAGGAAGGTCGTAGCTAAGACCCACCGTAATCCCTGCTTGGAAGACGTTGGCATTCTGAATGTCACCAGAGAGGGCATTCCTTACTCGTGACCTGTTTTGGAACGTGGCGTCAGGCGGATCCATCAGCGTCTCCTTCTGATCATAGGTAGCGGAGAATGCTGCGCCCAGTGTTAAACCACCAAGAGCGTTAAGACCATTGGCGATTTCATAGCCAAACAAGGGTTCGACGCTGATCTGTTGGAACGTACCTGTAAGAGAGTGCTCAATGGTTGCCGTAGATGGGCCATTGTCAATCGGGTCAATAGGCAACGTTTGCGTCGACGTCAGTGGCGAACCATACGTGCTATAGTGCATGCGGATGTGGACTGACATCAGGTCGTCGAGAGGTGAAATGTAGGCCAGGCCTGCAACGAAACCGATATCGGTTGCGCCAGTGTATTCCGGGCAACAGCTCGGCACAGTAGGTAACCCGCCAAATTGTGCCGTCGAAAGTGCGACGTCGGCATCACCAAACAAGGCAAGCCGCGGATGCTGTTTCCAAAGTTTGGTGGATGATGATGGTTGTGCAACAGCGCCTACGACACTGGCAAGGATCAATACGATTGCAAGTTTGCAGGTGCTCATTTTACTACTGTGAATCGGTTAGACATGCGTTGAGTTCTGGTCACAAGCTGTAACGTGTACATACCATTCTCTAATGAATCTACTTCCAGTGGCAAGAGGTAGTTGCCAATCGTGAGTTCTCTGTCAACAAGGGTTTGAACGACCTTTCCTGATGCATCAACAAGGTCGACGCGTGTTGGTCCATCCTCGACGATGCGTAGGTCAATGGTAGCAACGCTCGACACCGGAGCTGGAACCACCCGCACCTGTGCTGGTGCATGTGCCGGTAACCCACCATTACGATCACGCTCGCGTAGTAAGAGCCGAGGGCCACCTTCTCTACAGAGATCGGTTAGCTGTACTTGTCCATGTACGGTTCGAATGAGTACGGTGTCGGCCGACCAAACACTGTCCAGTCGAATGAATCCCGCCGTGTCGTTACCCCACATAGTGTTGAAGGTAAGGTTGGATGCCAGGTCACCACTCTGTGGTATAGGAATTGCGACTTCGAACACGCGGTCGCCATTGCCGAGTTGTGTGCTTTGGATGCCAACAGGTTTAAGTATCGAACCATTCACGCGAATGCGAGCATGAATCTCGGTGATTGATGTTCTATCAAAATTCACCTTGTTACGTATGCGTATTGGAACCGACACTGTTGATCCGATTGTCGTCCCAACGGTATCGATTGCTACAGTACAGCCGATGTAGCTTTTTACCGTTGCACTAAGCTCAAGTAGACGCGAGCGATTACATACCGTGTCTACATAGTTGTAACTACCCGTATAACTTTGGTTTACGCTTCCACCGAGAAACTCGATGGTGACTTCGCTAGCTCCACCTGGAGGGGTGACAGGGGGCTCGGGAGCACTGATTCTAAACGAACCAACAAGCGTCCCCACAACTGGCCAGCGCAGCGTTGTACTACCGGTGTTGAATATCGTAATACGCTGAATGGCCTTCTCGCCTTCATTCACTCCGTCAAAATCTACCTTGGTGCGAGAAAGCTCAAATCCAACACTGTCCTTTCTTGCAACGATGGCAATAACAGAAATGCCGTTTATAGCATCAACGGCACTCGATGCAATCTGTAGCGCAGCATCCTTGACACCTACGCTCTGCGGATCGAAACTTACCTGGAACTTAACCGTGTCGTTTGGAGCTATTTGTACCGGGAACGTGTCAGGCGCTACAAGCGTAAACTCATTGGCATGCGTTCCTGTTATCTCTGCATTGTAGATGATAAGTGGTGTGTTGCCGGCATTGCTTACGGACACGCTCTCACTGACGGATGCCGACGAACACTGATCAGTGGTAAAGAGCAACGTGGAGGCAGATGAGCGGAAGCGAGCGTCGCCAGTACCTTCGCCGTAGAGACACATTGTGCGGACTGAACCATCTTCAAGTGTAAACTCAATCCATGCTGCAAATCGACCAAACGATGCAGGGGAGTAGCGCAATGAGAGTTTATGAGTCTGTCCGGATCCAATCGAGAATGTGCCACCACCTTCTACGATTTCAAATGCCCCTTGCTGCACGCCCATGAGTACCGTCCTAGTTACGGTCACGGGTGTGCTGCCAACTCTAGCTTGAAGGAGAATGGTAGTGTCGATAACGCTCTGACCTGCGATATGCCGACCAAAGTTCACCACGTCTGGTGTGACTAACTGCTGCTGGACTCCCTTGCCACGAATCGTTGTCGAAACATTGCCACCACCTGCACTAATGAGCAGGGTCGCTGATACGTCCCCCGTGGAAGCTGGCTGACAGATGGTTCGGAGCGAGAGGGACTCATTTGGTGCCAGGAGTGTTGCTTTTGATACGGTTGGAACATCAACTTCCGCAAGATCACCGCTGACGAGTCTCCAACCATTGACTACCAAGGTATCGGAGCCGGTGTTCTTGAGCACCTGGCTCACTCGTTCGTCAGCATCACCAACATAGATGTCGCCATGGTCAATGGAAGTCTGCTCAATCTTACCGCCACGAATGGTGAACGTTGCATCGCTTACGTCCTCTGAGAGCGTGGCTCCCTGGAGATTCCAAACGCGGGCTTTAGCATCTGTGCCAGCAGTGACAATTCGGTTACCTTGGTTGTCGTACTGCACACAGTAAATGATTGAACTGGAGCTTGCAAAGGAGTTTGCCAATTCCAGTGTCGCTGTTCGAAATACTTTAGCGGCACCATCACTGCTGCCAGCGACAATTGTTGATCCACTGGCTGAGAAGTCCAGACTCTGAATGCTGGCATTGTATGATGGAGTGCTACCAATCAGATTGCCGTTCTGAACATCCCATGTACGGAGGATAAAATCTGAACCACCGGTTGCAATGGTTTTGTTGTCGGGCGAGATATCTGCTGCGAATACGATGCCAGTACCTGTTGCCAACGTTTGAAGAACATCGTAGGTCGTAGTACTTCGAAGTGATGCTCTGTCGGCTTCTGCACTCAAGAGCATTGTGCCATCCGAGCTATAGCGGACTTCATAGACGGGCCCGCCAGCCACAACAATTGAATTGACCACTTCACTGGTCCGCCAATTGACAATGAGAATTGACTGCTCCGTACCAATGACGACGTTATTCCCGTCGGGTGAGAAGGCAACAGACCAGACTCTCGACGGAGCATAGATCACCGCTAGTCGCTCACCCGTAACCAGGTCATACACTTTAACGGTTCCATCATGTCCACCACTTGCACCAATCAATTCTGATGGGTGGGCAGCTACGGCCCAAGCGAATTGGCTGCCATGGTTGCCTAACTCCTGGACCTGTGTGCCAGTTGCAGAATTCCACAGGCGGACGGTTCCGTCATGCCCTCCTGTGATGACGTACTGTCCGTCATAAGAAAATGCAGCACCGTACACTGGATCGCGATGACCTGACAGTGTTACGATTGCTTCCGCAGGTATAGCCGTTCGCTGGATTCGAATTCTTCCACTGGTCGTCAGCTCAGGACCTGGCACCCATGTATAGGACAAGCCGGTTGCAGTCTCCGTTAAGGGCATCCATGATGTTCCGTCATTGCTGCTATACTCAATACGAACAACGTCTTCGGGTAGGACGTTTGTCCATCGTATGGCAGTGGCACGTCCAGCAAGGTAGGATTCGCCTCCATTGGGTGAGACAACCTTTAGTGTCTTGCCACTCGTATACCCACCGGCGCGCATTGGCAGTTCTGGAGTTGCACACGACCCATCGGCCACTAGCGTAAGTGTTCCGAACGCCCCTTGAGCTCCACCTTGATACCTCACGGTCACAGGAATGCTGGCATTCTGCTGAAGAACCGTACCAGGAGTAATACCAGTTACGATCGTGAATGACGGGTCGTCACTCGACAACGAGGTAATGGTGATGGCCTTGTTTCTAGCTGTAAGCTGGACAGTTCGTTCGCTGGCTGCTGAGGCAGTACCAAAGTCGACACCGGTGACATCCCACTCCAGGTAGGGAAGCAGGATCGATGGCAATTGATAGGTGAACTGACGGACGATCGATGCCGACGTGACCTCTACGGTGTGCATCGGACTACATTGTGCAGCTGACGTATAGCTTAACCGTGTTGCTGGAAGTTGCTTGGCATGAGAAACGAAGGCGCGTGCGTAGGTGGCAGCATCTGCATCAGTTGAAACGCCTTCTGCATAAGCACCACCGGTGGTGTCGGATAGCTGCTTCAACTCGGCCGACAACGTCGTCCTAATACCAATGATGTACACTGGTATGTGAAAGCTAATAGCGGTTTGTGCGGCCTTGAGTTGAGCAAACGATGGTGCACCATCCACAATGAGCAATAACATGCGGTTGTATCGAGCATTACGCAAGTGTGTTAGCGCACCCTCGGGTTTGGCAAGCAGACCAGAGTCGAGATTACATCCGCTACCAATGGCAATGTCCGCAATTGCCTGAGCATAGCCCTGCTTATCATTGGTTAACCCATGAAGAATCCGTGCTCGAGCATCAAAGATGCCGAGACCGATCTCGTCGGATGTCGATGTAAGCGGCGATGCTGCAGCTGTAGCGGCTGACTTTGCAAGGAGGAGGTTCGACGGGTTCCCACCTGAGGAAAGGTTTGCAGACGTGCTTACAAGAACCATGCACGACAGAATTTTACCGTCTGAGCTGGGCTCGTCAAACACGTTCGCCTGCCTATCTACACCATCTTCCTTGAGCGTTGCACCACTTACCGACTGCGGTGCCCCATTTTCATCAAAACCATACGCTCGGAGGACAACGCTGGGGTACCCACTGGTAAGTGCCTCAACAACTACGTAGTTCTGAGCTGCTGTGGAGATCGTACATACAAGAAATAATGCCAAGGCATAGGAAAAACACCGCATTGTGTGCCCCTGGAATAGGTGGGATCAATTGTCGTAAGAGTCCCAAAAGTACAGAACTCCCACGCTTGAACCACATACGGCGGGCTATTTCTTGTGGATCTCGATAATTACGGTGCGATTGTATGCGCGACCTTCTGGCGTATCATTACTAAACCGAGGGTTCCTCGCACCCAAGGCATAGACCAGATCCTCAGTCAAACCAAGGGCTCGTGCCACTTCCATTGCACGGCGTCGTG
Organism: Bradyrhizobiaceae bacterium; assembly: GCA_024103135.1. Lineage (GTDB taxonomy): Bacteria > Bacteroidota > Ignavibacteria > Kapaibacteriales > Kapaibacteriaceae > OLB6. The sequence continues at coordinate 11,607 of JAGFIZ010000014.1, read as the reverse complement.
ACAGATCCATGTTGTATTCGTCTGACCCCATGGAGTCTGTCATCCCATACACTTGAACCAAAGCCCCCTCCCTGATCCGCTTGAGAATCTTTGCTAACACGTGTTGGTGGGCTGGCGTGATGTCGGCCTTGTCAAAATCAAAGAGTATGAGGCTGTAGCGTTCAATTTCTGCATTGCCGCGCTGTTCGGTGAGTTTGCGTTCTACGGTCATGACCGACACAGGGATCGTCTGCGAAGCACGAGCGATGCGTCCCAGGGAATCAGTGACTTCTATAAAGGCAGAGTCCGTGCGACGTGGAGAGGGTATTGCAACAGTGTATTCCCACCTGTGTGACTGTGCTTCTACGGAAGTGAATGGAATTGCAGCCGAATATTTGATGCCACCATCGGCAGAAGCTCTACCATGCACGACGATGGAATCGGGAGTAATCGTGGTGTCCACCGTACTAAGTACCATTGGCTGTAGAATATCCAGATCTGAGGACAGAATCTCAACACGTTGATTCTCCTCATCGGCCTGCTGCTGGTCTGCAGACTTCGATGCGCGTGTTGCTGCAAGCGGAAGCTTCCGCGCCTTAATGTCGATTCGGTCCTTTGCAACGCCTAATTCAACGAGCATGGCTTGTACCGCCAACGCACGATTGCGTGCAAGGTTTGCATCTGATGAAGACTCTGCCTCCGACGTACAACCAGTAAGGGTAATGTTTGCTTTTGGATTGTCCATCAGTCGTTTCGCAACGGTGAGGAGTACGGACTGAATGGCCTTTGAGGATTCGGAGTACTTGGTGTTGTCGGTTAGATCGTTCTTGTCCACTCTAAATCTCTGAGGGATTGTTGAGCTACCAAGATCAAAGTACACGTGTGGAAGTACCGGTAAATAGTCAACGTACTTTGTCTCCTCGACAAGGATGGAGTCCACGGTTGCATTGGAGTCATCGTTTAGGATTCGTACTTGAATCGACGCAACCGGCGGATCTGGTAATGGTGGTGGGGAAGGGGGCTGAGTTTCCTTTGGTTTACCATAAATCGTATCGGGGATTGCCACGGCAGTGTCGGTCCCGAACACATGGGCAATGCCGATACCAAATCGAAGGTCGGACGTTGACCATGAGGCCGAGGTCGTAACCTGACTGAAGGGGGCTATGTAGGCAAGCTCCGGTTGGATGAGCCAACTACTACTGTTGTTGAGCGGGATAGCATACCGAATGGAACTGAGTAATCCCAGGTAGATGGATGCCGCATCGGGGATGTCTGCATCGTGGTTGACCCATGTTCGCCCTGCACCTAAGTACTCGCCATAGTCTTCTGGTTTCTGCAACGTTTCACGTTGTGTGAAATGGTGCGTGAACACGCTGGCTATTCTCATACCTAGTGATAGGTCGAGTCGTTTGCCTACTCTGAACGTAATGTGCGGTTCAATGCCTAGCGATGTTACCGTACTCGTGAGCTCATGCAGAAACTCCGCCTGGCGTACGCGTGGAGTATCGCGCAGATCGGCCACAACGGAGAGCTCGCTGTAGTCCATGGTTCCTTGCTGCGAGTTGTAAATCAAGGAAGCACCAATGAGCCAGTGTTTTGCGATTGACAGTCGATACCCAGCTCCAAACCAGTATCCAAATCCACTTCCACCAGAAAACTCCGGACAGCACGAGGCATAGTTCCCAAGCTGTGTAAAGGAAGCAGCATGAGCATTCAACGCAATGCCACCATGCAAGGCAACTTCAGAAGACTGTGACCGGACGCGCGTAACGGCCACCATTGAAAAGACGCACAGCATACATGTGAGATACCGCATGTTTTGATGTGTGAACAAGGATGTGTGGCGTGACATGCTTACGTCAATCACGTTGGGAGGATGGACAGTAATCGGCAATTGCACAATCATTACACCGTGGTCTGCGTGCAATACAGATTCGTCTGCCGTGAGTGATAAACAACAAGTTAATTGAATTCCATAGTTCCGATGGTGTGATCTCCATAAGATCACGCTCGATGATTTCGGCGTTTGATGATTGGGTGAATCCTAGCAAGGCGCTTACCCGTGTAACGTGTGTATCGACTGTGATGGCTGGCTTACCATAGCAGGTACTGAGCACGCAATTTGCCGTTTTCCTTCCAACGCCAGGCAGTGCGATAAGATCTTCTAGCGTTTCTGGGACATTTCCACCATACGTATCCAACAGTGTAGCACAACAACCCTGAATGTTCCGGGCCTTATTGCGATAGAATCCCGTAGAATGAATATCCGATTCCAACTCTTCTACACTAACGCTTAGATAGTCGTTTGGTGACTTGTACTTGACAAACAATCTCTTTGTGACGATGTTCACCCGCTCATCGGTACACTGAGCCGAAAGGATCGTAGCAATCAGCAATTCAAAAGGCGTAGTGTAGTCAAGCCCCACGCGAGCATCTGGATACGTCCGTGCAAGGATATCCAGGATCGTTATCATCCTCTTCTTGTCAGTCATGGCTTGTGCATGTCGTTTCATGTCTCCACCCATATCGAACATTGTGGTGCTTGACCGCTTGGCGTCATGGCTTATCCTTCCATACGGAGGTAAGCTGTCCTTCTACATCACGATGGTAGATGTAGGTTGGGTAGTCCACGGAGTCGATAACAATGCCTGATGTCTGAGCACGACTGAAGAAGTCGCTGTCATCAGCATACCGTAGATTCTCGTCAAAGTAGCCAACGTGGTCAAACACATCGCGGCGAATGACAAACGTTCCACCTATCACGCATTCATTCAGGTGAATGAGCGAATCCGCATTATCCTTGTCGACAACATACGGGTTGCCAATTACCAGTACGCCACCATGCAACAATTGCACCTGTGGATGTTCCGTAAGAAACTGTTTGCGTGTTGACAGGTGATCAGGACGATATTCATCGTCACTGTCAAGGAACGTCACAAATCGCCCCCTAGCCCTCGCAATACCGGCATTCCGTGCTGCTGCCGTGCCACGCCGGGTCTCATGGTGAACGACGCTCATTCGTGGCATCTGCATCGTGTAGTTTTGCAAGACGGTTGCGGTGTTGTCGGCGCTGAAATCATCTACAACAACCAACTCCCAAGAGTGCTCATCCTGGCTCAGTAATGAGTCTAGCGCTCTTGGCAACGTTTTCGCGCGATTCCAAGTACACGTCACGACGGTGAACATTGGCCGCAATTCATCATTACCAGATAAGTCTCGCATGACGGAAAATACCAAGCCGACGCTTGCCCTCGTGGATGTTTGGACCTTACTCTCTTCAGCGGGTATTGTGTTGTCGAAGGATCAGATGGAATCGCTTCAACGGTATCACGACGACCTTCTGTACTGGAACCAGAGGGTTAACATGATAAGCCGTAAGGATGTAGACCAGGTTTGGGAACGCCATATCCTGCACTCACTCATGATCCTTCGCTATGCAGAGTTCCCCGTTAGAGCTAGGGTGTTGGATATCGGTACGGGAGGGGGCTTGCCAGGCATCCCCTTGAAGATTGCACGTGAGGACATCAAACTCACCATGGTCGACAGCATCAAGAAGAAGGTATCGATGGTACGCATGTTTGCCGAGCACACGGGTTTGAAGGACATTACCGTAGAGCTGGCCAGAGTAGAGCAGCTTGCAGAGAATCCGAAATACTCTGGCGGGTTCGACGTTATTGTATCTCGTGCCGTAGCACCATTGGCTGACCTCGTTTCATGGAGTAAGCCGCTACTTTCGGCTCGAGGTCAATACGTCATCCTCAAAGGTGGCGACCTTACCGAAGAAATTGCACAAGCAAGGCACATGTTTCCACGCCTTTCTGTCGTTGAGACTCCTATCGACGCATTCGGGATGCCGTGGTTCAAGGTTGATCAAAAGAAAGTACTTACATGCAAGTTTTCCTAACTGCCATCGTACTTGTCGTACTGGTTGCAGACGCTCCAGCGCAACTAGGCACCCGTCTGCCTGGTCCGGCCCCGTCGACCTCGGCCAGTTCGACGGCTTCGGGCGTTCGGCTTGCACGACTTAAGTACAGCGGTGGGGGAGACTGGTATAACGACCCAAGTGCCGAGGTCAACCTACTCCAATATGTACGAGCACACACCAACATCGACGTCGTTCCCGAATACGAGTTTGTAGAGTTAAAGAGCGACAATCTTTTTCGCTATCCATTGGTGTTCATGACTGGTCATGGTACGGTGAACTTTAGCGATGCAGAGGCCAAGCGGCTTCGGGCGTATTTGGACAACGGCGGATTCTTGTACATTGACGATGATTACGGAATGGATCAAAGCATTCGCAAGGAGCTCAAGAAGATCTATCCTGATCAGGAACTCGTTGAGTTGCCATTTGACCATCCCATATACCATGCACACTTTGATTTCTCGAACGGTTTGCCAAAGATTCATGAGCACGACAACAAGCCGCCACGCGGGTATGGACTTTTCTCGGGAAAGCGACTGTGTGTGTTCTATACGGTGGAAACCAATCCTAGTGATGGTTGGGCAGATCCCGACGTACATCATGATCCACCAGAGAAGCGAGAAGCGGCATTGAAGATCGGTACCAATATCATCGTCTACGCGCTAACACAATGAGTTCGATACGCAACCGACTTCATTCCACTGGTAAACTGGAGCAGCTTTGGTTTCTCGTAGGGGGCTTGGGAACCGTGAGCTTTGTGTCAGCAGCTGCGTTGTTACTAGTGATCGTCCTCGAAGCACTCCTGCACGGATCCGTCGTTGGTAGGACAGTCCTCGCTGGTGCTTGGCTCGTCGGCACGGTTGCCTGCGCCGTTGTCTTCCTCTCCAAACCCGTTCTACGACTACTCGGCCTGGCTTCCATCGACTCAGTCGAAACGCTGGCACTCCGCGTAGGCGAGGTGTATCCTGATGTTCGTGATACGTTGTCGAATTCCTTGCAGCTTGAATCTACCCAGCATGGCTCACGGGAGCTTGTATCTGCAGCAGTACTTGATGCACAAACTGTAGCATCGCCCAAGGATTTTACGGCAATCATCAACAAGAAGAAGTACCGCATGGGACTGCTTAGAGGAGTGGCATCCATCGGACTCCTTGCACTGTTGATCGGCTTGCTTCCACAGTCACTCGGCAGTGCGCTTCAGCGCCTTTGGAACTACGATGTGAGCTACATGCCACCAGCCCCCTTCCGCCTAGCCATCAGGGTGATGGCCGACACTGTCATGCGAGGCGAGAACGGGCAAGTGCAGATTAGTGCCATTGGCACGATTCCAACAGGCACGCAACTGTTTGTGCGAGATGTCCGCTCAGAGCGGTTTGTACCCGTTGCTATTGAGTTCGACACGAGTAAAACGATTGTCCATGAGTTTCAAGGAATGTCAAGCAGCGTGGTGTTGTTTGCACATGCGCCATGGAATGAGAGTGGAGTATCTACGGATACGGTGGGCATTACCGTCATCGATAAACCTCTCATTCGCTCGCTTACCGGTAGGGTAGTACCACCTTCGTATACAGGACAAGCACCAACGGAGATTTCTGATCAGACAGCAGACATTGCCACATTGCGTGGTTCAGTCGCAAGCATTCGTGTAATTGCCAGCAAGGAACTTCATCATGCACGAATTATCGTCGAGTCAGATGCCGATACAGGAAGTGTGGACACCACCGTCGTTCCGATGACCGTCAGTGGTACGCAAGCAACAGCAAACTTTTCAGTCAAGCAGTCAGGCGCCTATCACATTGAGATTGTTGACAAGGACGGTCAATCCAACGCCAATCCAGTCAAGCACAAGATCATTGCTCTCACTGACGCCTATCCGACTATCTCGATGGTCGAACCACAGAAGGATGTGGACATCGATGCTTCTGCACGGCTACCGCTACTTGTTGCGGTTGCCGATGACTATGGGTTTAGTAGTCTTCGTTTGAAGTACAAACTCGTGAAGTCGCGATATGCAGCTGCCGACAAAGACTACCGCGAGATTCGTATCCCGATCCAACAAGGTGTTACATCGACGGATGTGGGGTATGTGTGGGACCTCGCCAAGGTTGACATCACACCGGATGATGAGTACGAGTTCTATGTGGAGGTGTTTGATAACGACGTAGTCAGCGGACCTAAGTCGGCCCGTTCCAGTACGTATCACGTCCGCATGCCCTCTCTCGCCGAAGTCTACGCACAAGCGGACCGCACTCAAGAGTCGCTGACCAAGGAGCTCAAGGAGATTGCCAAGGAAACGGAGCAGATACGTCGGGAGAGTGAAGAGTTGCAGAAGGAACTACAGAAGCAACAATCGCAAGGGAAGACGCAATCACAATGGTCAGAGCGTAAGAAGACCGAAGACCTAGCCAAGAGACAACAGCAACTCGAAAAACGTATGGAGGAGGCTGCTGCCAAACTCGAGCAGATGACGGAGAAACTCGAACAGCATCAGGCAATTAGTCCCGAGACTCTTGAGAAGTACAAGGAATTACAAGAACTGATGAAGAAGGTCAAAAGTCCCGAGCTCGAGCGTATGCAGCGTCAGATGCAGGAAGCGATGAAACAGGTCTCTCCGGAGGAGCTTGAGAAAATGATGCAGAACTTCAAGTTCGACGAAGAGAAGTTCAAGCAGAATATCGAGCGTACGATGAACCTGCTCAAGCGCATTCAGGCGGAGCAGAAGGCCGATGAACTCGCCAAGCGCGCCGAGGAGCTAATGCAACAACAGGAGGATTTGCGGAAGCAGACGGAGAACACGAATGCGCAATCGAAAGAGGCAAGGGAGCAGTTGGCCAAACAGCAGCAGAACCTCAAGGACGAATTGAATAAGCTTGCGCAGGAGAGCAAGGAGCTTCAGCAGCAAATGAAGGATCTCGGTGCAACCATGCCTAACGACCTTATGGAACGTGCTCTCGAGGAACTGGATGCAGAGCAGACTGCAGCCGATATGCAACAAGCCGAACAACAAATGTCCAGTGCCGACATGCAAAAAGCTGCTGAGAAGCAGAAAAGTGCATCTGCCAACCTTCAGCGCTTTGCACAGCAGATGAAGCAGGTTAAGAAGCAGATGAACAAGAATGCCAATCGAGAGGCAATGAGGCAGATGCAGCGCGGCATGAACGATATGTTGGATCTGTCCAAACAACAAGAAGACCTGATGAAGCAAATGGAGAATGCTTCACCCGGAACGCAACAGTTCAATCGTCTGGCTCAAAAGCAACAACAAGTGCAGGAGGCCATGAAGAACATGGCCAACTCAATGATGCAACTATCGCAGAAAAGCATGAGCGTCACGCCTGAGATGGCACAGGACATGGGCGACGCCTTGCAGCACATGCAGAATGCTTTGAGCCAGATGCAGGATGGTCAGAGCCGCATGTCCATGCAAAGTCAGCAAGGTGCCATGAGCTCCATGAACAGCGCAGCAAAACGCATGAGCGATGCACTCAGCCAGATGATGCAAGGCGACGGATCAGGGCAAGGCGGTGATGGGCAAAACCCTGGACAGGGAAAGGGCTCAGGACAGAGTCCATTCCAGCGGCTTCAGCAACTCGCCGATCAGCAACAACAGATCAACCAACAGATGGGTCAAATGGGGCAGAATCCAGGTGGTTCTGGTCAAGGGGCTGGCTCCAACGGTTCACAGCCAACACAAGAACAGCTTGCCGAGTACGGTAGACTGGCTCAGCAGCAAGGTCGAGCACTCAAGGCATTGCAAGAACTTGAGCGCGAAACCAGGGAGGCAGGCGGTACTCGGAAGCCCATTGGCAACCTTGATCAGATTGCTTCCGACATGAAGGAGGTAATGACGGATATGCAGACGGGAAGCATAACGCCTGAGACGAAGCTCCGCCAGGAACGAATTCTTAGCCGCCTCCTTAACGCATCACGCTCGATGAACGAACGGGATTACGAGAAGACTCGCGAGAGTAACAGTGGAGTTGACGTCACCCGGCAGAGTCCTGCCGCACTACTCAATCGAAGCCAAGATCCTGCCGCCATGCGCACCTTGATGGATCAGTTGAAGAGGGGTTACACAAAGGATTACGAGTCGTTGATCCGGGCGTATTTTGAAGTTCTTCAACGACAGCGAACAGGGGTTAACAACTAACGCATATGAAGCTCACGCTGCTTTCCTTACTTCAAAGCATTTGCACGGTGGTAGGCATGGGGCTCATCAACTCTGCACTTCATGGCAGACCGTTGACTGTGCGTCACATGAGTACTGCGATAGCAACCATCGAAGGCATCGCAGGTATCGTCCTCCTTCTTGGATCATTCGTGCTCACGAGCGTGATACTCACCTTTGCGAAGGTTTCCGTCTTCGTGCCTTTGAGCACAGGTCTAGTTTTCATTACGACAATTGTCTATGCCACACTCGTCCAATCGGAACGCATCTCGCTTCCCATGGCACTAGGCATGACGCTCATCCTTGCCGGGATCGCTCTAGTGGTCAAGCAGCAGGGGGCTATGCAGTAGTTGATCTGTACATACCTACGATACGCGGCCATCAGCAAACCGTGAGCATGAGTACCGCAACTCTAACAGTCCACGTACGGCCTTCTTAGGCGATCTCACGTTTCCTCACATCTTTCATGCACGGTGTGCTGTACCTAGGCAGCCTCATGTTTCCGCACGTGTTTGAGTAGAGCGTCGTACAGTACTTCGAACTGCATGTACTCAAACAGCGTAGGTGGCGAGTGGTCATTCTTGGTCTCCTGAAGCAATGGCAACAACTTCCGATTGGACTTTTCGATGGTTGTCGCATAGTAGTTGCCTCTTGAAAACGATGCCAGAAGATCAAGAAACACCCTTACTCGATTGAAGTGTGGTTCTTGCAGATAGTTGGCGATGTAGTCCTGCAAACCATCGGCTTGCTCGTCTGCCTCGTCGTAGTCATCCAAGGCAATCGCCAAACAGATATGCGAAATGATTATGGCAATGTTGGTGGTCTTCTTCTTCTTGCTCTCTTCTTCGAGACTGTTGATGTAGCGAGAAAGGCGGAATACTTTCTTTGGCCGCTTCCGCCGGAACAAACCAAGAAGGTCCGCTAGCTCTACAAATGCATTAAGGATTGCAAACGACTCTTTACTCGTTTCATCCAAATGCTTAAACTGTCTGTGATCTTGTGCAATACTGAGCAGATCAGCCGCTCGTCTGTACTCCGAGACCCGCAATGCAGTCATTGAGGACAAATAAAGTGCCAAGAACCAATTGTTCCCGCCATTCCTAAAGGAATCATGTAGTGAGTATGATTCCAGGTATGCGGAGTCGATTTGATGGGTAATCAAAAGCAGGATTACCCTTCTAAGCTTGAACTCGGCTAAACGTGCTGGTTGCAGATACTGGGGATGGCGGTGGAGATAGTCAATCGCTTCATCACACAGTGCCAATAGGTCGCTGGAGTTCTCCCTGAACTCACCAACTGCAATTGTGATTCTGAAGAGATTCAATTGAAGGGTATGTGTGCCGTAAAGATCATAATATGCTTGAGTCTCTTTTATAGCTTCATCACCGAATTTGATAATATCTTCGAGCGTATTCTGGCTTACACCAGTTTCCAATGCAAACAGATCAATTAGAGTGTCTGCTCGGAACTCAGCTTTCTGCACCGCGAGAAGCTCGGTGAGCTGCTTGTCATACGTGATTGCTTGCTTCCGCTGACCCCATAGTGCTGCCGTTTCTCCTAACATCTTGCAGAATTGGACAGAGAAGTCCGTAAACCCATATTGCTTTGAGATGCTGAACGCCTTGTCAGCGATTGCACTTCCAGCTGCTCTTGAGGCGAAACGGTTTAGAATGTTTGCGCAAAAGAAATATCTGGCGCACTTGAAATACTGGGACAGGTATTCAGAGTGCTCTGGCTGCTTAAACTCAAGAGTAAGGCTTGCTGAAACAACAGCTTCCAAAGTCCTAGATTTCAACGTTCGAAAACGTTGGTCGGGTGTGTCGACACCGTAAAGGTCCTTTGCTGCTTGTTTGTCACTTGTATAAAGATTGTTGACTAATCCATCAATGTAACGGGTTCGTGGAGACTGTACGGATTTCTTCTTCTTAAGGTCGGGAAAGACCTTACGGATGTTAACCTTTGATGTTATAACATCAAGAATTTCTTTCACAACATCCATAAACACCTCAGAATACGGGATGTATTGTTTCTGAAATCCGAAAAGGATGAGAAAGTATCAAAAAAATAGACCCGATGGTACATGGCTGCCATTCTCGGTCAGCGAAATATTAGGAACTGTATGAAGCTGGCGGCGAGATTCTTGCCTGCTATGTCTGCGAGCAATAGATTTTTCGTTTGAAGATAGCTGCTCTATTTGACAATCAAAGTTGATCCAATTCTAACTCGTACTTTTCAAGGAATGCCAGCAATGCTTCGTACAGTGTTTCAAACTGAATAAACTCGCACATCGTTACCGTCGTGTGCATGTGCTTTGTGCTCTTTAAAGTTTTATATAAACCTGCATTCTCTTTCTTTATGGCATTTGTGTCAAAACTGAGTTTTGAAAAGTTCTGCAGCATGCGTAAGAACGTCCGTACTCGATTGTATTGCTTCTCCCTCATGTAGCGCGAAACGTAGACCTTTATATAGTCAATTCTGGTCTCAACGCCAGCAAAGTCCTTATTTAGAATTAGGAAGCAAACATGAGATATAAGAATCACAACGTTAGCTACCTTCTTCTTCTTACTCTCTTCAGGAACACTTGCAATGAACTCTTGAACATTGAAGTCCTGTTCCCGAGGAAAAGTTCTTTGATTATCAGAGATCATCAGAAGGTCAGCCAATGTTATGTAAGCATGTATGATTTTCCACGTTTCGTGAGTGGCCTCTACTTGTAGCGGATACTGGCGGTGCCCAACAGCAAGACTGTGATATTCTTTAGCTTTTGAAAAATCGCCAAACCTCAAACATGCAACAGCAGAGAAATAGAGCGATACATACCAGTTGTTACCACCAGATCTGAATGAGTTAAATACTGATTCGCCAGTTATGTATGCCTCTTCGATGTTTTGGGTCATTAACAACATCATCAGCTTACGTAGTCTGAATTCACCTAGTCGAGCAGGCTGGGATAAATGTGGATTGCTCTCAAGGTAGTTTATCGCTTCATTGCATGCACTTAGAAACTGATCACGCTCTTCTTGAACTTCATATAAGGCGATCTGTATTCTGAATTTGTTCAGCTTTAGTGTATGTGTGTGAAAAATGGATTCGTACTTCGAAATTTCTTCTAGCGCTACTTTGCCTTGTTTTACTTGACTCTGTATGGTTATTGTAGACAGGTTGCTCGTAAGAAGGAATTGATCCAGAAGGAAGTCTGACTGATACTCTGCATGCAATATCTCCAGATACTTTAAGGTTAAGTCCCGGTATTGCTCAAACTTTCGTTTGTGACCCTGTACGGCTGCAGTCTCAGATAGCATCCTGCTAAGTGTTACACAGATGTCAGTAAACTGGTACTTCGCAGCAATGGCCATAGTTCGTTCTGCGATTTCTAGCCCCGCCGTTCTTGATGCGAACCTTATAAGCGATTGTGCACATATCATATTCCTAGTGCACTTGTAGTAGTAGCTCAGGTATTCAGAGTGCTCGGGTTGCTTGACCTGTAGTTGTAGGATTGATCGAATCAAGCGGTCGTAAACACGTGACTTCAAGGTCC
>JAGFIZ010000010.1 GCA_024103135.1 Bradyrhizobiaceae bacterium | reverse complement strand
AAACTACAGGTGCCTGCATTGTCGGGTCCGCTTACACTTAACCTTCCCACCTCCAGTGGAACACTAATCACCACCGCCAATGGCTGGGCACTTGGTGGTAATGACCTTACCGGAGCTGGACCATCGGAGAATCGCATTGGTTCTACTTCTGCACATGACGTATTGTTAGTTGCAAACGGCGACCCGAAGCTCTCGATAAGCAACGCCGCCACTGGTCCCGTAACGCTGCTAGATGGCACAGGTCTGTCATTGCAAGAAAGTGGCGGGTCAAATGTCTCGACGTTCACTGCTGGTACGCAAGCAGCAGACATTAACTACACACTCCCCACCACACAGCCAGCAGCAAATGATGTACTCACCGCTACAGCTGTGAGCGGCAGTGGACCATATGACGTGACGTTGGGGTGGGCTGCAGGAGGAGGTAGTAGTAGTTCGACAGGGACACTTGCTTCGGACTTTACAATTTCCGAAACAACAACAGAAACGGACATTACTGGGGTCACGGTTTCACTTGATGCAAATTCGACCTATGAGATTGATGCTGTGGTCGTGTTTGAGTTAACAGCAGGAAACGAAGATTTGCGGAACATCTTGCGCGGGCCTGCTGGTGCTTTCAGTTGGATGCGGATTGTTGATGCCTCCAGTAGTACTGGTAGTAGTCTTTCAATTGAGGATAATATTAACCGGACAGATGGTGATGGCAGTGGGACATACGCCATACATGGATTTATTCGAACCTTTGCGACGTCTGGGAATTTGAAGCTGACTGGAAGACTAGTTTCTAACGGTGGTGGTACGGACACCTGGACCATAAAAGCCGGTACGTTCATCAAAGTGAAGAAATTCTAGTACGTAGTTGCTACCTTGCATTGTTGAAAACCAAACTGGGTTTATTCAATGCACTCTCTCGCAGCTCTCGACATTGGCGGCACGTACATCAAGTATGGTGTGGTGGAGTTTCAGCCTGATACACAATCAGCAGAGATACTCTGGCATGCATCCGTCGAAACACAGGCGCAGAACGGCGTTGATGATGTGCTTGCACGCATTGCCAACGTCGTAGCAGAGATCCATAAGCGCACACAGCACGTGCATGCCGTCGGCATAGGTGTACCCGGTGTGGTAGACCCCGCAACACGAATTGTCCAACATCCTCCTAACCTTCGGGGTTGGGAGGATGTTGATCTTTTGAACTACGTCTACCATAGCCCCCTTCATAATCCATCAGTCCCAGTGTACGTGGAGAATGATGCCAACTGCGGGGCAATCGCCGAGTTGCATGCCGGGGCGGGTAGGGGGCTGAAGGAGTTCGTGTATGTGACGTTAGGGACGGGCATCGGGGGCGGACTCGTAGTGGACGGTCGATTGTATGCTGGACCTCACGGCGAGGCAGGAGAAATCGGACACATGCTGGTGTCGACTGGACACAAATTGGAAGTAGCCGTCGGACGTAACGGCATCATGCAGATGTATCAAGAACGTACTGGTGAAGGTGGAGTCGACGTTGACGAGATCGACCATCGTGCCGAGGCCGGCGAAGCCGATGCCATCGACGTACTCACGACCGCTGGTACGCTCATCGGTGAAACACTCGGCTCTGCATTGGTTGTACTGGGCATACGAACCATCATCATCGGCGGTGGAATGAGTAATTCACGCACACTCATGTTGTCCATCGAAGCAGCCGTCCGCAAGGTTCCCGTCCCCACCATTGCCCGCCACCTTTCCGTGCATCGAGCACATTTTATCGACCATGCCGGATTAGTAGGTGCTGCCTTGCTCGGAGTTGCCTAAATTCGTTGCTTCGATCACAAGTTATTCTAGTCCATGCAGAATCAGCAAGCCATGCTGCACAGAGCTTTTGCAGCTCTGGCCTTCGTTATTGCGCTCGTAACCTATGCGCTTACGGTGCAACCCACCGTCCCGTTCTGGGATTGCGGTGAGTTTACGGCTGCAGCCGTCCAACAACAAGTCCCGCACCCACCAGGAGCACCGCTCTTTCTGATGATTGGTAAGGTGTTTCACCTGATTCCAATTGGTGATGATGGATGGCGTGTGAACATGGTCAGCGTGGTGGCTTCGGCGCTCACCGTATTGCTGCTCTACTTGATCACAGAAAAGGTCATCCGACACTTCTTCCTTGATCCATTGGAGGAAGGGGGCAATGGAATACTGGTCTATGGTAGTTCTTTGGTTGGTGCCTTGGCCTACACCTTTAGCGATACGTTCTGGTTCAATGCCGTGGAGAGCGAGGTGTATGCGGCCTCTGCACTCTTCGTGGCGTTGATCGTGTGGATCATGATGGTGTGGAGTGATAAGGCCGACGAGCCAGGACACGAGAAGTACCTGCTCCTCATTGCCTACCTGATTGGCTTGAGTACGGGCGTACACTTGCTCTCGCTTCTGACCATCTTCTCGCTGGTACTGTTGGTGTACTTGCGCAAGTACAAGGTCACCCCAATGGGTCTGGTACTTACGGCTGTTTCCGGTGTTGCTGCATTCGTGGTGATCTACTACTTCATCATCATGCGCTTGCCGGCAATCTTTGCTGGAACGTTGCCGTTCTTTAAGTCGGAAGCACGCGAGTATCCAATTACCGACAACCCGTTGATCGTTGGACTCGGTCTCGTCCTCCTTGCTGCCGTAGGGTATTTAGCATGGTGGGGACGCAAGCACAACAAAGGCGTCGTCTCGCTTGCCAGCACAAGTGTGCTACTCATCGTGTTGGGCTATAGCACGTACGGACACATCCTTGTACGCGCAAACAGCAATCCACCGATGAACGAGAACAAACCGGACAGTTTTGCGAAGCTTGTGTCGTACCTCGGACGTGAACAGTACGGCGAAGCACCAAACTGGCCACGACGCTATCAGATGGATCAACGCTTCCGCAAAGGGTACGAAGAGGCTGGTCCGTTTAACGGTATCAAGTCCAAGATCGTCAAGCGTAAGGACGGTACCATGATGCGCGTACCTGACTATGCGTCAACGAAGACCAATACGAGTGCAGAGCTCAAGTATCTGTGGGACTATCAGCTTGACCACATGTTCATTCGGTACTTCCTCTGGAACTTCACCGGCAGAACTAGCGATCAACAAGATGCACCGGCCTATGTATTCCCATTTACCAGCAAGGCAACGGTGGCGTACTGGACGCATAAGGACGGATTCCCTGATAAGTGGCCAACGAACTTCTGGAGCTTGCCGCTCATCATCGGCTTGTTTGGTCTGTGGGTACACTTCAAGCGCGATCCGCGCATGGCATCCATCTACTTGTTGTTGTTCTTGATGACCGGTGCCTTGGCTGCACTGCAACAGAATCAACAGAATCCACAGCCCCGTGAGCGTGATTACTTCTATGTAGCCTCATTCATGGTATGGGCAATGTGGATTGGCCTTGGCGTGTTTGGTCTTGCCGAACGTTTCCGCAAGAATGCCATGGCTACAGGAGGCGTTGTCCTCGCAGCCTTAGCAGCCGTACCACTCAACATGGCCTGGCAGGGCTGGTATGTGCACAACCGCACTGGTAACTACATGGCGTTTGACTACGCATACAACATCCTGCAGAGTACGGACAAGGACGCCATCGTCTTCACAAACGGCGATAACGACACGTTCCCTGTGTGGTATATCCAGGACGTTGCTGGTGTGCGGACGGATGTGAGAATCGTGAACCTTTCGCTCGGACAAACCACCTGGTACATCGAGCAGCTCAAGAACGAGAGTCCGCACGGCGCAAAGAAGATTCCGCTCTCTTTCTCCGACGAGTCGTTGAACGTTCCTGAAGACGACCCACGCGCCTTGTCATACGACCTCGGCTATGAAGAAGAAGTCGAGTTTGCCGTCGACCCGAAGATCATCGCTCAGTACACCACCGACACGGCCTACATCAATCGTGGTGTGTTCCGCTTTACGTTCAAGGGTTCGCCACGTGATAGAGATCAGAGCGGACGTACCTCGTACTTCATCGGTGTGCAGCACAAGCTTGTAAAGGACATCATCAAGCAGACAAAGTTCGAACGTCCGGTTTACTTCAGCACCTCCGTTGGCGACCCATCTTGGGCTGATGAGTTCTCCGGTCTTGGCGATTACCTACGCCTGGAAGGTCTTGCCTTCCGCGTATGTCCCGCACCACAACGCTCGACCATTGGCGAAGCCATCGACGTTGAAGCAACTGACGCTGCACTCATGCATACGCTGGATGGAGCAGAGTACTTCAAGGAGCCACATCGCGGACTCAAGTTGCGTAACCTAAGCAGCGATGCCAACGTGTACTACGACGACGTCCACCGTGGCTACATCCTCAACTATCGCAACGTCTACTACAAGTACGCAACGTATCTGTTGTATGACAAGGCCGATACCGTCAAAGCAGCCAAGGTACTTGCTCGCATGAACGAAAAGCTCTCGCTCGACCGGTTCCCAATGGGCGTCGGCTTCGAGTTGCAGATGGCAAAGTTCGCTGAAGTCTGCAAGGACAAGGTACAAAGCAAGGCCCTTGCCGAGCGAGCACTCAACAGCGCACGTAAGCTAATCGAGATGCCCGCACTACGAAAGAACGAACCACAGTGGGACGAGCGGTCCATCCCCGAACGCTTTGCTGGTGATGCATGCATCATTCTTGGACAGTACGATCAAGCGAAGTCGTATTACAAGTCCATGCAGAGCGGACAAGAAGCCGACCCACTGTTGAACTACATGATCGATGCTATCGACATCGAGAAGCTTGAGCGCAATGGCGACATTCGCGGAGCCCTGGCAGCAGCAGAGAAGTTGCAGTCCAAGTATCCGATGACGCAAGACCAGCGCATGCAACAAGCGGCAAGTCAGCTCCTGCAAAAGATTGCTGCCCTTCGTTCAAAGCTTGGCATCGTGCAAGACCAGTTCATGATACCAGTGCAGTAGCGTATACGCTGTGGTAACATGGACCTGCTAGCAGCACCCGGCACGGTATTCATTTTGGCCGTCACAGTAGCAACTACTGTGGCGGCCTTTTCGCGTCCAGCCCTCTTCAACCGACTCATGCTCTACTCGACTGCCATCATTCACGGCAACGAGTTCTGGCGTCTGTTCACCACATCACTCGTCCACGCCGACTGGATACACCTGGCATTCAACGCCTTCACGCTGCTCTCATTCGGCAGCTTTCTGGAGGGGGCTATCGGCACGTGGCGGTTTGTGTTGCTCTACGTGCTTGGTGTGGTTGTTGGTTCAACGGCATCGCTCGTTCAGTTCCGGGATAATCCATCATACAGAGCCGTAGGAGCAAGCGGTGGTGTCTGTGCCGTGATTGGATGTGCAACGGCACTCTTCCCAACGATGGGCATGTACGTGTTCATCATTCCCATTGCCATACCGGCATGGATCATGGGTGCAGGGTTCATTGCCTACAGCATCGTCGGCTTGCGACGTCAGACCGATAACATCGGACATACATCGCATCTTGGTGGTGAGGTATTCGGACTCGGCTTTGCCCTTGCATTCTATCCTGGCGCTGTGCTTGCACAGTGGTGGTATGTGGTGATCATGTTGCTAGCAGGCTTCATAGCCTGGATGTTTGTCAAGCGAGGGGGAAGGTGGACGATGTGAGACCGACGGGATCAGCATCTGCGACAGATCCACCAACGAATACCGAGCCCCCTTCAACTGAATCGTGGAAGCGCAACCTGCGTGCAATCTGGCTGTCGCAGTTCATTGCCATGATTGGCATGAGTGGCGTGATTCCCTTCTTGCCCTTGTACATCAGGCACCTTGGCGTTCCGGATGCCGATGCACCAACGTGGTCAGGCATTATCATCGCCGCACCATTCCTGATGGCAAGTATGCTCACGCCAGTGTGGGGTGCCTTGGGTGATAAGTACGGACAGAAGCCCATGGTGCTTCGTGCAGTATTGGGTCTAGGCGTAACGTGTACGTTGATGGCCTTTGCACCCAACGTGCAAGTGTTGCTCATTCTGCGATTGTTGCAAGGTGCAGCCAGCGGTTTTGTTGCGTCCAACAATGCCTTTGTTAGTACACAGTCACCCAAGGAGCATGCTGGCTATGCCATGGCCATGTTGCAGACGTCACTCAGTGCAGGCAACGTGATTGGTCCGCTCATCGGTGGTACGCTTGGCGATGCTGTTGGATATCGGTGGACCTTTGTGTTGGTAGGTGTGTTGTGCGTCTGTAGTTTCTTCCTCGTGTGGTTTGTCGTACAGGAAGACCGATCGAAGGCACCGGTACGTCCAGCGCGCTTGCGTTCGAACATCGGACTCGTCATCCGTCGACAGGAACTTCGCACGATGTTGCTCATGCTCCTGCTAGGTCAGGCAGCAGTAGTGCTCACGGCACCGATCTTCCCGTACTACCTCGAAATGCTAGGTGCGCCACATGCCGTGCTTGGCACGTTAGCTGGTGCAGCGGTGAGTATTGTGGGTGTGATGACGATATTCAGCGCACCATGGTGGGGGCGGCGGAGCGATGCCATCGGCTATCGAACAACGATGATTGCCGTTACCTCCATCATCGTTGTTGGCATGCTTTGTCAGGCACTCGTACCATCGTACGAGTGGATCTACCCCTTACGCATGATGAATGGTCTGGCCGTCGGTGCCTTGTTACCACTTACCTATGCAGAGCTCACGCGTCGGTCGCCAAGCGGTAGGCGTGGAGGCATCATGGGTCTTGCCAGCAGTGCAACGCTAATGGGCAATCTCTCTGGTCCGATTCTTTGTTCCTTCATCGTCACCCACTTTCATTTGCGCATGGCATTTGTAGCAGCTGCCGTGTTAATGCTGACAGTTCACGTACTTGCTCGGTTGATACCTACATCCAAGGCGTTGTAACGAACGGATCCTCGATGGTTTATCGTACAATGAAACCACTCTTCCTTTTCCTGTTAATGCTGCAGTGCGCCACCGTGACCACCGCAGATAAGTATGAGTATTCCATTGTCGTCGAAGGCAAGAAGCGCGACTTCATCGTAGTCGTTCCTTCTGGCCCCATGCCACAGGGTGGGTATCCGCTCGTGGTGATGCTGCATGGCAAGGGTGGTGATGGTGAGAAGTTCTACGACATCTCACGGTGGAAGGAGCTTGGTCAGTACCATTCTTTCGTTACGGTGTTTCCATCATCACTACGGTGGTGTGTGCAGGAACCAGAAGATCCAGCGCCCTACACCACATCAAGATGGGTGGCTGGTGACCTATTGGAGGATGCCTGCGCAGGACAAAGCTTCGTGGATGACACATACTTCATTGCTGCGATGGTCGACTCCGTCCAGAGCCACCTACCCATCAACAAGGCGATGACGTTTCTTACTGGGTTTTCCAATGGTGGGGTGATGTCATCCAAGATGGCCGTAACCCGACCCGACGTATTCCGTGCCATCGCACCAACTGGAGGTGGCTTGCATCGCCTTGATTCGGCCGTAGCGAGTAGCCCGACACCTACATGGCAATGTATCGGCACACACGACAATCGATTTTATGAGCCCCTTGGCCTTACCCAACTGCCGTTCAACGACTCGTCGTTCTACTACCGCCAGAGTAGCATCAATCGCTACTTGGCAGCATACAAGTTGAGTCCTGAGTTCACGAAGGACAGTACGGATTCCATGATTACATGGACATTCAATAAGCCCTTGCCTGGTGCACCACCAGCTTTCTATCGCTTTTCGTTGATCAAGGGGCTTACCCATGCCTATGCGAATGGTACAAACTTCCCGATGGTCTATGCACCGATGTTCTGGGAGTTCTTTATGCAAGTCGCATCGGTTAGTGAGGTTCAAGATGAGCGGACATCGCATGATCTAACGGTCTATCCGAACCCAACGAGTTATTCCGTTACCGTCCTTTCAACGCAAGCAAACACAGAACAAGCCCCCTACACAGTGTTCAATCACATCGGTGAAGCGGTGAGGGAAGGCATGCTGCACCTTGGTAATGTTACCGTCAACATCGAAGCATTGCCTGCGGGACTGTA
This sequence comes from Bradyrhizobiaceae bacterium, assembly GCA_024103135.1. Lineage (GTDB taxonomy): Bacteria > Bacteroidota > Ignavibacteria > Kapaibacteriales > Kapaibacteriaceae > OLB6. The sequence goes on along the minus strand of JAGFIZ010000010.1, from coordinate 7,582 downwards.
CTATGTGAGGGTTGGTAGAAGCACGGTCCGCCTAATAGTGCAGTAGTCAGTGTGCAAGGCATGCCGACGTCACCACTCCGCACTGGCTTGCGGGTCCGATGTCCGCGAGCAGAGTTCCGTGTTTAGATTGCACGATGATTCGCACCATTGTCTTCGCTATTCTATTTGCTGTATGTACCACAGTCGTTGTTGCCAGACCCAACGGTTACGCCTCACGATTTCCCACTAGTACACCAGGTTGTGGTGGATGTCATGGATATGATCATCCTAATGCGTCGGTGACGTTGCACGTGCAGGGTGCTGACGCACCGCTAGTGGTCGAGGCGGGCAAGCGTACTGAGTTTTCCGTGGTGATTGCACACGATACTGCACAGAATGCAGGCATCAACATTGCCGTAACCACTCGAGCTAATGGTGTTGGACTTGCAGGTGTAGTTGATGCAATTCCTGAGACGCAGACCAGGGTATCGTCCGAGCAGATCGTCCACAGCTTCCCGCATACGATGACCGACTCTGCGGTGTTTACGTTCGGGTGGACGGCACCGGCGGCGCCAGGGACCTATTACATTCAAGCGGTAGGAATGGCTGGTAATGGCAATATGATCGCCGACGAGGATGACCGATGGGCATGGATGGAGCCGGTGATGATTACCGTAACACCATCGACGAATGTCGATGACAATGAGTCAAGTACACATCAGGATCTCGCAGCGCTTTGGAGGTCTGGTGAACAGTATTCACTCACCGTCTACACGATCAATGGTTCGATGATCCTGCCCACCGAGAACCATCAGGGTTTTCCATCGACGCAAAGCACTGGACTTCCAGGAGGACTGTATCTGCTGGAAATACAAACGCGGAGGCACCGAAGCACCACCGCGTTGTTCTTGAACTAGTTGATTTAAGCGAGACGCTATCAGGCTTACCGCACAACAACGAACGGTACCGTGCTTGTGCGATCACGCTCCTGAATCTCCAACACGTACAGGCCTTGTGGCACCATGCCAAGATTCAACGTTGTCGATGCTTGTTGGTTTGGTGTTGCTGCAAAACGAATGACTTCCGAGCCCTGTAGCGTTCTCACGATAATGTCCTGCACCGTTGCTCCTTGAGCAAACTCCACCATCAACACATCGTTTGCAGGTTGTGGCCACAAGCGAAGCAGGGCTGACGTGTTCTCATCAACGCTGCTTGCAACCTCGACCGTTACCGATGCGCCCGATGTTGTAACCGAGCCACAAGCCGAGCCAACTTCACAGGTGTACGTTCCTTGATCGGCCTTCGTCACGTTGTCAAGTGTTAGTGTTGCTGTAGTTGGGTTTGCACCACGGACGAGTCCACCATCGAGGAACCACTTGTAGGTGAGATTCGAACCGCGCGCCTCTACGCTTAAGGTTACCGACTCGCCTTCACGGACCGTTTGATTGTCTGGCTGCTTGTCGATCTGTGGTGCGTTTGAGACTAGGACGACCGATGCATTTGAGGTAACGCTTCCGCATGAATTCGTGAGTAGCACATCGTAGGTGCCGGACATCGCTGCCGTAGCATTGTCAAGCGTGAGTGTTGCCGTTGTTGCGTTAGGAATTGGAGTGCCATTGAAGCGCCACTGTATGGATGCGGTGGGAGGGATGACTTCGACGGTGAGGACAACTCTATCCGATGGACATGCTGCGACCGAGGCTGGTGGCTGCGTTTGGAATGTTGGCGTGATACCAACGGCTAGAGGAGAGGCTGTTTGAACGTGATGACCTCTGTCGCTGCGGACCTGAATCAAGCACTGCGCATCGGCAGGGATGTTGGCTGGTATGGCCAGATCAAACGTGTTCGTTGTGATGTTGCTGCCAACTTGCGTCCACGTTTTCCCGTTATCCGTGCTAAAGTCCACGAACATCTTTGCAGGAGAGTTAAAGCCAAGCACTGTCCACCGAACCTTGACGGTCTGTCCACCACACAGCGATTCCTGTGGCGTTGGTGATTGGTAGGTAATCGCGCCAAATGCCCACTTGCTAACAAAGCCAGAAATGTTTGGTTCTGCAACAGGCATGGATGGCATGATGTTCGATCCGGCGATGTAGGCATCTTGATTGACGTCGACGACCACGGCGCTTGGCATCTCGTCGCCTGACATCGCAAGCACAGAAGAGAACGTGTTGCTATAGGCATCGGCAATGGCAATGAAGCCGCTGGGTGCATTGCCTTGTGCACTTGTAGCACCCGCGCCCATGGTCGGGAAGTCATTACTCTCGGTGCGTCCTACAAGCATGCCCTGTCCGTTTGACCATTGCACGACGGCTGTGACGAAATCATTCCTGCTACCACCAAGGTATGATGTACCGCCAAGACGTAAACCATCCTTACTGATCATTGCAACGAAGCAGTCGTAGAGTCCACCGTACTCACCCGACGTAGCACTGATCACGAGGTCGGATGACGTGGTGTTGCCGACGATGACTACGTCGTTGTCGCTATTGATAAACAAGTCAACGCCTTCATCAGCCCCCTTCCCACCCATGTAGGTCGAGAAGACTGGATCGCCCGAGAGGTTGAACTTGGTAACGATGACGTCGGAAGCACCGCCAAATGGCTGCGCACCATACGGGTTCTTGCCGACCTCTTTGTAAATGGGTTCACCGGTCTCGGGGTCTTCGCCGTCCGGTACGAGAATCTTCCGAGGGTAGGTGAAGCAGTCCTGCGATGTGGATGTACCCACGGCAACGATGTCGGAGTTCTTGTCCAACACGACCTTGCTAAAGCTGTCTGTTTCGAGACCGCCAACGTAGGTAAAGAAGTCAACGTAGCTGAGCGACGAGTGTAGCATCCAGATGTAGGCATCGCGGCTTCCGGCAAGTGTATCGTCGTAATTCTTCTGTCCGCGTATCCCTTGGTCCGACGCTGTGGATCCAACAACAACGATTGCACCAGTGTTGACTATTGCAACACCATTGGCAACATCGTCCTTATTCCCTGCGATGAGTACACCTAGTGTTTGCTTCGAGAGGTCGGCAGAGAAGATGGCAACAAAACCATCGGTACCGCCTCCTCGTTGTTGGCCGACAGCTGAACCCATGACGGGGAAGTCGTCGCTATTCGTTGTTCCAACCAAGCATACGCGATAGTCTGTGAGGATGGCGATATCGTTGACAATGTCGTCACCCTTTCCAGCGATGAAGGCAGCCTTGGTGATGGTAGATAAATCCGCGCTGACAATCGCCACAAAAGCATTCTTGCCAGTACCTGTGTCTGGCAGCACAACGCCGTCAGGCAAGCCATCGAACTGCGTCGACGTTGTATACCCCGCAACAATCAGACTTCCGTCCGGCTTGCGTACCATGCTGGTGATCACGTCGGTACCATTGCCATCAAGACTAATTGTACCCACGATACCAGCTGAGAGTGGCAATGCCGTGACCACCGTCAGAAGCATGCCAAGCATGAAGTGTCTAGATCCCATGTGAACCTCTTCTCCCAAAAAAAACAATGACCCCTTTTGTGCCAGTATGGCAGAGTTATGCCAACTCCACAGTACTACATAACGATGCGTGGGTGGTTTGGTTACCGGTGAAAATCACAACTACTGAAAATTCCGAGGACCGGATTTGGTGTCTTAAACTACTAGGGTAGGGCGAGGTGCAGGGAGTATGATGGCAGGGGGCTAGGGTGTGCGCGAGTCAGGCACGAGACAGGCACGAGCGCACACCTGATCAAGCCTGCACCAACATGAGCAAGGCCGAAACCGCAAATGGGCCCTGATTGAACCCGGAACTACAGACTCTCGATAAACTGCAAGAGCAAGTCTCTGTCGGCTTTGGACAGCTTGGAGAACGCTTCGCGACTATGCTCAGCTTCGCCTCCATGCCACATGATGGCTTCGAGGATGGTACGGGCACGACCGTCGTGGAGGAGTCGACGTTTTCCATTGACGATGGGAATCATCCCAATGCCCCACAGAGGTGGTGTGCGCCACTCACGTCCGCTTGCCTGCACGTCGGGTCGATTATCGGCCAGCTCTTCTCCCATGTCATGCAACAACAGGTCGGTAAAGGGGTGAAAGGTGACGTTGGCCAACGCCGGTATCGAAGCTTGGCTGGCTGTGTGCATGGTTTCACGGTGACATGAGCCGCAGCCAACGGTTGTGAAGAGCGTACGTCCCCGACTCGATGGGTCGGATGGTTGCGTACGTCTTGCTGGGACGGACAGCGTTGCACTGTAGAAGGCAACATCACGCAACACATCGTCTTCGATCTCTGGCTTGCCGCCGTTAGGGAGGGGGCCAAGGACGACGCGTTGTTGTGGAGTGAGATCGTCTTCTGGCACAAACGAATTCGTCATCCCGATGTCACCAGCAAAGGCATGCGCCGTCTGCTGGAGTACGGTTGGCTGCGTAGCCTTCCAGCCGAACCTACCAACGCTGGTTGATCCTGTTTCTGGATTGTAGACGTAATGCACGCGTCCCGACACTCCTGTGGTTTGTGCTGCTTGTTCTGCGGCTATGGATTCAAGGTATGATGCATCAACGTTCTCAAGCAGACCCAGACCAATCATCTGTGGCGCCAGGCGAGGAGAGAATTCTGCATGAGCAGCAAGTGGACCAAAGCCAAGACTCTCGAATGTGAAGTGTGGTTTGTAGAGTTCGTATGTCTGGCCGTCGGCAAATCGACGTGTTATGGTCTCGTAGTTGATGACAACGGATGCTTCAACAGGAACACCAAGTATACTTCGTGTAGCCAGCTGATAACCATAGGTTGGCTCTGGTCGTGTTCCATTCTCAGTGCTGAGTCGGATGAGCAGGCCCGTGGCAATCTCACCAGGTTCAGGTGGGGAGCCCCTTCCATCCTTGAAATGACATCCAGAGCATGACGAGGCATGGAACGTTGGTCCGAGTCCGTCGCGTGATGTCGTGGTAGCTGGTGCAGTGACCCAATTGGTGCGGAAGAAGGCATTGCCTACAACAAACCGTGCTCGCTCGTCGGCAGAGAGGAATGGCGCTGGCAGACCGAAGGCATCAACGGAGACAGATGACACCGTCATGGGTCCGCCTAGTCGCAACAGTTCGGCCGGGTCCTCTGGTGACACGATATCCCGTGTGCAACCAAGGAGTACAACACTACAGCATAACAGCGTTAGTGCCGAGCGCAGTACTCCTTGATGGATCACACGATTCATGTTACGTTGATTATCCGATTACTCTGATTACTCTGATTACTCCGATTACCAGGCTTACCCAGTTTACTCTGGGCGGTTACTCTGGCAGTTCGCCACTAATAACAAAGCCAAGTTTGAGCGCACCATCTTGCACAGTGGCAGCTAGAAGGTTGAGCGATTTGATGGCAGCTTGCACACGGGCACGTCCAGCATCGTTAAGGAGCTCATTGTCAAATGGAGCTTGGATGGCATCGCATGCTGCAACGGTAAGCGGGATTTGGTCCTGGATTCTTTTGGCAGTCGCTTCGTCGACTGATTCGATAAGAGAAAGAATGCCTTTTCCAGAAATCGAACTACCTGTTGTCGAGACGTACGTGCCGTTGAGCACATTCACGATGCCTTGAAGGTCAAGCTTGATGTCTACGTCGGTCTGATCACTAAAGCAGCTATGCTCATCTTCCTGGTCGGCAGTACTCAAGGCAACAGCCATGCGCTCACCAGCCAGTTCACCAAAGGTGAAGCGCATCAGGCCGGTGAGAATGAGTTCGGTTGACTTATGCGGGTCGGCCAGAAACTGACTGCGATATGTACCTGGTGCATCGGCCCAAGCGTCGCTCAAGTAGGTCAGGTGGTCAACAAGTAAACCGATTGCAGCCATGAGATAGGCAGCACGACGCTTGGCATGAATGCCAGGACCAGTGGTTGACTCGACGTAATCGGTATATGAACGAGTACCTGCACTCGATGTCGAGAAGTCCTGTCCCCACAGCAAGAACTCAATCGCATGGAAGCCACAGGAAATATTGGTTTCGCCCCCTGCCTCATTCAGTGATTCAAGCAGTTGCTTATCGATGGTGGGGTAGAGGTCCGGACGGTTGATGATACCAGCATCAGGATTGTCCTTGATGTAGTCAACATATCCCTCGTCCATTGGCCAGCCATTGATAAGCGATTCGGGTCCGTTGGCATCATCGATTGGTCCACCGTACAAACGATACACCTCTGTCTGCAGGTACGGTTTACGTGCTTTGATGTAGGCATCCTTTGCTGCTTGCAGCGTAAACTCCGAAGGAGCTTGAGTGAAGGTGAACAATGCACTGTGGAGACCATTGGCAGCAAACTTTGCATCGGTATACGACTCGTAGACCATGTTGGCATAGTTCGTTACCACAGCCAGTTCTACATCGGCTCTGTTCGATTTCGGTGACGTACTGTCAGAACATGCAACAACGATGGTACTCAGTGCGACAAAAAGGAGTAGTAAGCGGTTCATTGATTGAGTAGTGTGTGACGGAAAGTGTTAGTTGTTTCGATAACATGGACAAGGTTCTCGTAGCACTGCAAGCACAGCGATTGCATGCTCAACGGAGCTAATCAGTTGTCGGAGTTCGGTATTCGACAGGAGGATCTGACAGGGCCAGCCTTTGAACGTGAAGGCGTGGTGACGCTGGCGGACGTGTGCATTGACGGAAAGGGGCTTGGCATCTGCAAGCCACTTCAGGCATGAGTGGAAGCGCTCAAGGTCGTGATCGCCCAACCGTAAGCTCACTGTACCGACCTCGATGTGGGTGTCGCCACATTCACCGCATCTGAAGATGCGGACGAGTGACGTTTCTGCGATGACCCAGGGTTTGCGGTGAGAGTTCGAAGAAGGCGACCAAAACATTCGCAAAGATATTCTTATTTAGACTGAATCCAAACAAGAAAGCCAAGTTTTGGTCAGCTGTATTTACGACAGGTCGACCCATCCAACCATGCCTCGGGTCGGATGTGCAAAGCATGGGACGGAAAATCTGCGCCTTACGCTCCTTCTGGGTGTTCAGCAAACCGTCATTGTTACCTGTTGTTCACCACTTGCCATGTTGCACGGCACAAACATGGTGCAGCACACAATATGCGCGCTTGCACAATGTGGTAGGCATGCCACTGTCATCGTCATGATCATCGTCATGATCGTCGCCATAGCCGTCGTGTAGCTCATGGGTGGAGGGCAAACAAGCATGGTAGGGGGCTTGGTATTCGGTTAATCCCACATTCAGTGGGGTAGATAGGAGGTGGGATTCCGAGATCCGGAAAATTCAGGTTTTATGATCCGGAAAATTCAGGTTTTACGAGCCGGAAAATTCAGGTTTTACGCGCCGGAAAATTCAGGTTTTACGAGCCGGAAGATTCGGGTTTTACGAGCCGGAAGATTCGTGTGTTAGCGCAATATATGTGCTATGCGCCGTTGTCATTGACCGTGGTGGCGTTCTGTTGCTTGCATCTTGAGCGACTCGAAGTAAAAACCTGGTTCTACCCATAGCTAGTTCTCCGTACGCTTGTTAAACGTAACGCCATTGAAATACTTTTTGAAATACCCTCCCGTTTAACTCACATCAAGATGTACTTGCCTGGGTGGATACGTTACCACTACGCTGCCGCTGCGGGCTCAATATCGCCA
>JAGFIZ010000135.1 GCA_024103135.1 Bradyrhizobiaceae bacterium | reverse complement strand
CTGCCAGGAGAAGGCAAATCGTTGATGCTTAGATGATCGTGATAAAAGGTGTCGAACAAATTCAATGCTGAAAGCCCAATGCGAAGATACTCCTGAACCTGCCAGGTCACCGAACAACTCAAGGTGGACCATGCATTGGTTGTGTTCTCGGGGCGAATGATGGAGGAGATGCGATCCTGCGCAAGGGCGCCTTGGACGACGACTTCGCCGACAATATCATCGCTACCGACAACTCCACGAATGCGATAGAACAGCGGTGCAATCATGGGCATGGCATCATCAATGGTTGTGAACTGTCCCCAGGTATAACCGGTGACAGCACTGATGGCGGCGAAATCCGTAATCTTCAACGAGACAGAAACGTTTGCACCAGCGATATTGGCACCACCAATGTTTCCGTAGATGCGTTCATTGGGCTGCGCACCACCGCTAACCTCCGTAGATGGGTCGGGTGCAATGTAGTCGTCGATGTGTTGAGCATGAATCGTACAGGCAACATCAATGGCATCGGTGTGATATGTTGTCTGCGACTCTACGTTCCACGATCGTTCCGGGTGGAGATTCGGGTTGCCAATCATGGTATACCGACCTTGAGGATCGTAGATATAGAAGCCATACTGCTCTAGGTGGGTAGGTAAACGTTGGCTAGTCGAAAGACTCACGCGAGTACGTACGTCGCTGGCAATCGCATACCCTGCGCTGAAGGTGGCCGAACTGCCGAGTACCAAGCGATCGAACTTCGCGTCGGGTACGTAACCGCTAAGCACACTTTGCGCAGTCACATCCTGGAGTGATCGCGGGCTCACATCCTGTCTGAGTTGTGCAGCCAGTGTCCACGGTCCAAGTTCGACGTCATACCTCCCGACCAAGCCGATCACTCCAATGTTTGCATCACCAACGTTGATCAGGAACATCGGCGAGATCGTCGTATCAACAGGCAGCATGTCCATCGTTGCTCGGGCATGGAGTAGCGACGCATCGAGGATTAGGTTAAGAACGCCCCCTGCCACGATGTGCTTCACATCGGCAATGGCACCGATGGTGGTACTTCGACCGTCCATCGGCATGTGCATGGAATTCATGAACGGACGTGTGTTGACTTCGTTTAATGGCCGACTGAAGTCGTCCATCACATGTCCAACGGTATTAGCATAGAGTCGCATCGAACTACGCCAACCAGACTTCCAGCGAGCAGTCCACGTAGCCGATGCAAGGACGCCTGTGGCACGTCGGGTGTCCATCAGCATGGCCGGAAAGCCGATGAATGAAGCATCGTCGAAGACAACGTCGGTTCGAAGCGTATGGGAGGGGGCTAGCTTATATGCAGCGCTAGCCGTGAGATTCTGTTTTTCATACCGCGAGCCGAGGACGTCGGCAGAGCTCCCGCCTTGGTAGTCATTGGCCGATCGGTAGGTATAGGCAGCACGCAGAGCAACGTCATCGGTAGAAGTGTTAAGTCCGACTACGGCAGATCTGCCAAGGCCATTACTTTCTGCAGAGAGCGTTGTAAAGGCAGCGAACGAATCGTCGAAGTCAGGTTCTCGCAGGACAAAGGTCAACGATCCACCGATGTTCGCTCCGTAGCGCATATCATCGGTGCCTTGCTGGACTTCCAGTTTTTGGAGCGAGGCCAATTCCATGTACGCGGTAGGCGGATCCATGTGGTCAACACATGCAGCGTGAACCTTCATCCCATCAATGGTCAACGTAAGCTGATTACCCTGGAGACCGCGAATCGTGGGTTCTGCAGCCAGAGCAGCTCTTCGCGTCATACTACTCATGGCCTGTTCCATCAACTGATCAATTGACCGAGTAGCAGGGGAGTTCTTCGCATCCGTCGGCTTTGGAAGTTGGTCAGCTACCACAGTGATGGAGCCGACTTGGGTGGTGCCGATTGAATCAGCAGCCGACACGGTGCTGTCACGCATGTCGGCTGCCATAAGAGTCAGCGATAATAATGCACTGAGCATTACTTAGGAATGTCCACCATAAATGATGTGTGGATCAGTTGTGTCGTGCCCACGGTAGCCGCAAAGTCCACCTTCCATTCACCAGACATTGAGTAGTTCACCGTGCCTTGGTAGATGCCATCGCTTACATGCGTTGGATTGATGTTGCCATGAGAGCCGTGTCCCATGCTTGGCATTGATGGCGTCATCACCACGGTAGCATTTTCAACACTCGTGTACGTCGAATCGCCGCCGCTGAACAATGCAATACGAATTGGATTCTTCCCGACCTTCCATGGTTGTGGGATCAGTGCAAGCAGTGCCTTGCCCGTTTCCGTCTTTACTTCGCGAACGTTGTCCGTCCTGGCAACAGTGACTGGGATCTCAAGTGTCGTGAGCTTACCGTCATCGTTGTTGACAACATCTACATAGACCTTCCATTCGCCTGGAAGACCTTCCATGGTGAAGATAATCGCAGCATGAAGCAGACCAAGCGAGTCGGCCGTAGTACCGGGCTGGATAACCGGACAGTCGATATTCATTGGACACGTCACGAAACCAGGGCGCAAGGTTGTTGTACCATTAAGCGCCTTACCCTTATGGGTTACCTTAAGGTAGACATCGTTGTAACCAGCAAACAGCGACGTGTCGGCATATAACTCTACCTTCACGTCATCCTTCGATGCACTACCGTGCAGCGTAAACTCCTTAAGCTGATCGTCCGGCTCAGACGGTGTTGGATCCGTCGTTGAGCAAGCCGTGAGCAGCGCAGCGCATACAAGTACCGAGAAAAACCATTTCATAGTTGTACTCCAGACAGACTAAGATACTGAGCTGAATGGTGATTCAGCCGTCGGTTGGGAATTGGTTAAGGGGTAGGGGGCTAGGTGGACGTGTGTTAGCTGTGCCAGAGGTGATGCACAGACGTCGGTTTCAGCAACGGAATGCTGCGTAAGCGGAATCGTTTACTGAAGTCAGGGATGGGAGTCGAGAACAACGACTAGGAGGACGTAGACCTTGCCCCCATCCCGACGACAGTAACACTACTCAGTTTCTACCATGTGCACAACCTCGGAGTAGGTAAGGGGCTTACCGCCGTGCTGTGCTACTTGTTCGTCTCGAACTTCCTTGCTAGCGAATGCTGCAACGTCAAGGCCCATGGGTGACGTCCAATGTTCACCGTGAACGTATGAAGCTTGCTCTGCAAGGATCAAGGTTCCTGGGTTTGCATAGTCCGTCACGTACATGCTGTGAATCTTGTCGCGCAGACCATCTGCTCCAGCCACATACCAATCGAGCATGCATTCAGGGGCATCGAATACAAAGTGTTTGCCTGTACTCAAGACAGCCTCTGCACCGAATCGTTGATCGGTGATATTCATTTTGCAAGCACTGCACTGATCAGTGTTATAGCTGATTGGCCTAGGTTCAGGCTTCCCACAACCAACCATAACAAGAAAGGTGCAGAGGAATGCAAGGATTTTCATGCTTGCTTTCTTGATAGCGTCCAGCCCAATGCTACTAACACCCAGCCAATTCCAATGATGTAGAAACCAATGGCTGGATAGCTATGGGCAACAAAGTTCAAGAGTTGTTTAGAGCCAATGATTGGCGGTTGGTACGACATGCCAGGGATCTTGATCGCAGCGTGTGGATCGAGGTCATGACCATAATCATACAACCAGTTATAGAAATCGTACATGCCAAGAGCCCCGACGCCGAGTACGACGATTAACCAAACCAGGACTATCGGCCGTTTCCCTAGGCCTGCAGCAAGCAGGCCTAGGATAACGATTCCTCCAACGATCATTGGCATATAGGCCAATTCAGGTATTGCATCGGGCTCGATCTTCTTCATCCCAATGTAATGGTTAAGCCCATTGAGATTTTCGAGATCGTGGTACTTGGCTCCGGTAACCTTATTGATGGAAATCAGGACGCCAAGTTCACTACCCTTTGGATACTGAGGTGCTTCAAGGAAGATGCTCCACATGGGCAGCACGAAAAGCGCTGCGAAGCAGAGAGCACCCATGGCTACTAGTATGCGATGAAACGGTTTCATTATTTACTTACCCGAACGTAACCCTGCATTTCCTGGTGTAACGCAGAACAGAAGTCAGTGCAGTAGAATGAGAAGATACCTGCGGTCTGTGGCTCCCATACCAATGTGCAGGTTTCACCTGGCATGATCAGGAGCTCTGCGTTCCTCGCTCCTTGAATAGCAAATCCGTGTGGTACGTCGAAGTCTTGCTCAAGGTTTGTAACGTGGAAGTAGACCTTATCGCCGACCTTGATGCCTTCGATGTTATCTGGGGCCAGGTGGGAGCGGATAGTTGTCATCTTGATGTGTACTTCCTTGCCATTGCGTTCAACCTTGGTATCGGCTTCCTTCTTGGCAACCCATGGGTGGTTATTCTCTTCGAGCTTGTAGATCTTGACGCTCTTGCCTGCTAGGAGATCAGCAGGAACAGCTTGACCGTAGTGCGGTTCGCCGATGGTTGGGAAGTCCAGGAGGAGCTTGATCTTATCGCCAGAGATATCATAAAGTTGAGCGCTCTGTGTAAGCTCAGGACCAGTTGGCAGGTAACGATCCTTGGTGATCTTGTTATAAGCGATCATGTACTTGCCCCATGGCTTCTTGCTGTCGCCGCCTGGGATGCTCAGGTGACCAAC
>JAGFIZ010000126.1 GCA_024103135.1 Bradyrhizobiaceae bacterium | reverse complement strand
GGCAGAGCAAAGGTCGTAGCACCATTCGTGGCTTGTACCATGTACATCCCTGCGGGCAGTGTTGCCGTGGCGATGGTGATCGTGCTGGTACCGGCCGTTACGCTGGCGTTGCTTGTTGCAAGAACCGTTCCCGTAAGATCCATGATTCTAACAGCGACGCTGCCATCCACTGTTGGTAGCATTAACGATGTGGATGTGCTGGCGGGGTTAGGATAGAGGTTGATCGAGGTACCAACAAGGTCGGTTGGTACTTCAACGCTTGTTACGACTGGTTCCATGGCAAATTCAGTCGTCACGTCGAGTGATTCGTCGGTAATCTCTACCGGACTTACACTTTGCTCAAACCAAATCCTGTCGGCTGTTACGGTGAACTGTCCTACTGGCATGACTTCAAGTGAGTAGGCACCAGCATCGTCAGCGAAGGTATAGTCAACTATGGTTCCGTCAGTTGCCTTTGCTACGACAAGGGCACCTGGAACTGGAATAGCGCCTTGTACGGTGCCTTCTGACTTAACAATGATGCCACCACGTGAGTTGTAGCAATGTCCGCTAATCCTACCACGACCATGCTCCTTCTCTGCCTTGCGAAGAAGAATGTCCAGGCCGGTTACCGTGCCAGTTTCTCCAACCTCAACAGCAGTTGCATGCTTCCATGTTTCTGCAGCAGTCTCGTCATCGACGTACCAACCTGGTGCCCATGTTGAAGAATCCGGAACTCCAAAGAGCAGATACTTGCCAGGAACCATGTTGGTGAACTCATACGCGCCAGCATCGTCGGTTTCGACTGTCTCTGCATTCCGACGGGTTGGCTCGTTTTTGTTTGTGCTCATGTAAAAGGCGATGACCTTTCCAGAAACACCATTGTGTCCGACGTTCTCCGACAGCTTACCACTAAAGCCATTCTCATAGCCTTCGCGAGCGTCCATCGGGAAGTCAATCTCGTCAGTGTCTTCGGTAAGTGAGATGCCTTTTGCTAGTGAAGCATCGTGGGTGTTTTCCCAGTACTCTTGAGAGTAGAGGTTCTTTGTGCCGGCAGGTGGACGTGCAATTGCCGTAGCAAAGTAGGTTACGCCTTCTTCCAGCTTGGCATCGTAGTTCCCTTCGGCATTGGACTCTGTACGAACTTCCTTGGCTCTACGTGCGTTGTCCTTCTTTGCTGGTGAGAAAACTATCAAGGCATTCTCAAGTGGTTCGCCAGACTCTGCATCGAAGACCTTGCCAGAGGCAATGTGAAACACTGGCTCGGGGAGCTTGGTTACGACGAGGTTGATTTCATTCCTCGGCTGATCGCAGGTAACGGTTACGCTCTTGGCATCGACCAACTCGTAAGCATCTTCATACCATTCTGCTTCGAACATATCGCTTTCAAACCGCAGCTTGTAGGTGCCGGCTGGGACGCCAACGGCATACTTGCCGTCTTTAACGAAAGCCTTGAATGTAGGCATCCACTTTTCTTCGTTGTTATCGGCTGACTTCACCATCCATACCATAATCACGCCGCCAGCATTGTTCCCAAGCTCGTCCTTGACCGTTCCAACTATCTCTGCACATGGCTTGTTCTCGCCTTTGCCGATCTCCAGTACAAACTCTTGTCGGGCTGTTATTGTCTCGCCATTCTCTAATGCACCAGTGACGACAACGACGAACACGTGACGTCCCTCTTCGGGATGCTCCCAAATAATCTTGCCTGTTTCTGGATTGATGGTCATGCCATCAGGAGCTTCGAGGATTTCGTATTTGACCGAGGAGAACTTTCCATACTTCTCGATCTTCACTTGCCAATACCATGGTTTGCCGACGATGCCTTCTGCAGTTCGTGGAGAAACTATGGTTATGGCTGGATCCTTCTCTTCTTCGATCTTGATCGTAACGTACTTCTTTGGTGAGGCCTTGCTCTCGCCGTCGGCATTCACGGCGACGATGTAGAACATGTACTTGCCTTCTTCGAGCCTATCCGTGAGATAGCTGTACGAGTTGGTATTGGCACCTGCTTCTACCTCGCCAATCTTCTCGTACTCTACGGGGTCCTTTCCGTCAGGTACGCCCATGTACACATTGAAATACTCTGGTGCTCCGCCTTCGCGATTCGACATCCAGGTAAGCTTGACCATTGCACCATTAGGGTTGTATTCGACAGCTTTTGCTGCGAACTCAACTGGTGGACCAGGTACGGCTGCATGCAGTGCAGTTGCCGTGACGCACAGTACGGCCATTAGCAGTACCGATCGTGCCCAGGTAGAAATGAGTTTCATTCGACTATCTCCGAATGGGTTGAACTGTGGATTTACTCAATTGAGTCACAGTAAACCGCCTGATCAGAAATAGTTACAAGCAATCGAAGCGATTCCTTAGCCCCCTACCACCTTCATGAGAACGTTTGTGCAATGAGTGTTAGAGCGTGACGGTGAAGCGTCCGAGTACCTGTTGCTCGCCGTATCCGGGGACAAAACTTCCCTTGTTCCCCTCCAGAAACACAGTGATCTGAAACATGCGGCCAGAGCCAGTCAGCGTTGGCAACTCCAAAATCAGTGCTGTTGCCGTATGTGGGTAGCCAGGCAGATCGTTTACGTCGAAGGCCTCGACGCCTTGACCAAGGTCCATGTTTAGGTAGGCCTGTCCCGTTCGAAGATTGTAGGTGTAACCATCGGCAGACAACGAGTCGACCTTCAGGCGAAAACTCTGAATGAGCGATGCCTTGGCCTTGTTCGTTTGCTCCATGGTAAAGTCCATCCAGAAGCGAACTGGACTTGTCGTTGTATCAAGCAAGAACACCGGAGTGCCGACCATTGCATAGTGATAGTCGCCAAACGTAAAGGCATCTTCGACGTTCGATGGACTAACCTTTGGGGCAGGTGTGAGTGCCGTTTCAATGCGTGGCACATCTGAGTCGAGTGGAGAGGCACAGCTTGCAAGCATCAGAGTTGCAATGAGTGCCGCGAGGATGAGGAATAAACGTATCATAACCAATTGAGTGTGTTGATCAGAATCGAACGGCCATACCGTAGGTAATGCCGATCTTGGGTGAAAGGAACCATTGATCCTGGAACGTGTAAGCCAAGCCAGAAGCTTCAATGCCGAAAAGGAAGGAGATTGCACCAGCAGGTGAATACTGAATGCCGCCACTCAGTCTGCCGATAGGACCATACTTGCTGCCACCAACGTTGAGTTGTCCGTATGGCGCAACACCGCTATTCCCAAGCTGATCCATTGTATACCGATATCCAAGGCCAGCCCAGAACATCGTTGGGAATTGTTCGTAGCGAATCTGTTGACCGTTACGCCAGCCCTCGAATACCATGGGATACGATTCATTGGCAAACTCCATGAGCAAGCTGTGATTTGCATTCATGTTGTACTGCATGGAAACAGCGAGATTGTCGTACCACGAGCTTTGCTGAATAGCATTGGTCTGGATGGTAGGATTGAGTGGTAGACCTCGGAACTGCACCGTATAGCCCGGCGCAAACGGTGATTGCATTAACGTCAATGCTTTAACGGCATACGGACTATTGTCAGCCATGCGCTCGACTCCATGCGTCTGATGCAGCGAGACCGTTGCAATGCGCGGCACTCTATCCACTTCTTGGTCTAGCGGACTTTCATCCTGCGTGACGTTGATGTTTTGCGACTGTGCGTTGGCCGCCAGCTGACTCCGCAATGCTGCGTTCTCACGCTCCAACTCGGCAACTCGTTGTTCCATTGCAGGATTGGTTTTGTATACCACAACTGGTTTTGCTTCAGAACCGGGTACAGCCTCACTTGAATTCTTAACGGAGCGTGCTGGTGTTGGAACCCCTTGCTGACTATGATCAGCTTGCGATGCTACCGTGGTTGGTGTATGCGTTGCAGTCTGGGAAGAGGTCTGGGAGGGGGCTTGGGATTGCGGGGTTGTAGCCTGGAAGACGCCAAAGGTGAGACCTGCAGCTGCAAGCATACCAGCTACGGGGACGCCGAAACGAGCAAGCCACTGGGCAAGCATACCGCCACCGGCGGCACCAGCAGCAGCACCTGCCAAGGGAGCAGCAAAGCCAAGGTTGGTAAACACGGAATTCGTCAATGCAGCAGGTGGTACCAGCAAGGCACGGTCTTCTTGTACGGCAAGACGCAAGGCCAGCTGCTGACGCATTTCAGTCCGAAGGTCTGAGTCGACGCTGAGCTTACCGTAGAGGGCCGACTCGATCATCGGATCGAGTTCGCCATCCAAGAGCTGCTGTATGTGTTCGTGGGTTTGTTCCATGGTGTTCTCTCTGCATTAACCTCGTGTTTGCTCGTCGAGGTATGGCTGTAGAATTTCTTTCAGTTTTTGCCTTGCTCGGAAAACCCGAACCTTGGCCGTAGGTACCGTCATGCCGATCACCTTTGCGATCTCGGTGTATGACAGACCTTGGTACTCGCGCAAGACAAAGGCCTCGCGCATGTCTTGCGGAAGAAGCTCAAGCGACACTCTCACAAGCTGGAGCATCTCGTTTTGGTCTGCATCCCTGCTTTCGCCAGGGTTGTAGAGCAACTCGTCGAACTCCAGCGTTCGATTGTTGTTGCGCTTCTTCTCGTTAAAGCAAAGGTTCCTGCTGATGGTTAGCAAATACCCTTTGACGTTCTCTAGCTGCTCATGTCGGGAAGCGGCCTGGTAGAACTTCATGAACGTGTCCTGAAACACGTCATGAGCCTGCTCACGATCGCCCATTACCCGCATGCAATAGGCATACACCACACTCGAATAGCGAGCATAGAGCTCGCCAAACGCGGCCTCGCCTTGGTCTGTTGTGAACAAACCAAAGAGCTCAACGTCGGTATATTCGCTGAGTGTACGCATTATTTACGCTGAATTAACAAGAGATGAGCCAAAAGGTTACCGTCGAAACCTACCAGCTTGTCCGGAGTAAGCGATCCACGATAGCGGTAGAGGTACACCCCGACCTGCAGATCGTGGTTCGTGCGCCCAGGTGGACTCCATTGCGAGAAATCGAGTCATTCCTGCAAGATAGGGTCGTTTGGATCCAGGATCGCCTTGCCAAGGCACGCCAGACCCTTCAGTCACTCCCTGCACTGACGAATCCGGGAGAGGTGCATCACCGTGGCGCCGTTATGCAGTGGCCGTATAGTCCGAGTCGGTTTGCTACATGGGAAAAAGCCGAAGCAGAACGACTCTGTCTGGACCACATTCGCGAGCTTTTGCCAGGTCTTGGCGTGCATGGATTGCGGTACAATGGTCTGAAGCTTCGTCGAATGCGTCGGCGATGGGGCTCATGTTCATACTCTGGCATCATCGTGCTCAACACCCTGCTTGTGCGTGTGCCCGATCACTGTTCCAAAGCCGTGGTAGCACATGAGCTTGCTCACCTGGTTCACATGAACCATGGTCCTGCCTTCAAACGACAGGTGGTGGAGTTGTACCCAGATTACCTTGCTGCAAACAAAGAGCTCGACCAGTGGACTAGCATGTTGTTGTCAGCCAATCCGAATGGTCGAGCTTCAAAATCAATTGGGCGTGGAGAGAGGCGTGAGTTACGCCTTCTGGGCTAGCTCGTCAAAAGCAGCCGTGAGTGTTTGAGCAATCTGCTCTGGCATGCGTCCTTCGATGTGATGACGTGGCATAAAGCCAATCAACTCTCCGTCGCGAAGCAGTGCGATTGAGGGAGAGGACGGTGGCACACCAGTAAAGTAGCTCCGTGCGCGTTCCGTGGCTTCCAGGTCTTGTCCTGCGAAAACGGATACGGAATAGTCGGGCTTTGGATCATGCTCAAGTGCCATCAAAATGCCTGGTCGGGCACCTCCGGCAGCGCAGCCACAGACGCTGTTTACCACAACCATGGTAAGGCCTGGACGTGCAAATGCTGCGTCTACAGCTTCGGCAGTACGTAGCTCTTCGATACCTCCAGCTAGCAGTTCATCGCGCATAGGTTGAACGAGCATTGGATCATACGGCATTGTGTTCTCCTGAATCAAAATCTGATAATGA
>JAGFIZ010000124.1 GCA_024103135.1 Bradyrhizobiaceae bacterium | reverse complement strand
CCTGCACCTGCAGCCGCCGGTGCACCAGCGACGTATGATGCATTCCCGAGCAGTGGCATAACGGTTACGGACGACATCGAAGTCATCCCAATGGATCGTGTACGTCAGCTCATCGCCGAGCACATGGTCCGCTCCAAGCACACGTCACCACATGTAACGAGTGTAGCCGAGGCAGACGTTACTGGCATCGTTCGTTTGCGCGAAAAGGCAAAGAACAAGTTCCAGGCAGCAGAAGGCTTCAAGCTTACGTTTACGCCTTTCTTTGGCATCGCAGCAGTTGAAGCCATTCGCGAGTTCCCACGTATCAACGTTAGTGTTGACGGAAAGAACATTCTTCAACACAAGAAGGTTCACCTAGGAATGGCTACGGCCTTGCCTGATGGTAACCTGATTGTACCTGTGGTGAAGAATGCCGACGTGATGAACGTGACCGGCATGGCTCGTGCAATGAATGATCTTGCTCAGCGCGCTCGTTCGAAGAAGCTTTCACCAGATGATATCTCTGGCGGTACCATCACGGTAACAAATGTTGGCTCCTTCGGATCGCTCTTTGGTAGTCCGGTCATCAACCAACCACAGACAGCCATCATTGGTATCGGTGCTATTCAGAAGCGACCCGTCGTTCGTGAAGTTGATGGTGAAGACTTGATCGTTGTTCGCTCCATGGTCTACCTCTCCATCACCTACGATCACCGCGTGATTGACGGTGCTCTGGCTACACAAGCCCTTGCTGCGATGGTTCGCTCGCTCGAGCGCATGAACGAGAAGAGCGTGGTGATCTAATCTCACGTCGTTGGCATAGTCCTCTAACGTTCCAGCAGAATCGTTACAGGTCCATCGTTAACCAATTCAACCGACATCATAGCCCCAAATCTTCCTGTAGCAACATGGAGCTTTGGGGCTTTCGCTTTCAGTGCACCTACCAATGCTTCATACAGCGGCTCGGCATGTGTTGGGTGTGCAGCGTCGATAAACGATGGACGTGTACCTTTCTGCAGCGAACCATATAGCGTAAACTGGGAAACGATTAGCAAGCCCCCTTCCACCTCCTGAACATCACGATTCATCTTGCCTTCGGCATCAGGAAAAATCCGAAGCTTAAGGAGCTTCTCGGCCATCCACTCCACCTGGGACATGCCGTCGCTATGGGTGATGCCCACGAGGGCCAATATGCCGGTACCAATGGCGCCGGTGACTTCGTGGTTGACGCGGACACTTGCCTGCGAAACACGCTGAACGATAATTCTCATGGTCGACAAGCTACGACCTTGCCAGATACTGACGCATACTGGTCAGCCCTGCATGCATGACAAGTATTCCACATTCATGGCGTTTTTGATTTCGCCGCAACGATGGTTCAACGCTGCACCAATATCTTTGCTCCATGCCTGAACACACGTCATTGATATCGGAAGTCGCCTGTCTCGACAAAGGATTTGTACGCCTTGTTGATGTGATGGGCAATGATGCCTCAATTGTCCAAGCAGCTCGGGTGAGTTATGGTGCGGGGACGAAACAAGTGCACGAAGACAGAGGACTGATACGCTACCTCATGCGTCACCTTCACACCACTCCATTCGAAATGGTTGAGTTCAAGTTTCATGTGAAGCTTCCAATCTTTGTCGCCAGACAATGGATACGCCACCGTACCGCCAATGTGAACGAGTACAGCGGACGGTATTCAGAGATGAAGGATGAGTTCTACGTACCAGAGCTTGATCAAATCCGTGGTCAGAGTACCAACAACAAGCAAGGTCGGTCCGACGAACCATTTGCACCGGATGTAGCCCAGAAGATTGCCGATGGCATGCGTGCATCGCAAGAGCAACAGTATGCCGAATATCTCGGTATGCTTGAAACGGGGCTGGCACGAGAGATTGCACGGATCAACCTACCGGTGAGCAACTACACGGAGTGGTATTGGAAGATTGATCTTCACAACCTCTTCCACTTCTTGCGTTTGAGAATCGATGCTCATGCACAGTACGAGATCCAGGTCTATGGCAATGCCATTGCTCAGATCGTCAAACAATATGTGCCCCTTGCATGGGAAGCATTCGAAGACTATCTGCTACACAGCGAACGATTGAGTCGACTAGAGCTCAAGGCCCTGGCTGCACTCGTCGGGAGTGTAAAGGCCGACGATGCACAGCTTGCCAGTGTGGGACTAAAAGGTCGTGAAGCAAAAGAGTTCGTAGAGAAGCTCAACAAGTACTTCCCATGATCAAGGTTCTTGCTGCACTCTGCATTGTAGTGGTCGTTGCCGGTTGCAACGCCAACAATGTAGTGCCGCAGGATGAAGTCAGCACATCGTCGCACATGCCACCGATGCCTGTGCCGGCCGACAATCCAATGAACCCTGCAAAGGTTGCGTTGGGACATCGGTTGTTTTATGAAGGCCGGCTTTCGAGTAATGGCGTGATCTCCTGTGCTGCCTGTCACAGGCCTGAAGCATCGTTTACGGATGCACCCAAGCAAGTAAGTGAAGGTGTTCGCCAACAACAGGGTCAGCGTAACACTCCAACCATTATCAACGCTGGCTACCGCAAACATCTGTTTTGGGACGGACGTGCACCCTCGCTTGAAGATCAAGCGATGACGGCTTTCATGCATCCAGAAGAGATGGATGCCGATACCCATGCTGTTGGTGCGCTGATGCGCTCGCCAGCGTATGCGCAAGCCTGGCGCGAAGCCTTCGGTGATACTCTGGTAACGATGAAGCGCGTTATGCAGGCCATCGCAGCATGGGAGCGAACGGTGATCGCATCCAACAGTCGCTACGACCGATTTGTGCGTGGCGAGTTTGCAGCCCTCACTGCTCAAGAACGAGAGGGGATGCGGCTGTTCTTTAGTGATAGGACTAGTTGTTCGTCATGTCATGGCGGACCCGACTTTACTACGGATGAGTTCAAGAATACTGGTCTCTTCACCCACTACTTCGATCGTGGTTTGTACGAGATCACATACAATCCATTTGACGAAGGACTCTTCAAGATTCCCACACTCCGGAATGTTGCCCTTACTCCGCCGTATATGGTAGGGGGCGATAGCGACTCGGGGAATCTCACCACATTGTTGCAGGTTGTGCGCCACTATAACGGTGGTGGCAAGGCATTCTTTAGTCGCGACAAACGCGTCCGCCCACTTGGCCTATCCGACAGCGAACAGTTTGCACTCGTAGCATTCCTTAAGGCACTCACCGACAGCAGTGTAATGACGGATCCTCGGTTTACTAGGCCGAGATAGTACTGCATGTCGTGTGCTCGAGTCATCCCCGCGAAAGCGGGGACCCAGTGCTAAAACATTTGTCGTCCCCGCTTTCGCGGGGACGACCACCAATACTGTCTTCCCTGCGCAAACCGTCACCCCCGCGAAAGCGGGGGCCTAGTGAAAAGCATTCTGGGTCCCCGCTTTCGCGGGGACGACGACACTTTCGCCTGGATGACGACTAATACCGTCTTCCCTGCGCAAGCAGGGATCCAGACGAATAAGCAGCACACTCAAACATTGTTCGCAACCGAACATTCTGGGTCCCCGCTTACGCGGGGATGACGACCACTTTCGCCGATCCCTGCTTGCGCCGACTACCCATCGTATGTAAACGCCAAGAAATCGTTAGATGGCATAACTGTCGCGGCTGATGGCACGTTTTACGTTCAGTTTCCATACATTCCATAGATCATCAACGGAATGTAATGCGCTCTCCATGTGAGGCTTCAATGATTGCCATTGTGCACCAGCTGCTTTTATGGTTTGTTGTGACAACGCTAGGTGTGTGCTCCGCTACTGCCCAGTTGTCGTACTACACAAGTGCCACGAAGGGCAGTAAGGTAAAGGTGCCCTCCGTGATGAAGGGCAGTGGCGGAGTTATCATCCATGTTGACTCGAAATCCTGTACCGCTTGCTTGTTGAATACGCAGACAGTTTTTCGACTTGCAAAGACCAAAGGGTTGCCTGTTGCAGTCTATGCACATGTTGGTTCTGAATCTGAATTTGAATCAATACGCGAGCAGTTTCCGGGAACACAGATTGTTAATGATGAGCTTGATGCCTATGCTAATCTTTACAAAGTGAGGCACTACCCCGTAATCATGGTTGTCAGCAGCGAAGGGATCATAGGATATGTTGGGGCACCTGGAGGAACAAAGACGTTTGATGTTGACGCCTGCATACGTGCAATTGAAGCACTCTTGACGCATGAGAAACCTTCCAAGCCCGCGCAAGGTGCTGTCCGCCTGTTCGAAACAATCGTGAACGTTGAGAACACAAACAATCACCGTCTTTCGCCGTACTGCACAATTCGATACTGCCAGCAAACTGGAACGTTTGTTACTCTCGACCCTAACACGAAGACTCTCCATCTGCTGACCAAGGATGGTTCGATATCAAAATCCATAAGCGTACATCAACCTGCCCCCGATTTTGTTTCATATCGTCCATCCCTCATTGCTCGGTCAGAAACTGGAGATAGTGTTCTAATGTCAGACTCAGACATTAGAACAGCAGCACCAATACTCTATTGGCTGAATCTCAAAACTGAACAGATCACAATCGTACCCATAACTCTTCCAAGCACATCAAGATTGATGGCCTCGAAGTACTTGGATGCAAAGTCAAAAACGCTATGGATGAGCCAACGGCCTCCTGATCCTGCAGGTAGCAATCATTTGCCTGCATTGAGCCTGCTACGACTGTTTGGGGATGGAACCATAGATAGTGTTGGCGGCTATGCGAGAGAACTCCTGAATATCTACTGTCCAAACTTTTACTCAAGTAAGTGTGCGGGAACAAACGACTATGTTGTGCGCTTGGAAGGACTTTCAAAGGAGCTTACACTTTTTCCTAGGAACGGCACAAAACCAACGATCATAGCCCTTAAGTATCCTAAAGAACACACAATTTCAATGATTCCTCGAATTAGCAGACTTACACCAGAGAGTACCCTTGAGACAATAAAATCAATTGCTGACTCTGCTCAAGCATTTTACCAGATTTTTGGTATACCCGAACGTAACGAAGTCGCCATCGTGTCGCTAGTGACCACTAACCACTATCCTGAACTTGCTAACACGAGAACCAATACACATGTCATGAACCTTTCAATTCATGATGCGAAAAATGGCGAGTGTAAACATTTTTGGTTGCTGCCCGAAGGAATTTCACCTCAGGAAGTGATTGGCACAACCTTGTATGCCACTGACTTTGGTGGAGCAAAGCAACGCATTGTTGCTATGAAACTCCCATGAGCGATTGCCATTCCTAATCATGCCGTTGACGTGAAATGGTGTAATACCGAATCCAGATAATGTTCTGGTGTAACGTTGCACATTAGCACCTTTTCTGGGTCCTCGCGTTCGCAGGTCCCGGCTTTCGCCGGGATGACGGCAACCTACGTGCTTCAACATCCCCTAGGTCCCCGCTTCCGCGGGGATGACGACACTTTCGCGGGGACGACGACCAATACTGTCTTCCCTGCGCAAGCAGGGACCCAGAACGCTTTTCCCTAGTTCCCGGTGTTCGCCGGGATGACAACCAATACTGTCTTCCCCGCGGAAGCGGGGCTCTGGGTGCTGAATTCTTGACCGCGATACGTTTGATTAAAGCATGGTTACCGACATACGACTCCTTCATAGCCACTGGTTTGCAAGCCTCAAACACCAGCACCCTCACTGGAGAACCAATGAGGGTGCTGAATATGGAGGTGGCCACAGCGTGCCGAGGCGCTAGTGCACGACGATAAAGGTCGCCGTCAGTGGTGCCATGCCATGGTCGGTGGTGATGACCACGTGGTAGACGCCACTAGCAAAGTCATGCGTAGGGACGGTGAGCATGCCGGCCGCGGGCGCGGTGCAATGGTACAACTCACGCCCACGCTCGTCGGTAACCTGGATGGTGGTGCTGGCCGGTGCCACGTCACTAGTGCCGTAGCCCGTTACGGTGCTCACGGTGGCATCATAGGCTACGCCGAGGTAGTCTGAGGCCGGGTTCGGATAGAGCTGCACGCTGCCGCGTGGCATCGTGGAGGTGTGCATCGTTCGCAAGTCGATAAGACCGCCGTACTGGATCTGGGAGACAGGCTTGCGCAGCCCCTCGTCGTCCGGCATGATGATCTCGATGTCCTTCGCCGCATAGACGGCATCGCCGAGAGGTTCAAGCACAAAGCGGTAGCGCTCTTGCTGGTCGCCGACGACGGTGTAGGCTTGATGGGCCTTTGTCGTGGTTCCACGGCGAGCGAGCGCGTCGACCATGACGGTCTCCCCGTCGGAGTACCGCTCGAGCGAGAGTGTTGCCGCCGCCTCTTTGCCGCTGGTGGTCGTGGTAAACTGCAAGTCCGTGGCCTGTGGCACCGTGAACCATGGGCTCAAAAAACGCCGCGGCGCGTGGGGCTTCTCAGCCCTGTCGAATGAGGTCGTGTCGGCATGGAGCATCACCGTTTTGTCAAGGCCAGGAAAGCGCAACAGGCCAACCAAAGCGGCAGCCGTTGGGCCGCGGAAGCCGTGGTAGGGAATGCCTTTGGGTTGCGTCTGGGTTTGCGTCGGTTTGTAGAAGTACTCACTGCTGCTGGTCATCACCGGCGCATGTTGATAGTTCAGCCACACGCCCCCGGGCTCGTTGTAGATACGGCGGTTGCGTTGGATGCCACGGTGAGCCGAGACAGAGTACCGTGCTGCCAGGTGGGGATACCAACCATAGCCATGGATCTGTTGCAACTGACCGGTGGCAATCAGGTCGTCAGTGAGGTGGTCTGCAGTCTGCCCGTAGAACTCCCAGCCATAGAGCATATGCCAGATGTGCGGGAATGGGTCGGCGTCGGCGGTATCACTCCAGAAACTCAGCGCCGAACACGAGTCGTCGTAGTGGATCACGTCGTCGTTGTTGGGGATCGACCCAGGCTCGCCCCACTGCTCGCCTTGCGTAGCATCGGGACCGCGCAGGTTAAGCGTTTCGCTAAAGATGAACTCCTCGCCTTGGGTGTAGACCCAGTCGGTCCCGCCAACGGGAGAGAGGGAGCTGTCGGCAACGTCGATATTGCGGCGACCGATCATCCACGGTCCTAGACCCAGGTGGACCTTTCGCGACTGCCAGTATACACGGTCGGCCTTGTAATTCACCAGCCGTATGTCATGGCGGGTGTTCTCCGGCGTGGTCTCCCAGTCCGAGAGGTGACGGTAGACCACCGGAAAGTTATGCCCGGCATCGAATTGGGCTGAGTCAACCGTCACGTACGGGTCGGTGACGATCCCGATCTGCCCGTTGTTGGGATCGGCAAAGGGAGGACCAGCGGTGATGCGCGTATAGCCAGGGTTAAGGTCATAGGCGATGGCGTAGCCTGGAGCTGGTCCATGGAAAAGCCGTGTGTAGTAGATCCAGCTGCCGTCGGTAGCATTCTCGCCTTCTTGCCACACCAGGGCCGCGTCTTCTTCGCCGAGTTGCAGCCGCGAGTAGGAGTTCAGGCTCGGGTGCGTACTCCGCCAGTCTGGGGTAATAACTTGACCATGGAGGTAGAGCCGCTGCGCCGGGAGGAACTGCCGCGCCACAGGATCCTTGAAGCCTACGCCGATACCGTTGGTGGCATGCGACCAACAGTAGAAGTTGCCGCTGTGGCTGGCATTGACCATCGGCGTCCCCCAGTGCTCCAGGATCGGCACTGTGGGTGCCGGTGTCACATCGAGGACCTCGGACGGGTTGGCAGCATAGTAAGCCTGCTGCTCGGCACGGGAGGCCTCGACGGGCAGGATCGTCTCGCAGACCAGGACGCTGGCATTCTGTTCGGTGAGGTACTCGCAGCCAAAGACGATATAGACCTGGCTGACGACCGTATCGGTGTCGGTGATCACCGGCCGCACCACCAAGGCGGGATAGCCACAGCTGAGATCCATCACATCGGGTTCCTCGGCACCCGGGGGCTGATAGAGTACCTGATCGCTGACCACGACGGGGTCCTCCCACTCAATGGTGCTCGCATCGAAGACGTAAGCGCTGCTGCCGGTCGTGTCGGCGTTGTCGGTGGTGAGCAGTGGCTTGCTGCGACGGTAGTAGACCGTCAGAAAGCCACCTTCGGGATCCTGTTGCGTCGGCCGCCGACGGTGATAGACCTGATGGTACCACATGGTATCGCCGACGACCATGCGAAGGTAGGTGCGCATGTCGACCGTATCGAAGACTTCAACGGCACCGGTGACCTCGGGAAAGGCGACGAGCTTGCGTTGGTTGCTGTGGTCGAGGTAGCCGAGCTGACCGTCCGTTGCAGAGGCCCGCACGGGCTTGACACGCAGAAACGTGCCATACCCAGGACGCAAGCGAACGGCAAGAAGGCCGTTGGCACCGATGACCGTATCGATGCCGGTCTCTCCTTCGTGGGTCAGCTGCTGGACGTGCAGGTTGTAGGCCAGGCCATCAGGGCTGACGTAGTGAAACGGCAGGCGTATCTCCCGCGCCCCCCGCTGGTCGTACGCCTCGGCGAGGTTACTCTCCAGGCGTCCTTCGAACTCCGCCTCGGTGAGGAACACGGTATCTTCAAGGTAATGCAGGCGTGGATCGGTTCGCCGGTTGACCAGGCCAACTACGAACATCGTGCTCATGGCCGTATCGCGATGCTTGTGCAACGTGATATCGACGAAGACCGAATCGTAGTCTTCCCTATTCATCCGGCCCATCGTGTCAACGCGGCTCGGATGGGCCACAGCCAGCGTACTGTCCAGACGGAGGTAGTTGGTCAGCGTACCGGCCGTCTTTTCCAGTGTCCACTGCTTGTAGCCCTTTGCCCACCAGCATTGAAGCTCCAAGGCCTCAAGCGTTGCACGGTGGTCGTAAGCATAGCGGTAGAGACGATGAAGGGCACGGCGACAGGACTCACGGCCAGCATAGAGGCGCGTGGAGTCCACACCGAGCTTGGAGGCGAAATAGCCTCGGTCCACCGTGCCGTTGTGCACCATAAACTCCGTAAAATGCGTCGGCTCGCTGGCACTCTCCAAAAAGAAGTCCCCTCCCAAGCGGGCGTCGCGTACCAAATCCAGCCCCGTGGTCGTGATGTACGAGTCGTCGGTCGTCAGACTCGTAATGCCCAGGCTCGTGAGCGACCCCGGCGTTGCGCCGGTGCAAGCGGGTGTACTGGTATTGAGCGAGCCATCACTGGAGACACCATAGTAGGTGATCAGCCCCTTGGCTCCCAGCGCAAGGGCACCATAACCAATGGCGTTGAACTCCGAACCGGTTAGTGGACGGCTGGCAATGGCGTAGATATTCGGGTCATCGTTGGTTTTGATCCACTCGCCATAGGCCCAGACGTTGGCATACCACGGCGTCTGTGCTCCCAGGAAGAGGAAGTCGGGATCCAGCAGGTAAAGGTAGTTGGTGCCTTCAATCAGGCATTGCGGTGAGCCCCAGCGTACGGCCTGCTCGTAGGTGTTGGCTACCACCGTACCCACGTAGAGGGACTCGGGAATCGGCAGGTCCACGGTGAACTGCGACGCGCCGACGGGCTTGGCACCCCAGTACGTGTCGTAGTCGACGGGCACCGTGGGCTGGTTGGTATGGACGTCCAGCCGCCCTTGCATGCCCATCGAATGGCGTAGGCCATTTGAAAAACCAAGAAAGTCGAACTGGGCATTGGGTCCGCCGACAGTGTTGCTGCCGTTGACCAGGTATGGTGCTGCTGTCTGCGGCGCGTAGTCCGCCGTCCGCCCCTGCCAGAGTCGTCGCGTGCCCGTCTTGTAGAGCATGTGCTTGACCTTGCCCAGGCGTACCTCGCTGATGGTGAGGCTGTCGAAGAGGTTGTTGTACTGGCGCCACCCCTCCCAATACATCATATAGGCTTCGTCCTTACCATACCACGAAGCCACCCGGTAGCGGCGTCCCGTGATCTGGTTCACCGAGTCCAGGTCGTTGAGGAAATAGGCGTGGGCATTGACGAAGGTGGCCGAGTCGTTGCCACTTAAGAAGTTCCGCGCCTGTGGCGTCTCAAGCTTGATACAGTCAATTTCGACGTCCAGGTTGTCACTGCTGCTGCTATGTGTGCGATAGCGCACCTCGACGTCCAAGCGGCCGATCGTGGCATCGTCATAGCGCCGTAGAGCTTGGTAAGGACAGGGTTCGATGGTGATCCACTTACAAGGGTATCCGGAAAGATCATCAGGGCGCTGACGTTGATCGTACTGCCGTCGGCCGGCACATGCTCGCGGCGGATCGTGAAGGTCGGCGTGGGAGGGTCGATAAACATCAGCGGGTACGTGTAGCCGTAGGTGGGGTCGCCCTGGTTGAGGCGCACCTTGCTGTCGGGATTGGGGAGGTAGCTGAACTTCACATAGCCGCTGTCGCCGCCAAAGGTCGTGTACTTGACCTGCAGGTCCAACACGGCCATCGTATCCACCGTGGTGGGAGCCCCCGAAGCCCGCCGGAGGTTCACCGACAGCAGCAGGTGATGCCCCGTACGGTCGCGGTCGGGGTCGAAGGTGAGCATGTCGTCTAACGACCCCCAGCGCGTCATCATCGCACTGTCGGGCCACACCTCGGAGAGGACCAGTGTGCTCGTCGACGCCGGGAACCGCCCGGCCTCCAGCGTGGCACGCACGCCGCTCACCCCCAGGCTGTCATGCCGGTACCGGAAACCAAAGGCCGCGCCAGGGCTCGCCGTCGGCATTGGCGTGAAGTTCCACAGCTCCATGGTAATCTCAGGGTCGAAGCGCAGACACTTGTACTCTTCCTTGCCGTACTCGGCACCAACGACGACGCAGTCTCGCCGTACCTGCGGGAAGAGGAAGATCGTATCGGCTGTCGACGTCGAGTCCCGGAACCGGCTACCGTATACTGGCGTGAGCGCGCCGTTGGTCACCAGGTCCGAATCATAGGCGTAGTGCATCGTTGCTGCACGGCAGGCATCGCTGAAGGCCGTCATCGGCAGACCCCAGTTCCACCCAAGACGAAGACTCGTACTCTCCCCGGCCATCAGCGTCGTATATGGCGAGGCAGCAATCAGCGCTGCTCGCGCATTACCGAGCTCGCGGTCCTGGCTCATGAGTGTGCCGCCAGCGAGCAGAAGCATCAGCCCGCAGGCTATTACACGGTAGTGGCGCGTCATTGCCCACCTCCTTCCCTGCCCTCCAGGAGGATGTGATGCGTGGTCACGGAAGCACCTACCTGGACGACGAGCAAGTAGGCGCCGGGGGGCGCTTGCTGACAGTCTACCTGCAGGTGCTGCGCTCCGCTCTGGAGGCCTTCGGCAAGCGTGGCTACGATCCTACCCGACATGTCGTAGAGGCGCACGCTCACCTGCTGCTCGCCAGCCACCTGATAGCTGAGTGTACCCTCACGGTAACACGGCGAGGGGAAGAAGACCTCACTCGTGGCACCACCGCCTGTCGGTGCCGACGCCGTCGCCCAGTCGAAGTCGAGCTGGTGTAGGTAAATCAGAAACGCTGTCGGCGTGTCTTCTCCATGGACGCCGTATATATGGCCATTGGTAACCGTGCTTACAATTCCATACAGATTCGTATCAATCTGCGTCATGGTCTGCCGATCAATGTCCATGAGTTGCATCGAGAGCT
>JAGFIZ010000097.1 GCA_024103135.1 Bradyrhizobiaceae bacterium | reverse complement strand
AATTGTAAATGAGTAATAATTACAGATAATGATAGATAATCGAACTTGAGCTTGGACACTGAAATTTAATAAAAAAAAAAAAATAATAAAGAATATTAATACTGAAAGTTACCTTTTAATCTGAGTTTCCCTTATAAGTTGACAAAAAACCCCAAGAACAATTGGCACAACATGAAAAAAAAAAAAAAAACGAAACAAGTAAAAACTTTAAGAAGCCAGCATGATTTGTAGAATTCCCTGAACATGCAGTTCAGCGATTCTTTAGAACATCGTTGGAGAGGGCAGGTGTACGACTTGATCGGAGTAAGGAAATGCATACCTGATGGCAGTATCAAGGTCCCTGCGTACACGATGTATACGGTCACCCTGTTTCCTTTCCAGTGTAACCGATGGTTGTATCAAAGACTCTGCGAACTGCCCTCATAAGACGCGACATGACCACGGCAAAAGCTGTAGCAATGTGTGAGACATCCGAAACACATCCTCGACATACTCTCGGCGCACTCTACTCTGATCTACATCATCAATTCGGAGTAATACAGAGCCCCCTGCCATCCGTGCTCGCATCCACGTGATGACGGCATTGACGGCGTTGCCAAGGTGGAGGTAGCCGTTGGGTGTGGGTGCTATGCGCGTTCTAAAACCGTTCATATTTGTGCTATGAAGATATCAGGTTTTAGCTTTTGCCGGAATGCTCACTCGTTGTTCTATCCGTTTGTTGAATCTATCAAGAGTGCGCTGCCGCTGGTTGATGAGTTCGTGGTGGCTGTGGGAAGGGGCGATGTAGGCGACACAACTCGGAGGGATATCGAGGCGATTGGCTCGGAAAAGATTCGCATCATCGATACGGTGTGGGACACGCAGACGTACCGAGGTGGTACGGAATATGCACGTCAGACGATGATTGCAAAGGCGGCATGCACAGGTGATTGGTTGCTGTATTTGCAGGCTGACGAGGTCTTGCATGAAGAGGATCTGCCACGCATTCACAAGGCATGTGCGGAGCACCTTTCCAATGAACGCATCGAAGGGATGATCTGCTCCTACCTGCACTTCTGGGGGGACTACCAGCATTACCATCGCTCACATGGTTGGTATCCGTTCGAGGTGCGCATCGTGAGGAACAGACCGGATATCTATTCGTGGGTTGATGCACAGTCCTTCCGTCGCATTCCTTCGTTCACAGGCAACTACGCCCAACACGACGATACGTACAAGCTGCGCGTTGTGAATAGTGCTGCCCGGATATTCCACTATGGCTGGGTGCGGCCGCCTGACTTCATGCAACGCAAGAAGCAACAGATGGAACAGCAATATCACGGAAGCTCAGCGGCATCTGCAGAGATGTTCCAGTATGGCAACCTGAGGGACATTCCGCTGTACACGGGCACACATCCTGCAGTGATGAGCGAACGCATAGCCGCGATGGACTGGCAGGATCAGCTGGATGCTCATGCACACGATGCACTCACACGTCCGCTCTTCAAGCATGAACGCACCAAGTACAAACTCATCACCTGGATAGAGCAAACCCTCCTTCGCGGCCGACAGCTCGGAAGTTTCAAGAACTACGAGTTACATCGCTAGATCAACTAGCGATGACGGTGAAGATCTCGCGCTTGCCGGATGTGCACAGCGGCACGATGGAATTGTGATACCATTCGCGCCATGCTTGGTCTTTCATGCCCATGGCTAGACTGGCTTCCATTGCTGCAAGACTGTCGTAGCTGGTTTCGAGGACAAACGTGTAGAAGTCAGCCACATAGTCGCTGAGCATGCGCACGTTGTGAACTCCTGCCCCATCGAAGAACTTCTTGCCTTCTAGCATGGCGGCCTTGAACTGGGCAGCTTTTCCAAACTGCACGTGGAAGATGTCGCGGACAACAATCATAACGATACCTCAGCGAGATACTTAGAAAGTTGTGGATGGCGGTAGAACTTACGCCTTGACCGAAAGAAAAGAAAGGCGTAACCTGTGGTTGAACTCAGTTTTTTCAAACTATCCACAGGAGACGCCTTTATGAACAGGGCAAAAGCGACGGTGAGAATTGAGACGATGCGGCGATGATCGACCCGTCGGCGCACGGGTCTTCCCCCCGGCCTGTTTGACAGTGCCGATGACGGGTGGCAGACCTGTGTGCTCCAGCCGGAGTTGGGGATGAGCCGTGGACAGAACAGATGCGGTTAGTAGCATCGCGGCGAGGACGATGCTGTGTTTCATGATCACAATCTATCGAAATGTGTCATCGTTGGTTGCGTGAGGCATCGCACGCTTCATGAAGGCATCGAAAAGCGGAACACTAAACGCAATATCTCCAAATGCCGGACTATAGATCATCCCCTTGCGAATGAGCTTCGCTCGGACTGGTCCTAAACTTGTCACCTTCACTCCAAGGATCCCTGCAACGTCGGAGATCCTATACGGTCCCGGTCCCAACTCTGCCATCATCCTGAGAAATCGTTTTTCTCCGGCCGTAAGACGATCAAATCGTACACGGAAGAAACTCGCATCGAGTCGTTCCTCCACCGCAGTATTTGCCGACAACGCATCGTTCAAGGTAAAGGGGCTCTCTTCGGCGTGATTCCAGATCTGATAGCCCCATTCCTGGATAAAATATGGATACCCCTGAGTCTTTCGATACACCTCATCAAGAGCCTCAACAGTGAACGCGGCACCCTCCTTTCGAGCTGGATCTTGCAATGCTATTGAAGATTCTTCTTGAGAGAGTGCTCCGACGATCGGAAAGTGGAACAAGCGTTCAGCGTATGACTTCGAGTTACCAGCCAAAGCGGGTAGGATCGGCAACCCGGCGCCTACCAGCACGACTGGCAATTGTCGCTGCTGGATCTCATGCATAGCCATGATGAGGGCGCTAAGTTCCTTCGAGCTGAAATATTGAATCTCGTCAATGAATAGTGCAACTCCTGTTTCACGTTCATCGGCGGCCTCACCCAGCGCCACCAACAACGCTGGGAGGTCCACTTCAAGATCGCCACTATCGGCTGTGCCGCGTTCGGTGTCGAGATCCAAACCATACGTGATCTCGTTGTGTGTTACGCGAAGAGCGCTTAGAAAGCTTCCAAGCACGCGCAATCCACGTTTCACCTTTATGCCGAGACCCGCCAAACGGTCAAGATCGTAGAAGATCTCACGAAGCTTTGGGGCGATGAGCGTTCCCAACGATCGATCTTCAATGGCTTCGATCTTACAGGTACGATATCCCTGTCCTTGGGCGATCCACAGGATCTCATTGAGCAATACGGTCTTTCCGACACCTCGGAGACCTGTGAGCAAGATACTTTTCTCGGCACGTTTTCTTAGGACACGTCCTAACAACGTCGTCGCTTGCTCGAGGATAGCGGCTCGACCGACGAGCTCCGGAGGCGGTGCTCCCGCCCCCGGCGAGTAGGGATTTCTGATGCGATCCATTTGTAAATGTGGTGAGTTATACCCACTTATAACCAATTATTGATATAAGTCGCTATAACTAAGTATACTTTTAGAGTGGTTCGTTCACATCTCCACTACCAGCTCGAAGACGCATTCCCTGAACTTTTTCTCCGCTGCTTCGAACTGGTCTTTGCTGACCTTGCCGTCTACCAGGGCGAAGTCGGCGATCTTCTTGATCGTTGAGGCCGACCGTGCATGGTCGGTGTTGAAGCGTTTCCAGATCTCCGGCGCAAAGTGTTCCATGCCCTGCACAAAGCCCAGGGCAGTTAGCGCCGTGTCCATCGGCTCCGGTATAGGCAAACAGTGGCACCCACTCCGAATCTTCATTCGTGAGGAAGTCCTGCAGTCGCGCTGGATCTGTAGGACGGTCGCTGCGTACCGAAGCACGTTTGGCGAGAAGTATCCGAAGGCGGTTGCGACCATTGAACGCCGACTTCCTATGCTGCTGACGTACTATCAGTTTCCTGCCTCGCATTGGAAGTCAATCAGATCAAC
>JAGFIZ010000079.1 GCA_024103135.1 Bradyrhizobiaceae bacterium | reverse complement strand
GCCGCACCATGGCTGACGTAATCATAGGCAAGACGCTCCTGTGCCTTGATCGGCGGAAGCTCCGGTACATCGTCAATGGTAATGCGAAGCATGTGCGTGCTTAGGGCAAGCTGACCCGACTGTTGCTCCGTTCTTGGTGTTGTCCTGCTCTTCTTACCTGCAGCACCCGTGCTCGCCGTAGCAAGGACGCCGGTCTTCCATAGTGCACGTCGACTATGTCCCTCCACTGAGTCAAGAGCACCGCTCAACGCAATGGTATCCATCGTATCAGCAGCAATAGGTAGACGTTGCCACACATCCTCAGCCGAAGTGTACTCACCCGACATGCGTTCCCAGACTATCTGTCGTGCAATATCCTGGGTAACAAGTTGAATGGCGGAAAGGGGCTTGCGAATCGCGAGACGTCCGTCCGACGCTAGCTCGAGGGAATATCGAATGCCAGAGCGATTGATATCAGGCATCAAGGTTTGCACACCGAACCTTCGGGCTTCTTCTTCCAACGTCATCAAATTGTAAAAGCCTGGTCGATGCTGCATAAACGCTGCTAGGTAAGCAGCAGGGTAGTAGGTCTTGAGCCAAGCACTCTGATAGACAATGCGTGCAAAGGCAGCAGCATGTGATCTGCAGAAGCCATATCCAACAAAGTGGCTGACCTTATCATACACGTCTGCAGCAGCGGCATCATCGAGGCCGTTCTCCATAGCCCCCTTCACAAACCGTTCACGCATGGCAGCCATTGCTACTGGATCACGATTCTTGCTGATGAGCGATCGGAAATCATCGGCGTCGTCTAACGACATGCCGGCAACACGATGGGCAATCTCAAGAACCTGCTCCTGAAACAACACAATGCCAAGCGTGTCGCGAAGTATCGGCTCGAGCAAGGGATGGGCATACTGCACGCTTTCCTGTCCGCGCCGACGCCTGATGTATGGATGCACCATGCCACCCTGTAGCGGACCTGGACGGAAGAGCGCAACTTCGGTAACCAAGTCGTCAAAACACTCCGGCTGATGCTGGGCAAGGAGGTGCATCTGCCCCTGACTTTCGATCTGGAAGAGACCTAGCGTCTGACCAGACTTTATCAGCTCCATCACGTTCGGATCGTCGAATGGCATTACGTCGATAAACTGTCTCACCTGATACGGTGGTACCACGCAAGCACAGCCAGCACGCATCATCCTCGCTGTGACATCATTCCTGCTAGAGATCTCATGGTGGAGGTAGCTAACATCACTCTCGATAAGTTCAACAGCTTCGCTGATGCAGGCTAGCATGCGCAAGCCAAGCACGTCGAACTTGACCAAGCCCATGGCTTCTACATCATCCTTGCTGAACTGCACAACACTGGTGCCATTGGCAGATCGCTGAACAGGGGTGAAGGATGACAAGGGCTTCGACGAGAGAATCATGCCACCGCTATGGAGACCAAGGTGACGTGGCACATCCAACAGCAAGCTCACGGTCTCGATAAGCGTGTCCAATAGCGGAGCGTCGCCAACAATGGCGGCAAGCTCTGCACGGTAGGACTGTGGACTCTTGTTGGTGAAGCCGGGGATTGCCTTGGAGAGTGCGTTGACCATGTCCATTGGCCAGCCCAATGCCTTGGCAACGTCTCGCACAGCCATTCGTGCACGGTAGGTGATCAGCGTAGCCGTCATCGCCGTCTGGCTATTGCCGAACCGTTGTTCCATCCAGTCGATAATCTCTTGCCGACGGTCACTGTCAAAGTCCACATCGATGTCGGGCGTACCTTTCCGTCCACGATGCAAGAATCGTTCGAAGAGCAGATGGTGTTGAATGGGGCATACGCCAGTGATGCCGAGCAAGTAGGCAACGATGCTGTTTGCGGCAGAGCCGCGTCCACTATGCCTGATGCCACGTCTGGACGCTTCGTCGACGATCTCCTTTACCACGAGGAAGAAGTCCGAGAGCCCAAGCTCGGCGATGACTTCCAGCTCGTGCTCGAGCTGATGCGAAGCTGCACGGGCGGTGGGCTTGTGTGCATCGATCGTGGCGGAATACTTGTTGGGCATCGCCTCTAGACACAGTGAGCGTAGTACATCGTCCGGATGGGTGTTCGCTGGAAGCCGTGCACTCGGAGGCGTGATGTAGCCAGGAAGGATGTCAAACGTACTCGTTTCGAGCAAGGAGGATGTTGTAGCAAATGCTTCCGGGTAGGGTAGGAGCGTAAAGAGATCACGCTCGGAGCGGAGATGCTGCTCGTCGTTTACCGGTCGATCAGGATGCGGCTCGAACACACTAGTGCCCAGTCGCGTACAGGTAAGCACGTCGTAGGCCTTGTAGTAGTCACGCAGAGCATACCGTACATCAGGGGCTATGCAGGTTCGCAATCCCTTCTCGGCTGCGTATGCCACCAGTTTCCGCGCATGTCGTGCATCACCGGGACGGCGTTGATAGTCAAGGGCCAGAACAGTGTTGGGCAAGCATGCTTCGGGGATGTTTGAAACCGTCAGCATCGAATCTGCAAGGATCACGCACTCTTCCAATGTTTCCAGGGCATGCCAATCCATCAGCCGAGGTTCTTCCTGTGCATGAAGCATCGTGAGCAACTGGTTCATGCTTTGATAGCCATTGGCATTCTTCGCCAACAGCCATACCGGAAGGTCGGCTACGCGGATGGAGCAGCCGATAAGCGGACGTAGTCGATAGTGCTTGCAAGCCTGCTGTAGTTGGACAGCACCATACACACCATTCCAGTCAGTCAAGCACAGCGCATCATGTCCCAGCGCAGCCGCACGCTCGGCATACTGCATTGGCGAGGATGCCCCACGCAGAAAGGAGAAGTGTGAGTGTGTACGAAGACTACCGAACATGCGATTGACGTAGTTAGCAAGACTAGGGCGTGGACATGAGCATCTACTGTGCGTCGCGTGTAGT
>JAGFIZ010000043.1 GCA_024103135.1 Bradyrhizobiaceae bacterium | reverse complement strand
TTGCAAGGATTCGATGGAAGAACAGTGGCCTACAACCGGTAGCAGGTATGGTAGCAATCAACGATCAGACGGGGGACGGTCAGCCGGATCTGATTGTCACCGGTGGAGATAATAACGGCATGGTAGCCCTGTACACGCTGGACCCTGCCGTGGGTGTATTCGAGGATTCCTTGGCTGGCGAGCGTCTGCCGTGGGCTACGCTCACGGGCACGGAGCTCACCGTCCAATTGGGTCTGCCGGCGGTTATCCATGCCGAGCTCGTCACCACCGACGGCCGCAGCTTCCCGTTGCTTGCGCCTACGCCTGGGCAGGTAGGTCGCAACCACTATGACCTCATGTCAGCACTGGAGTCCTTCCCCGCTGGCGCCTACCTTGTGCGTGTGTCCATGGGAGCCGAGAGTACAACGCTGAAATACATACGCTGAGGTGCCCATGCTACGCAATGTTTCTGCCTCCCTGTTGGTAGGCATGCTGGTGATGGCGCTGCCCGTCTCTGCTCAGAATACCATCCTACCACCACCTATCCAGACCTTTGAGCCCACGTTCTGGGCGGATGACGTCTTTGCCACGCAGGTGCCGGGCTTCGTCTTCGGATACCAGTGGGGTGCGGCCTATCTTGACAAGGTGAACACGGCACTGAAGATCAACGTCACCTCGCAGAACTGGGGCTATATCGACGGATTCCGCCACGAATTGCACAAGCTGGGGCGTGGCCTTGGTGATACCAATTACCTGGTCTGGGCTTCGCCGTTAGTCAGTGTCCCCGGCAATGAGGGCTTGCTGTTCAGCGCAGCATTGTATGGGATGCGCTGGGAACCCGCCGAGGTAGGAGGATTGAGCCGCACGTGGCAGCCGCGCGACGAGGAGTCCTGGCCGCTGAGCTTCGAGGTGCGTCAGCACGGGACGGTGCCGTCGGACCCTGGTGATGTGAATTACCGGCGTTTTGTGTTAGACACAGCTGGGCTGGCCAGTCATCCGATGCGCGTCTTGGATTCCGTACAGCCACGGAACTGCCTGGCGATGCACTGCACTGTGGACTGGGAAGATCCTATGGAGGAGAAGTTCGTCGCCACCGTTAACGGATCCGACACGACGTTTCTGGAGGACACCACCAATGGACGGCGCATGCAACTGGTGATCAACCTGCGGCGCGCCGATACGGCTGACACCGACACCACGGACCTGCCGGTGCTTACCGTCGAGGTACCGTACTTCATGCGCTGGAAGCATCAGCAGGACACTTCAAACCTTTATCAACCCAACCGCCAGTTAATGACCTTTGTCAAGGTGCCCGTGGCGTCGGCTAGCGAAGCGTTTGCGCTGCCGTTGGGGCGGGGGTTGGAGCTGCCGTTACGGGAGCCACCCGTGGCCCGACCTACGTCGGTGGTGATCACCAAGCGCATGCTACCGGTCCACGGTACGCCCGGCGGCCCCGACATCACCATCGTCGCCGAGTTCGTTACGGATTCGATTATGTATCTGAAAGTCGAAGGAGGAGACACAAGTTATCCGCGTCGCGAGCACATGCTCAAGACAGGGAGGCACGACTACCCGGTCCACACGCTGAGTGATTCGGTGCTACTCGAGAGCAACATCGCTGGCTATAACAAGCGCTACATGGCCATTGATACGATGGGGGTGACGGTGTGGTATCACGGCAATGCTGCGGTGGCGGTACGGTCGGTCTCGCTGGTGACGCCGCTGACCAAGCGGATTACGAGCGGGTATTGCGACTCGATGTTTGCGGCGCAGTTTGCCGACGAACGGGAGGACATTGCCACGCTCATTGACGAGGTTGAAGACACCACGGGACGCACGCTACGACTACTCGCCTACTATACCAACGACGAATTCGACATTGACCAGCTGCTGGGCATGCGCTACAAGCTCGCCTTCCTCGACGGCCGGCTGACGGTCGAGACGGGCTTTAAGGGGTCACGCTATACCGGCAACGACGACCGTAGCGAGTATGGCCGGCAGAAGCTCCACGGCTGGCCGTCGAAGTTCCCCTGGACGTCGGGCACGGACCACCCTTCGAGGCAGACGGCGGTGCCGTATATGGCGCGGACCACCTACAACGAGTCCACCTCCATTACCAACCAGCCACTGCCGGCACCGCTGCTGAAGCTCAAATATGGCTACCGCTGGGCCGATACACTTTCGCCCTTCCGCCGGTACGAAACCGACGTCGAGTCGCCGTACTACGGCCCCTACGAGCACCTCTCCTTGCCTTTTCCCACTACGCCCAACG
This sequence comes from Bradyrhizobiaceae bacterium, assembly GCA_024103135.1. Taxonomy (GTDB): domain Bacteria; phylum Bacteroidota; class Ignavibacteria; order Kapaibacteriales; family Kapaibacteriaceae; genus OLB6. The sequence continues at coordinate 24,779 of JAGFIZ010000043.1, read as the reverse complement.
ACTACCTTGCCACGCCGGTCTATGAGTCCTACCTCCATAGCAATAATGCCAGTATCGGTCCTGCCACCAATGCCGAGCGTTGCGTCTACTTGAACGTGTATCAAACCGGTGACTGGTACTTTTCCAAACGACGCTACTTCTGGACCAATTTCTTCTACCACCTGGATCCGCAATACGGCTTTGATGACAACGGCCGCCCGTGGTTTGGCTACCGCACCTATCGTCCCCTAACCGGAGCCGAGGTACGCCTCGGTCATGGTCTGGCTGTCAATCTCGGCACGCGCGGTTTCATGTATGATAAGTTCAAGCATCAGGACAACCTCAGCAGACCACAGGACACCAATTACGTCATGCCGCTCCCTGCGGAGGTCGACACGGTAACCAACTATGGCAAGGTGCTCTCGAAGCCACAGTTCTATCCTGGCTATGTCACCGAGGATAGCGTAGCCTTCGTCATGGACACGCTGCCCGATTCGGTCGTCAGCCCAGATAGCCTGCTGCGCAGCGAGCATCTCGGCGGTGACTACTACACGACCAGTGACCGGCTGAAGGTCTACGCTTGGGCACCCTTGGATACGCTAGCGCAGGCCATGGAACTCAGCCGGTTTATGGACGGCACCCTCAGCGAGAAAATCTACGTCGGACGCCGCTCGGTGCGCTGGGAGACCAAGTGGTGGCACGACTTGGTCACCGATACGGTGACGCACTTCCGGTTGGGCACGGGGCCGAGTAATGCTACGTTGTTCTTCAAGACGCGTCCTGTGGCCTGGTTTGGCAAGGGCATCAAGACGCTCACCGGTGGCGATCTTGCGCGGTTGCGTCTCTGGGTGGACGCCTATGTGGACTCGGTGCGCGTCCAGCGATTACGCCGCGCCTCGGCCACCGACACCACGCTCGTCTACGAAGACGAACCTGCGGCTGAGCAGCTCTACGACGTGGTCCTCCTCGATACCACGGCCAGCGGCGTGAGCGACACCTTTAGCATTGTGGCTATCACCAACCGTCGCACCAACCCGCTGCTGTTCAATGCCAGCCTCCCTGACAGCGTCGAATGGATTTCCAGCTATGAGCACGACCAACTCACGCGTGGCAGCCGTCCCGAGCTCCGCTATCGTCAGGTGGGAGCTCGGCGACTGACCATTCCGTTTCATTATCAGGTAGACCAGAGCACGCCATACCTGCTGCATGTCCGTGAGCTGGTGCCGAGTTATGACAGTACCTATGCCATTGATACCATCCTGAGCGGAACCACGACCCTCACCGTCGACCTGCGGCCGGGGCAGACGCGCTACCTGGCCATCGAGCGCCTGCGCGCCACCGACACCACAGGCACGGGCTACCTGGCCTTCAGCACGCAAAGCAAGCTCGTTGCCTACCCCGTGCTCAAGGCCGACGGCACCGGCTACAGCGATCTGATCCGCTACCATCTGGTCTACCACCGCCGCGACGATGACGAGCAGCGCGGCAACCCGTGGACGGTCTACTACCAACGGTCGCGTCCCTACCGGCGCGATTCTCTGCCGTCCGTGGCCGGCCTCGAGTGGGAAGCCCCGTTGCGCCTCAGCCGCCTGACCACCGTCAGCACCCCCTCCACCGATGGGCAGAGCCGCACCCGCTATTACGGCATCGACTCGGCTGCGTATGAGGCCGCCGTGGACGATACCGCAGGGGTCACCCGTGACTGCTGCTGCGGCTTCCCTTCCGTGGTGGTCCGCGATACTGCAGCCAACAAGCCGGTCGTCTTCGTGGTTTATGCCTGCGAAGACCAGTGGGCCAATGCTGGCCAACGTGGGAACTACTTCCACATCGTGGAGAATGTCTTTGCCGACGAAGCCATACTCGACGCGGAGGCCCTCGAGGAGGGTGGACGCTCGCTGGTCATTGCCGGCAAGGATATCGGTCACGACCGGCCTGCTGATGCCGTCCCGCCTATCGAAGACTACCTCTCCGACACGCTTGGCAGCCTGGCGCGGTATGGGACTCCGGTGATCAACGCCTCGGCCGACTACCGCCAGTACTACGCCTGGTCAGCCGCTGACGTCGGCATCGGAGTCGGCACCAAGGACGCTCGCCAGCAGTGGTTTGCTGGTCCTACCTCGCTAGCCGAGGTTCCCATGCCCACGATCGTAGGCCAGCCCATCCCTGGTGATACGACCACCGTGACCATCGCCGGTGGCGAAGCTCGCTATCCGTCACTCAACGTCTACTCCAACCTCGCCCAGGGTCGCTCCGACGCCACCTTGGTCTGGCAGGAGGGCACCAACAACCGGCATATCCGCTATACACGTCTAGTGCCAGGCCTCGGCGATGCCATAGCGCGTATGCTGCCGGACTTCGTCGACCTCTCCTACGACTCTGGGACGCCGCCGCCCATCCCCGTTGACCTCAACGATGCCGTTGCCGTCATCGGCGGCGCGCTGCCCACCGAGGAAGCCGAGCTGCCCGTAGTGGTGCGGAGCCTCCAGCCCGACACCCTGGAGATGTTCATCCGCGATGCCGATGGCACGCCCACGGGTCTCTACCGCTACAACCACGAGAGTGTGGTCTGGAGTGAGTGGCTCACCGGCGAGAACCGCAGTCAGGTGCGCTACCACCATATGATCGACATGACAGGCTTTGCCGCGCCACAGCTACACTACTGGTGGGTGAACACCACCGGCAGCACCGGCGGGATGAGCCTCTTCCATCCAGTGGTCACTCAGGGAGCGCTCTACCTGGACTCGCTCACTTGGCAAGGCCTTGTCGGCGATTCACTGATCACCTATGCCGACAGTTTGCACATCGTCCATGGCAACCTCTCGGACTCGGCTCTGGTGGTTAACTACACGCTCCTCGGTGGTGGCGACCACCAGCAGGTCCGTGCTGCTCATGATGCGCTCTATGCCAGCTATTGGACAGGGCAGGGCTACTTTGACAATCTCCTCACCCAGCAGATTACCGTCCCGCGCATGCCGCCGGTGCCAGCACCACCGCAGGTCGTCTACCACTGGCAGTACTTGCAGGCTGGTGGCGCATGGCCACACCTGGCGATGCGCGAGCACGAGCAGCAGCCCCCAGGTCTGGCTTCGGTGCGACGCGTACTCCAGCTCACCAGCGACGATGCGCCGAGTCTGGTAGCCAGTGCCGAGCAACTCTACAAGGTCTCACAGCAAGACCGCGGTACACTACTCCACGTTGCCGCCTCTGGCGGCTTCCACATTGGACAGCAGCGTTTGTCGCTGCGTGCTGTCTTCGACGACGGTACGACCGTGCACTGCCTGCCTGTCTACCCCAAGGCGCAAATCCCTCGCGGTTTTGCCGGCAGCCCCCGCCAGGCCTGGCAGATGCAGTCCATGCAGCAGTCACCCACCGAGCTGGTCTCGGAGGTCTTTACTGTGGGCAGCCACCGCACCATGAAGCTTCTGACCACAGGTACCCTGCGCAACAATGTGACCGTGACGATCGAAGAAGTCAAGGCTAGCGACCTCACTACCGGTCGCGACGGTAAGCGTGCCTATGCATCATTTGTTGCCAGCGACAAGGCTACGGCACTGACCCTCATCGCCCCTTCGGCCGCCAAGGCCGATGCTCTGCAGCGCAAGACCTACTATCTGACCAATGGAGAGGAAAAGTTCTACCGTCTGCGCATGACCTACCGTGGTCGTATGCCAGCGGTCTACCGTGAGGACGTGGACATTGATCCCGACCAGGAGTCGTTTTCTCGTCTGGCCGATGCTTCGCTTGAGGTGGTCGACTTGCAGCAACAGCAGACCACCACGCTGGCTACCACCACCGCGCCGTTAATCTACCCCAATCCGTCCCGGGGCTCGGTGACGGTCATCGCAACAGGAGGGAAACTTACTGCACAGGCCCACGGCAATGCTCCGCTGCTCCTGGAAGTGATCAACACGCTAGGCGAGGTCGTGATAACCCGTCCGGTGCACTTCGCCGAGATCGTTCACCTGCACGAGCTACCTGCTGGTGCCTATACCGTCCACATCATCCAAAACGATGCTACGATGGCCAGCCACGCTGTCGGACAGTTCGTGGTTATTAAGTAACACCTCGCTCCCGCTCACGCTGAGCGGGGGCAAAGGGTTTCGGACTCGTATTGATGTCATCCGGACTCTAGTTCGTCATCCCGGTGAAAACCGGGACCTGCGAATGAGTCGTCGTCCCCGCGAAAGCGGGGACCTAGAGAAATGCGTTCTGGATCCCTGCTTGCGCAGGGAAGACAAGGGAGGTGGTCATCCCCGCGGAAGTGCCGTCATCCCGGCGAAAGCCGGGACCTGCTTGCGCAGGGAAGACATTATTGGTCGTCATCCCCGCGAACGCGGGGACCCAGTACACCTCATCCTAGGCCCCCGCTTTCGCCGGGATGACGGGCTTTCGCCGGGATGACGGGCTTTCGCGGGGGTGACGGGTGAGGCGGGGATCACGGTTTAGTCCCGGGTAACCGACGCCACACTCACGTCGAAGAAAAGTCTCTTCAGGAATGATGTGTTATGTTGATGTCCACTAGGTAATCAACCACTATCACGTTAGCAGTACGATCATCAACACGGTTATCAATACGAGCAACGATACCACCAGACTCTGTGGGGAGCTCTTGCGCTACACGAGCAGGCAATTATGGTTTGCGACGCTGCTGATGATGAGTGTTGGGATTGCGTACTCCCAAGCCCCCTCCCTTGTCATGCATCGCACGATTGATGTGCATGAAAGAACGGAGGAGGCATCGCTGTGCGTGAATCCGTCGACCCAACGACTGTATGTTGTTGGTGCGTTTGCGGACAGCTTGATGTTAGGGGGCTATGTATTGACGTCAAGGGGTGACGTGGATGGCTTTTGCGCAGCACTTGATTACAACCTGCAGGTGGAGTGGGTTGTGCAGTTTGGCGGACCCTTCAGGGATGCTGCCAAGGGAGTTGCGGTCTTACCCGACAACTCCTTGATCGTTGTTGGGTATTGCGGTGCGAATAGTGATGCTTCTACATCGTATGTGCTTGGCGACGTAACCTATAGCGGTCGTGGCGATGCCGATGCTGTTGTGCTACGGCTTTCCCATGATGGCAAGGTGGTGTGGTCGCGTAACGATGGTGGTACGGCAGCCGACGTAGCGCGCTCCGTGACATACTTGAATGATGGCTCCTTGATCATCACAGGATCGTTCACAGGGAATGCGCGGTTTGATGCAGTTACCGTGGCAGCGTCGGAGTCCTCACAGCATGGATACATGCAATGTCTGCGCAACAACGGCGAACAGATCTGGGTACTTCCTATCCGAGCAATGTCAAGTGCCAATCAGAGTTCTGCAAACATTGGGCGTGTTGCCAATGTTGTGGAAGACGGACTCTGTGGTGTGGTTGATTTCACGGGCATTGTAGAGATCGGTGATGAGGTGATCAACGCAGATGACGTAGTTGGACAGCAGGTGCTTGCATGCGTGGAGACTGCGCTGGGGATACCACACGTCACTACCGTGCCCGTTTGCTCTCTGTCGACAACGGCGTGGAGTACAATCGTTGAGGGTGCCGACGGAGTGTATAGCACCGAGGCAGATGTTTGTTCGCAGGTTGCAACGAACAGTCTGCAGCATGTAAGCATTGCAACCATGGCACATTCAACACTTGTCCAAGGTACCGTTGTCCCAACGCATGTTGGCGCGATTGCTTCAGACAGTAATGGTAAGCCTGTCATCAGCGGCGTGTACTACGGTACGTGCATCATGCTCAATGCAACAGCAAACTCAGACATTCAGACAAGCAATGATGCTGGTGACGGTATGATGCTCTACAAAGCACCGAATCCATCAGAGAGCTGGATAACATCCATTCATGCATCAGAGCGAAGCATCATAGAGCAGGTGCAGGGAGATCGATCGACGTTGTTTGCCCTTGCCCGTGCCGACGGTGCGGTAGCAGAGTTAGGGGGCGAACAGTATGCGTGGGATCAAGTGATGATCCTCAAGTATCAGCTTCCCGTGTCCAGCGTCAGCACGGATCTACGCCGCACCCTAAACTCCCAACATGCAGGACCTTGGAGTGATGCAGCAGCCACAGTAGGCGTCTACACCGTGCTTGGTGACCGCGTATCACAAAGCCCCCTAACACGAGAAGAAGTTGTACAACTTCCTGACGGTGTGTATCTACTTCAGGCCGCTAGCGGTCTATTTTTGTGTCATGTTGGTTCACACGACATCGCTTTCCAGCTTCCCACTTCTGCGGCGCGGTAAGGTTCGCGACGTTTATGCAACACCCGAGAGTCTGCTCCTTGTAGCGACCGATCGGGTTAGTGCATTCGACGTGGTGATGAACGAGCCCATACCAGACAAAGGTGCTATGCTTACGGCAATGAGTGCCTTTTGGTTTGAGAAGCTTGCACACATCGTTCCCAACCACTTGTTAAGTACGAACGTCAAGGACGTTGATGGACTTCTTCTCGAAGAAGTACCAGTACTTGCCGGACGCACCATGGTGGTGAAGAAGGCAAAACCTTTTCCCATTGAATGCGTTGTGCGCGGGTACCTGGCTGGATCGGGATGGAAGGAATATCGCTCGTCTCAAGCCGTATGTGGAGTGCCATTGCCAGGTGGACTCATTGAGTCTGCCAAACTCCCTGAACCAATTTTTACTCCAGCAACCAAGGCAGAAGAAGGACACGACGAGAACATCAGCTTCGACACAGCTGCATCAATTGTTGGGACGGACGTGGCACGCACTCTTCGTGATCTTAGTCTCCAATTGTATCAAAGCGGATCGGAATATGCTGCTACACAAGGACTCATCCTTGCTGATACCAAGTTTGAGTTTGGCCTTGATGAAGATGGACAGATCATCTTGATCGACGAAGCGCTAACACCCGACTCATCGCGCTACTGGCTTGCAGCTGAGCACGTCCCTGGTGAACCACAGCATAACTTCGACAAACAAATCCTTCGTGATTATCTAGAATCACTCGACTGGGACAAGCAACCACCTCCACCGTCGCTTCCCGCAAACGTCATTGCTGCTACGCGAAATCGTTATCGTACGGCCATGCAATTACTAACAGGACTTGACGTAGACCAACTGGAAACAACCGACTAATGGCAACACCCTTGTATTTCGAGTCCGAAGACGTTGCACTAAAGCGACGAGTAAACGATCTCATGGACTGGGGGTTGCTCCTGGCTGTGATCGCCGTACTAGGCATTGGACTCATCTCTATCTACAGTTCCGTTGCTACAACGGATTCAACGATTTTTAGAAATCAAACACTCTACGCAGCCATTGGTCTTACGCTTGGGTTTGCCGTCTTCTTCTTCCCTGAACATTGGTTCTCTGACCTTGCCTACCCGATGTATGGCGTTGGTGTGCTTGCGTTGGCGGCCGTGTTAACGCCGTTGGGACATGAAGTAAACGGACAGCGATGTTGGATCCAACTTGGCTCCTTTACCTTTCAGCCGTCGGAGTTGGCAAAGATTACTACGCTCATGGCCATGGGCAAGGTTGCAGCACGCAAAGGCTTTGACGTTGCAACCATTCGCGATCTGCTGTGGGTTGTAGGTTTGATGATACCTCCAGTTGCGCTTATCATGCTGCAGCCCGACACGGGATCTGCAACCGTATTTATTGCGATGACGGCTGGTGTGTTGTTATGGATGGGGTTCGACTTGTTCGTGATGTATCTCTTTGCATGCATCCCGTTTGTCGGTGTAGCGGCCTTGTACGCCGTACTCTTTGATTCCTTGTGGATCTTCCTTGTGGTGGCGCTGGTTGCCTCTGCCGGAGCCTTTGCCTTTAGGCGCAATCTTGTTGTTACCATCGTAGCTGTTGTGCTTCTGATTGGTGTTGGCCTCGCTGTAAAACCGGCGTTCAACAAGCTCGAGCAGTATCAGCAGAATCGTCTGATCACGCTGTTCGAACCCGAGCGCAATCCGAGGGGCGAAGGTTATCACGTGATTCAGAGTATGCTTGCGGTGGGGTCAGGGGGCTTGACAGGCAAGGGATACCTGAAGGGAACGCAAACGCAGTTACGATATATTCCAGAGCAGTGGACGGACTTTATCTATTGTGTGCCGACGGAAGAATTCGGCTTTGTAGGAGGAATGCTCGTCATCGTCCTACTGGCATCGGTGATTCTAAGGGGCATTCAAATCGCAGGAACAGTTCGGACGCGTTTTGCATCGGTAGTGGCGATAGGGTTCTCGACCATACTGTTCTATCATACGTTGGTGAACATTGGCATGGCAATCGGACTCGTACCGGTTATGGGTATTCCCTTGCCCTTCCTCAGTGCCGGTGGTACGTCGCTAATCCTTAACCTGTTGATGGTAGGACTGCTGTTGAACTTCTACAAAACCAGACGTCGGCGTCCGGGACGGGTTGCTACCTGACGCATCACCAAGCATGAGCACGATCCTTGTAACGTGTGGTGATGTGAATGGCATTGGCCTACGATGCCTTGCTGGTGCACTAGCAGCAGAGCCAGAGCTAGCACAAAGCATCACGCTCGTCATTGATCGTGCAGTACTTGATCATGCTCAATCGTTCTATGGTATTGTCCTGCAAGCCAACATTCACACAGTGTATTCCCCATGTGCAGTTACACCGGGAGTACCGTCAGCCGAAGCATCGCGCTTGGCAATACTTTCTCTTGAAACAGCATTTACTCTGGCGAGTGAGCATGCCGACGTAGGCGTCGTGACCTTGCCCATTAGCAAGCATGCCCTCCAATCTGTGGGATGGCCATTTGATGGTCAAACAGAAATGGCCGGGGCCTATTCAACCGGATCGCCATTGATGGTCATGTGTTCAGGTACAGATCGCATTGCCCTCTGTACGGTACATACGCCACTATCGCAAGTTGCTTCGCTCATTACGGTCGATCGCATAGTTGACGTCATCACAACGTTCCACAAGCACCTGACAACCGACGTTGCTCTTCACAATCCTCGAATTGCCGTGTTGGGGTTGAATCCTCATGCTAGTGAGCAAGGGAACATTGGTACTGAAGACGTAACCGTTGTGTCGGAAGCAATACGTCGAGCAAGCCAGCAAGACATGCGCGTGGAAGGCCCCTTTCCAGCCGATGGCTTTTTTGGGTTTGGCAGTTATGCAGAGTATGATGGCATTGTAGCCATGTATCACGATCAAGGGTTGATACCGATTAAGATGCTGTCGCACGGTGCAGGAGTAAACGTCACGGCAGGCCTTGACCTCGTCCGCACCTCTCCCGATCATGGCACTGCCTATGCACTAGCAGCCTCGGGCGAGGTCGACTTCACCAGTACCCTGCAAGCCATACGATTGTGTAAGCAGATTGTAGACAATCGTAAGGTGTCGGACTAGCACTACCATCACGTATTGAGTTCAAACAGGGGGCTGTCCCACACCGTCGCTGCACGAGTAGTGATTGAGCAAGTACTGACTAAGCAAGCAGCGCTCTGTATGCAGCATTCATGCGGCTTTTCGACTGCCAGGTAAAACGAGTCGTATTCCGTTTGAAGTACTCATGCATGTGGTTCTCGCATGTTGCGATTATGCAGGTAGTGTTAGCGTAATCAGCATTCATCGATGCGGTTATCGCATGCAGTGATTAAGCAAGAAGTGTTGCGTTTGCAGCATTCATGCGGTTCTTCGACAGCCAGTTAGAACGAGTCGTGTTCCGTTTGATGCATTCATGCATGCGGTTATCGCATGTTGCGATTAAGCAGGTAGTGTTGGCGTAATCAGCATTCATCGATGCGGTTATCGCATGCAGCGATTAAGCAGGTAGTGTTAGCGTAATCAGCATTCATCGATGCGGTTATCGCATGCAGCGATTAAGCAAGAAGTATTGCGTTTGCAGCATTCATGCGGTTCTTCGACATCCGGTTAGAACGAGTCGTGTTCCGTTTGATGCATTCATGCATGCGGTTTCTCGCATGCTGCGATTAAGCAGGTAGTGTTAGCGTAATCAGCATTCATCGATGCGGTTTTCGCATGCTGCGATTAAGCAGGTAGTGTTGGCGTATACAGTACTCACGCATGAAGTTTTTTGCAGGCCGTGTTACAGCACGATGTGCTCACGTATGCAGTGCTCGCGCAAGGTGGACATCGGCAAGCAACGTTCCACTGTTCAGTGCGCACGGAAGTCTAGCCGTCGCAGTGTTAACAGCAACTAGGGCTTCAAGTACAAGGCAGGGTTTACATCGAAGAAGCCCGTGGGGACGAGTTTGAAGCTTGCGTGGTGGGTATTCATGACGGGCCATTCCTCTGGTCGAGGGTGATGGGTGATGCCCAGTGTGTACCACAGCACCACGTCCTTCCCACGCAGACTCTCGTTGTTTGATGCATAGTGTTCGACTCCATCGCCCCCTGAACTCTGATTCGGATAGGCACCAGCGGCATACATCTCGTTATCATGGAATCGGGTGACCCATACGTGGTGTTTCAGGAACGAAGCACGCTTCCAGAGGAAATGTTCTGGTATCAAGAACGGAGTAGCGTTGGCGCCAGGGACCAACATATACGAAGGTCTGCCGCCGAGAGCATTGGTGGTCGTAGTTGAGCTGATTTTCCAGGTGCGAGCGGACTTCATATTCACGTCGCTACGAGACTCACCTTCGTAGAGCCACTCGTAGTCGTCCATGACGATGGCATTGCCGTAGCGATTTTCTTCGCGTGGTGGCGACCACATCTCCATCTCGCTTACGGTGTTGTTTTGTCCATCTACATCGAGGTCAACTCGAAAGTTGAAAAAGTGTTGGTGATTGGGAGCCAGTACATTCTTCGCGACCAGAGCCCCATACTTCTGTCCGCTTTCTCCGCTATACCGTACCACCGTATCCACCGTGCCCTTGGGAAGGAGTATTCCTGTAAGGCCGACTTCGACGGTTATGGTACCGTCCATGCTAAACACGTAGGAGAGACTGTAGTCGTAGTTACCAACTGTGGTGATGCTCATCACCACGAGTTCTCGGGCTCTGCGTACACGATTATCGCCAGTAAACGGATCGGCATGTTTCCACATGATACCAGCGTCGCGCTCATACACGCCAATGGCATTGGGGATTTCAAGCGGATCGCCCATGGGTCCAGCAAACACGGCAGGAATCGTCTGCGCATTAGTGGGCAGATCCAGACCTGGCTTTAGTGGCGAAGTAAGATTACCCACGCCGTACTCGCCCACGTCGAATGCAGCGCGCCAGTACCAGTAGACCGACGTGTCGCCGTAGGGCACCACCATCTCGCTCAAGCCAAGACGATGAAGAACCTTTCGTTGAACGCCACGATCGTCGAACCGAGCATTGTGAACAACTAGGCCATCGCGTGCATGCAGCAACACGTTGAAGCGCCATCCCATCCACTTGATCTCGCTACCCCGAATCTTGACTGCCTTCTTTGCATTCTGCTTTATGCTGAAGGGGGCTTGGTAGAGCGGATGTTCCTTGTACACCTCGCCGAAGTCGCCCGATGATTGCGGTACCGGGGCGACCGGCTTGTCGTGAAATTCAATTACACGATGAGCATCGAGATTAACGGTGCACACGAGGCCTTCGATAGGCCTGTCGTAGTAGAGATTGTTCTTTGCAGATCGTTGATAGGTGAGTACACGAACAATCCGCTGCGGATTGCTTGAACTGGGAATGCCTGAAGCCCAACCATCGAGGACGACGTCATCGGTCGAGAGGCCACGTCGCTCAATGCTCCGGCGCCATCCCTCGTGAGCGCGAACGATTACGCTGGCACTGTCAAAATCATCGAACGTGAGCATTGGTTGCACATCGTCCACGCGGCGCCACTCCGTGACACGTCCACTCTCTGCCTCTGCAAACACCTCGTACACATGTCGCGACTTCCGATCGCGCAGAACCAGACCGATCAACGCCGTACCGTCAGCCTCTCCCGCTGCACGCTTCAGCGGGTCAGCCGGACCTACACTAATGAACTGCACCCCCGCAGGGCACCGTCCGTCAGCACGTACCACATCCACCGCCCTGGCTACTTCCTTCTTCGTCGGCTGATGGTATGGCATCGCGGTGCATACATACCCGACCACGAAGAACAGCGCTATTATGGCCTTTTGCATTATGACAAAAGTAGAGATTTGAGCTACAAACAGTGCCGGGGTGTGAACACCCCGGCACTGCTACCACGCTAACTGCAGTTAAATCATTGGCGGCGATAAGCTTAGCGCCGGTACAATCAAAGCCGCTTTTCGTAGATGTCGTTTCGAAGTGCCGGGGTGTGAACACCCCGGCACTATAATTGAGACTTGGCAGAAAAACAAAAAAACAGTGCCGGGGTGTAAACACCCCGGCACTGTTACAACGCTTACCGCAGTTAAGTCATTGGTAGATAGACTCTTAGTGCCGGTACAATCCGAAGCTGTTTTTCGCAAATGCCGTTTCGAAGTGCCGGGGTGTTCACACCCCGGCACTGATTTTACTACAAACCAAGCAGGTAGGAACCTTGTGGCAGTATCAAGATGCCAAGCACAATGAGGATTGTGGTGGCAATGGTCACAAACAACGTATTGCGTGAACCAAGGGCGTCAGCGCGTTTGGCAAAGCGCAGCCCCCAATGGGAGATGCCGACGGCAATGAGCATGATGGTGGCATGTTCCATTCGATGTCGCAAACCGTCGCCGAAGGTGCCCCAGCGGGATATGAGGACAACTAGCCCGATGACCACTTGCAGCGATAGTGTCCATACATACACTCGGTAGGCAAGCGATGCTGCCGCTGGCAGGGTGCGCCGACGAAGTGCGGGCATGAGGCTCAGACCAATCGCAGCGAGAGCAAAGACGAGGATGACAATTCGAAGGTAGGAGTGAGCGGAATGCAGGAAGTCCATGGTGTTCTCTGTTGGTTGGTTGCAACCCTACCCGACGTTGCCGTGCGTCGACGGTCGTAATCAACACGTGCAGGATTGGAATGATGCGTTAGTCAAGCTGGGTTTATAAAGCTGCGTCAGTCAAGCTTGCCGAACAACGTAGCACTGTTGCTATGCGTGATGGTGCACCGAACGGTGTCGCCAACGATGTATCCACGCTGGTCTTCGTGAGGGAAGATTACTGTCTTGTTCGTATCGGTTCTACCTTTCCACTCCTCGTTGTTTCGCTTTGAGGGACCCTCTACGAGTACGTGATGCTGTCGGCCAACTTCGGTGAGGTTGATCTCACGCGAAATGTCGTTCTGGAGTTCAATGATCTCCTGTAGACGCTGATTCTTTACCTCAGCCGGCACGTCATCACCCATCTTCCAGGCCTTGGTGTTCTCACGTGGTGAATAGGCAAACATGTATGCACCGTCGTATCGTACGGTACGCATCACGTCCAACGTTGCTTGATGATCTTCGGCCGTCTCGGTGCAGAAACCAGCGATGATGTCCGTCGATAATGCACAGTCAGGCATCATCTCCCTGATGCGTGCAATCCGACCCAGATAGTGATCCACGGTGTACGTACGATTCATCAATTCAAGAATGCGATCAGAACCCGATTGGATGGGCAGGTGGATGTACTTGCAGATGTTGTCGTACTCGGCCATTGCTGCAATTACACGGTCGCTCATGTCCTGAGGGTGACTTGTCGTGTAACGTATGCGCATCGAAGGCACCGCCTTTGCCGATGCAATGAGCAGGTCTGCAAAGTCAGCGCCAGTGCTTTCGTCGAGATATGAGTCTACGTTCTGACCAAGGAGGGTGACTTCCTTAAAGCCAGCGTCCTGCAGACGTAACAATTCATCCGTGATCAGCGGCAACGAGCGTGATCGCTCACGTCCGCGCGTGAATGGAACCACACAAAACGTGCAGAACTTGTCACATCCACGCATGATGCTGATCCATGCCGATATCCCTTCGGTTCGGAATGGCTCAATGTCATCATACGTCTCGACCTTGGACAGCTTCACTGCAATGCCACGCTCGCCACCCATGGCAGCGGTCACTAGCTCGGGCATCCGACGGTATTCGTCAGGACCAACAACAAGGTCTACTAGCTCCTTCTCCAAGAGCTTGGTGCGAAGCCGCTCTGCCATGCATCCCAACACACCAACAACAAGGTTGTTGTTGCGCTTTTTGTGGACGCGAAGGTGACCCAGCCGCTCGTGAATCTTGCGCTCGGCATTGTCACGAATGGCACAGGTGTTCAACAGGATTACGTCGGCATCTTCTACCTTGTCGGCTAATCCGTATCCGTTTGCCGACAACACGCCAAGGACAATCTCGCTGTCCGACACGTTCATCTGACAGCCATACGTCTCGATGAACACTCTTGGTCCGCCTGACGCAGAAGGGGTAAGGGGCTCAGGCACCGCATTGGGTGCAGGGCTGCCTAACACAGGTAGATCGATCATTGCCATACAGCAACAAAGATACGGGTTGATTCATCGGCACCATACCGTTGCGGATTAACGCTGGGATGTCACGAATACACCAATCCTGCTCACTGGTACTATAGCTATCACTTTCAACTAGGTACCTAACCCAGTGACGGAGGCATCTATGGCAACACCACTTCAAGAACGGTCGTATGAATTGCTCTTGCGTGCGTCAACAATCGAGGTTGACTGCGGCGAAGATGACCGTCTTGTTATTGCAGCAAACGAGCTCTTTGCTAATGTGGTTGAGCTGAGCGTGGCATTGGAAGACGCAACCACAGCTCCTGATAGGGCAAGCTTTAGAACCAAGCTTCACCAGGTGAATGGACTGGTGAAGCGTGTGAAGCTGTGGTTGCGATTGCTGGACGACCTAGGGCGAATCGAACCGGAGTCGGCAAGTCCGCTCTACGATACTGCTGAAGAAGTCCACCGGTTGGTGATCATGGCTTTGCGAACAAGTCAGGAAACAAGCCACGCGGCAGTGTTCTCTCCTAAGGCAGTTTTGTGAGACTTCCTGTGCCTTTCGACACGAGTGTTACCTGTGGGTTGCCGGTATAAAAGATGTTGCCAGAACCCAGAATGTCGGCAAACAACTTGTTCGTGACATTCACCGATGCATCTCCGGAATTGTAGATCGCTACGGCACTCTGACTCGTTGCAAAATCCAGTGCATGCACAGTCCCTGTACCGCGATGCTGACAGCTGAAGCTCGTTGCCTGACCGTCGATGGTAAGATTGCCCGTGCCACTAACTTCTACGGTCAGGGCATCAAGCTTGATGTCGTTAATGACGATGTTCCCTGGAGCATCGGAATACACGACCATACCTCCGTGGTTAAAACCGGGTTGAACGGTGATGCTGCCCGTTGTGTGGGTGATTATGCTGTTGATCTCAGGCGCTGTTAGGTGAACAACGGCCTTGGAGAATTGTGCTGACGATTGTCTGATCTTGAGCGTACCGTTGGCAATCGTTGTAGTGATCTTGTCCTGTAGGTTCTCGTCCGTTTCGACGGCTACGTTGCTCGACGCCCCCTTTGATATGATTACGTCGACGTTACCCGATACATCAATGGATGAGAATTGTGTGGTTGACCGTTGCTGTGTTGTAATAGTCCCCGAGCCAGTCAGCGAGTCAGGACTGCATGCTGCAAGAGTGGTAATTGCCAGGATAGCAAGGGCAGCGAGATATTTCATGATAACCTCCATAGGCGGACTGTGAAAAACATGTCCATCGTACGGAGGTTCACCCTTTAGGTTACAGCAAGTGCCGGAAAGTGTGGTTGGTGCGTAGGAGACAAGCGTGGTTAGTGCGTAGGAGACAAGAGTGGCCGGTGCGAAGGAGACAAGTGTGGCTGGTGCGAAGGAGACAAGTGTGGTTAGTGCGAAGGAGACAAGTGTGGTTAGTGCGCAGGAGACAAGTGTGGTTGGTGCGCAGGAGAAAAGTGTGGCTGGTGCGCAGGAGACAAGTGTGGTTGGTAACAGGCTCAGTTTGTAGGTAGGTGTGCTCGTCGCCGTTTGTCGCTACGGGGCTATGTGGTGCAGGGCAGTTATTGGCAGGAGTGGATGCTAGCGGGCGCTGCAACAGCAGTACAGGAAATGTCAAGCATGATTATGGGCAAGACTCGTTGTACACTAGCGCAGCTATCAGACAAGCACAGAGATTGCCAAGCTTACGTTGTCAAGCGCGAGAGGATGCCAGCGCAGAGATTGCCACGCATACGTTGTTAAGCGCGAGAGGATGCTAGCACAGGGATTGCCACGCTTACGTTGTCAAGCGCAAGAGGATGCCAGCGCAGAGATTGCCAAGCTTACGTTGTCAAGCGCGAGGGGATGCCAGCACAGAGATTGCCAAGCTTACGTTGTTAAGCGCGAGAGGATGTTGGCCTGGCTTGTCAAGCTTACAGTCAAACTTACAGTCAAGCTCACGTTGTCAAGCGCAGGTGAATGCTAGCGCAGGTGAATGCTAGCGCAGGTGGTCGAAAGTACGACTGGTTGCTAGTGTCGTTGAATGCTACTTACAGCTTGTTCTGCAGATAGTATGGAAGCATAGCACGCCAGGTTGGCCAGTCATGCGACCATTCATTGCCCCATACATCCACTCCGCAAGTGATACCCTTGTTTGCAAGGATGTTGCCCATGGTTACCGAGGCCTCGGGGTCTTCATAGCTGCCACTGCCGCTAACCAGATATAGCTGGTGCTTTGATCGCAAGATGTTCAACCAGTAGGCATCTTCCATGTTGTGCATGTAGTCTACCGGCGAGTTGAAGTAACAGTCAACATCGAAGTACCCTTTCGAGTATGACTTCAAGTCGTATATGCCACTCAGTCCCACAGCGCCGGCAAACACGTCGGGTCGGCGCAGGTAGCTATTCACCGCATGCAACGCTCCGAGCGAGACGCCACTGGTGTAGATGGGAACCAGCCCGTCGCAGTCGCGGATGATGAAGGGGACAACTTCTTCGATGATGTACTGATTGTATTGCTGGTGACGGATGGCCTTGTCGCGCGGATTCATCCTATCGTTCAACCAGCTTTCGCTATTGATGCTATTGATGGAGTACGCCTTGAACTTGCCCGACTCGATCACCGGCTTGATAGCATCAATCAAGTAAAAGCGCTCATACTCCAAGTAGTCGGCTGCAGCACTGGGGAACATGAGGATGGCCGGACCATAGTGTCCGTAGGCAACGATCTCCATGTTCTTGGAAAGATTTGGACTCCACCAGGTGGTTATGTCTCTGCGCATATCACTTGCTCGAATTGTTATTGTCGGAATATAGGCACCAATGGGAAACGAGCATCGCAAAACAACAGGAAAGCCCCTTGATGAACGACAATTTCGACGTCGCCCTGTAGTGCTCTGTTTCGAGCCCCTTCGCGGAGACCCATGGCAAGTTCTTCATTGCTTAGCTCCCATTCCAGGCCCCGCGTCGTGAGTACGGTTGATGGCTGCGGGATGATGGATACCATTTCGTTCGGCGCAAAGGTGCCAGCAAAGCTTGTCGTTATGGGCAAGGCATAGCGCTGTTCATCTAGGGCGGTAATGTTCAGGCGCTGACTGATCCGGGTGAGGATCGACCAGTTGTTCAGCGTATGCTCGAGCTCGCCACCATGCATGCCTAGCACCAGAATGTGCTTCCACAGTTGGTCCTCGGCAAATCGTAGAGACTTTTCGAAATCCGTTGTTTCCTGCTCTGTAATGTGGACGAGTTCGGAAATGCCATGGGTGGCCTCGACAGTCTCCTCGGTGACTGAGTCGAGGTCGCCTACAACAAACTCTGGAACGATGCCCATTCCCACCAATGCATTGGCAGCACCATCGGCAGCAACAAGCGGTAGGTCGGCAAGTTGCTGAAAGAAGTCCGCATTGGGCAGTCTTCCATTGACTACCACGACGGCATCGAATGACCTGGAGGAAAACTCTAGCCTATTCACGCAAGCACCTGCCTACACGTTGTCGCTGCACATCCATCACTAGCTCTTTTGTTTCAGCTTGCGTGTGGATTTGGAAGGGGGCTTGATGACTGTACCAATTGGTACCAGGAGAAGACTCTGGCGGTCTGACCTGGCGACATTGTTGTAATAGCTTTTGTAGGACTCGTAATCGGTCGTTGACACAACACTACTACGATAGGTCGCCGTTCGCGTAAAGGTCATCCGATTGCCACGCGTCTTCATCGTATGAGTAACATTTGAAACAGGATTGTTGAATGTCGATTGATCAACGGCACCGTGCGGCTGATATCCTTCCGGAAGGTTGATCGACAAGGTCTCGGTGATGGTATCAATGTAGTTGACGAACTCACATGGGTACTCACGCTTGGCATAGCTTAGTGCAGGTGCTGGTTCGAACGGCGCATACCACGGTAGTCGAACAATAAGCAGGTCCGATGCTTCCATCGTGAAGTTGGGGACTTCGTACGTCAGCGTATACTCGACCGTTGGAAGCAAGGAGTCAAGGTTGCTTATGGAGTAGTCTACAAGGGTAATGTCTGGGAAGTCACTTGAAAGTCCTTCCTTAAGCCAGCGCTCCAAATCGCTCTTCTTAGCCCCCTTCCAAGCCCCGCGGTAGAACTGCGTCCGCGCACCAGTGTGAACGTAGTGCTGAGTGATGCTTGCACTCAGATCGGATCGAAGCGTGATCTCTGCATTCACGATGATGTTGTTTGGGGTGAAGAACTCCTTGCTTAGTCGGAACGGCGCACTCTCGCCCCGTCGGATCAGCAAGGCAAAAGCCCCTTGGTCGGCGAACGGTACGGAGCCAACAGGAACGTTGTCGGCCGTGAGATCAAGGAATAGATTCTTGCCAGGCAGTTCGACCATCACAATGGCGTGGTCGAAAGCAACGGAGGGTAGGGGGTCACGGGAAAGGGGCGATGTATTCGTGCTGACGAGAACGTGATAGGCGTTGATGTTGCGCTCGGCCAACATGGAAATGCACAGTGTCGCAACGTCCTTACAGTCACCAATGCGCGTGACAAGAACGTCGCGTGCATCTTGTGGAACGATACCGCTTTGTCTAAAAGGAACATTGCTGTATCGAATGTCGGTCGTGATGTACTTGTACACGCCAGCGATGATTGCTGAGTCGGTAGTCTCGGAGCCAGGAGGAAACAGTTCGTCCATCTTCTCGCGTACATCTAGCGACGTTCTTGTCTTCGTACGGGCGATGTCGTAATACCAGTTGACGATTTCCGACCAACGTGGAATGGACGACAACCGAAGTCCACGTGCAACGATCTCGTAACCAGGCATATCTTCTTCGTGTTCGATTGGAGCAGCATCGACGACCGACCACACATGAAGCTCGCCTTGTGGTGTGGGTGTTGTTGTGTAGTTCGCTTCGCCGTTTAGAAATGTCCACGTAAAATTCTTGTTGTCAGCCATGAGTAGACTGTACCGAGCCAATTTTACAGGCACGTAATCATCAACCCAGAACTCATCGGTAAAGTGACCTGATAGGGCACCACGAACGCTGGACTGGACGCGCGTGCGCATGTAGACGAAGTCGCCTGGTTCGATGCTCTTGAACACGGCATATCCTCCGTCTCTGTCGGCTGGGATTTCTCTGCCATTGGCTTTGTATACCACAGCTTTTTCGACGATGAGTGACGAGCTCCCACCACCAGGCAGATAGAGTTCCTTGTAGCGGTCGATACCTTGCGTGGTAAGTACCCTAACAAGGTACTCGTACTGCATCTCGCATCGACTGCCATCATAGACTACGCGCTTTACATCGTTCAACAGCACCACCGCATCTTCTTCGGGATAGTCCGATGATCCAGGAGCATTCCTGATCAAGCTGTCGACGTTGTTCTGGGCCATGAAAGAAAATGGCGTGGGTTTGCCCTTCAATTCGCGCAATGCCTCACGGGCATCGAAATTCGCTGGTTCACAATCCAACGCACGCTGGAAGTAGTCAATTGCCCCCGCTGTGTCCTTAAGTGTCCGCTTGAACACTCCCGCACGATAGAGCATCCACGTTACCGTCGGAGCATCCTTAAAAGCCAACTCAATCGAGGTCAGCGCATCGGTCCACCGTTTTCTGCTGGCGTAAGATTCGGCTTTCCGACTATAGTATCCGGGCCCGGCAGGGCTGAGTTCAAACAACTGACTGTAGGTTTTCTCCCATTCTTCAAATCGCTTGCCATCTTCGAGAAGTGAAGCTTTCAGAAGCAGTCCACTTTCGCTGTAGTTGTGCTGAAGGTGTGTTGCGACTACTTCAAGAGCAGCGTCATATCCGCGCTCAGATCGTGCGGCCATGCGTGCTGCTGCGGTAGCGTAGGAAATGCTTGCCGGATGAGTTTTAAATGCTTCGGCCTGCAGTTCTACGACCTTGCCCATCTCGCTCTTGGATTGGGCAAGCGAGATTGCAGCATCGTAGTAGTCCATCGTCCCCGGCAGGATGGTCTTGATCTTCTCCAGGATTTGTGAAGCAGAGTCAAGTTGCTCTGTGCTTATTGCTCGAAGGTAGGCGTAGGTAAGCGACAAAGGAAGATTCGGTCTGAGACTAGTGATTTGCTCAATGGTAGAGATCACATCGTCTGACCGTGAAGTACGCTGGTATGCTTCGAGTGCAAGCATCATGGCAGCAATGCTGTTGGGTGATTGCTTGAGTACTCTTTTGATAACGACTTCGGCGGAGTCAACCTCGTCATTCCGTAGGTGCGCTTCAACCAACAAGAATGCATTCTCAAGGTGATCTGGATGCTTTGCTAACTGATCAGTAAAGTATGCGAGGAACGGATTGGTAACGCCTTCCGGCTGAGCATCCTGCTTGGTAAAATCCTGCGGGTTGATGGAAGTATTGAGCTTCAGTGGCTTGCCTGAGCTGTCCGTTATCCGCAAGAGAAAATTGCATCGATCCAGCTTGCTGTTGTCACATTTAACCAGCAGCCGATTCCATCCATTGGCAAGCGTCACATTCGTTATGTATGTGTCGAGGTCGTTGTTGTGCTCATTAACCGACTCGCTCACCAGCTGGTTGTTCAGGAACAGCTTGTAAGCGCCTGACGTACCTAGGCGGAGCTGACAGCGTTGTGATGATTCCGCATAGACGTAGACCTGCGCATAGTACACCCCAGAGACGGTTGGAAAGTGCCGAGCAAAATCAATCCACCCGTCGATCCTACCGTGCTCCGGTGCAAACCACCACACCTTCTGTCCGTCCGAACCTTCATAGACGGCCTTTGGATCATCGGTCAACTCCGGAGGATAGGCAAAGTCATGTCCGCAACCAGAGATGTTATGAAACGGACCAATCATCCGCCAGTGCTCGATGGCACCGTTCTTCGCATACAGTTCGCGAGCATTCGACACCCGGCCGGCTCGCTGTTCGATTCCGGCAAGCATCTCGTAGGCCATTGCCTGGAGGACGCCAGTTGCATCCGGCTCATCGACTATGTTGTTGAGCAGGTTCAGTACGCCACTTTCGGGATTGTCGATGTTGGATGAGAATTTCCGCGTGAACTGTGCAGCGTAAATCAACGGGTAGGGATCATCCACAGCATCAAGGGCCTTGGCAAAGGCCGCCCATGAATTAACATCGTCTACTCGCAGGTCGTAAGCATAACTCAAGCCCAGGTATGCCCGCGCATCCTTGCTGTTTTCTTGGGTGGCCTCGGTAAAGGCGGCAATGGCCTCTGCATCGTTGTTTTCGAGCAGGGCTTTCCAACCCCTATCAGTCGCGTCGGAAGCATGGCAAGGCACAGCCGCAAGGCAGCAAAGTGCAGAAATCGCCAGTCCTGTAAACCAGATAACATTCTTCGTGATCAAAACATGCCTCTTTCAGGAAGTGGTTTGCTACATTGCAGCATCCATCCAACAAACCTACCAAACCACCATGTTCACAATCACCTCTGTTCTCACGCCAACCGATTTTTCGGAAAACTCGATGCGTGCTTTGGAGTATAGCAAGGAGCTTATCCGCAGTTCCAAAGCCACACTTCACCTGATTCATGTTGTGGAGCCCGTGGTGTATCCGGCCGACTGGAGTTATGCGCAGGTAGGGTTTGCTGACCTAGAGCAAGAACTCCAGGAAAATGGTCAAAAAGAGCTTGACAAACTAGCCGCCCAGCTCACTGCCGAGGGATTTACAGTGGTGACGGCGGTAAAGCGGGGTAGGGCAAGCGACGAAATCTGTGCCTATGCAAGAGAGAATAACGTTAGCATCATCGCCATTGGTACGCATGGTAGAAGCGGCTTCGAACACTTCTTGTTCGGTAGCACAACGGAGCGTGTACTTCGAAAGGCACCATGTCCAGTGTTGTCCGTACGCTTGAATACGCCTAAATCCTAAGTCACCCAATGCCTCTTGTAAAAACCTCTCGCCTGATCACCATTGAGCGTCACATCGTCGAGCAGGGTGCCATGCACCCTGATGCCACTGGTGAGTTTTCGCGCTTGTTGCGCGACTTGACCTTGGCCATAAGAATATTGGCACGCGATGTTCGCCGCTCGGGCTTGAACGATATCCTTGGCCTTACCGATTCAACCAACGTCCACGGCGAGCGCGTGAAACGTCTGGATATCCACGCTAACGAAGTGATATTCCGAGCGATGGATCACGGTGGACACCTGTGCGTGATGGCGAGCGAGGAGAGTGAGGATCTGATTCACATCCCCGATGAATACTCCAAAGGCAAGTATGTACTGGTGTTCGACCCGCTTGATGGGTCGAGCAACATTGATGTAAACGTTTCGATTGGTACAATCTTCTCGATCTACAAACGACTTGATCCATCGCTAACCACACCAGGCACGGAAGCTGATTGCTTGCAACCCGGCTTCAAACAGGTTGCTGCGGGATATGCGATGTATGGATCGAGTACACAGTTGGTTTACTCAACGGGCAGAGGGGTAGATGTGTTTACCTTCGACCCGACGATTGGTGAGTTCCTGCTCACATTCGAGAACATCCGTATTCCTAAACGCGGTAGGATTTACAGTGTGAATAGCGGTAACTCCCATAAATGGGCAGAACCCGTAAGGTCATACGTGCGCCACCTTCTGCAGCCAAGCGATGACGGTTTGCGTCCGTACTCCCTGCGATATGTGGGGACGATGGTAGCCGACATCCATCGCACACTGCACTATGGTGGAATCTTCATGTATCCTGCCGACACTACAGCGCCAAATGGCAAGCTTCGGCTAGTGTACGAGGTGAACCCCATGGCCTTCTTGGTAGAGCAAGCAGGCGGGAAGGCCATAACGGGGACGCAGCGCGTGCTCGACGTCCAACCCGAAGCACTCCACCAACGCGTTCCCTGCTTCATGGGTAGTGTCGACGACGTAGAAGAATACGAGCATTTTCTCTCAATGAATGGATCAACAACATGAAATCGCGTAGAACCTTTCTTGCAACCACAGCATTATCCTTGGCAGCCAGTCCACTACTTGCCTCGCAAAAAACACTGAACGCCATTCGACCCTCAGAGCATCCCACACCAACCCTTCCGCCATTACCCTATGCATACGATGCCTTAGAGCCGTACATCGATGCCGAAACCATGCGGTTGCATCATGACAAGCATCATCAAGGGTACGTAAACGGACTTATCAAGACGGAAGCAGAACTTGCAAAGGCAAGAGAGAGTGGCGACTATTCGCTCATCCAGCACTGGTCCAGATCACTAGCATTTAACAATGGCGCACACTTCCTGCATTCGCTGTTCTGGGAAATCATGGCTCCCAATGGAAAAGGTGGCGGCGGTGAACCAACGGGTGACCTGAAAACTGCCATCGATGAAAGTTTTGGATCGTTCAATGCATTCAAAGCACAATTCTCAGCCGCCGCAAAGGCCGTTGAAGGCAGCGGATGGGCACTCTTGCATTACAGGAAGGCCGACCAACGATTGATCGTGCTGCAAGCAGAAAATCAACATAAGCTTAGTCCTTGGGGTAGCACCCCAATTCTCGGTCTGGACGTTTGGGAGCATGCCTACTACCTGAAGTATCGCAATGACCGAGGCGGCTACGTAACCAATTGGTGGAACATCGTGAACTGGCCGCAAGTGGCTAAGAACATGCATGAAGCCATGTAAAAATCCTTGCGTTTTGTAGGCAGCTACATTTAAGCGCAAAAAAAACATTCCTTAGGTATTGCATCTTCGGGGGTGATTTGCCCATAAATTGCATGACGGTTCGTGGGCGGGTGCCGAACCGATGGCGTCGCGTCTTTAGTAATTCAGTGTTTGGTGACGACGCCGATAAAAGCTCGCTAAGGATGTTTGTATGAATATTTACGTTGGCAACCTGCCGTACACCATGGATGATGCTGAACTTCGTTCAGTGTTCGAAGAGTTCGGCACTGTCGATTCCGCGTCGGTGGTCAAGGACAAGTTCACTGGCCGCAGCCGTGGTTTCGGCTTCGTCGAGATGCCAGACTCCGACGGTTCGGGAGCGATCGAAGCAACAAACGGTCGTTCGGTCGGTGGTCGAAATCTCGTGGTTAACGAAGCTCGTCCGCGGGAACAGCGGCCACGCTTTGACCGTGACCGTGACCGTGAGCGTGGTCCTCGTTATTAAGAGAGAAACCAACACGCGAGTCGTACAAGGCCGTCATCATGACGGCCTTTTTTTTTGCAACCGGTGCCGAGCCAACAACGGTGTTTTGATGTGTGCTTGCTGCGTCCTTGGTGCCAACGTCAAGACTATCGTGCCGAAAGGGGTGCTCTTGCCCCAGTAAGTCCCAGCTGTGCCAGTCGTACCAATTATGCCAGTCATGCCAATCCACACCTACGCCGTATGGTACCCGGCCCCCTTCCACCAAACAGCGTGTAATGGTAATGCGGACAGCGTTGTACGTAAATAACGTTCCGTATTTTTGGGGCTCATTTCTGACAATGGAATTTTATGAAGCTCTTTGATACACTCTCAACGATGGGGCACGAACAAGTTGTGTTGTGCTCTGATTCCGTCACCGGCTTGCGTGCAATCATTGCCATTCACGACA
>JAGFIZ010000077.1 GCA_024103135.1 Bradyrhizobiaceae bacterium | reverse complement strand
TACAGAAACTGCTTGTCGAGCACAACCTTGATGTAGGTCTGCGACTTTGCGCGCACGTCCACATACGACAGTAATGCCGTGTTCGATGCATCATCAATCTTCATGCTTACGCGGGTTATCCTGTTGTTTGCAGAATGTTTGGCAATAATGGCATGCACGGCACAGCGAATACTATCACAATCCTGAAGTTCGGAACGGGGCGTGCGATGTACGACTACCGAAGTATTGGCTTCGGCATTCTTCGATGTAAGCGTCACGATTGGTTTTGATGAGTTTGCGTAGCCAGCATCATCATGACCGACATTCCATTGTGTAGCGTTCTTGCTTGACAACACAAAGCCACCCTTGCTGTCGATGAGGTTGCTTCCGACGAACCGTTCTGGGGTGATGGTGATTCGTGGTGCAGTTGTCGGCTTAGTTGCGCGTGAAACAACTGAATCAATGAGGATCTTCTGAATTCGCCCAGTTGTGAAGGGCACCTCGCCATCGGCTGATCGGAGTACACTTGTGCTACTATCAACCTGTTGGATCAAGGGCTGTTCCAGGCTCACCTTGATGCCCTCCTTGGTGATCTCGATGTCGCCCTTTACAGGCGAGCCCGGTGTGAACATCGAGAAGAACAACCTGATCACGAAGACGGCGATCAATCCACCGACGATGAGCAAAGCGAAGTACCGCTTGGTCTTTTCCTTTTCGACAGCAACTGATTCTGGCTCTGATGGTGTTGGCATAATGCCTCCAGAAATACACGTACCATGAAAATGACTTCGTAAGTTGGCGATAATTCTTTCAAAAACCCATAGTTGTTATGCGGACCCTCCACCTTACCCTCGTAATCCTTCTAGGTCTAGTAACATGGTCAGTTGTACCAACGCAGGCACAAAACAGTTGGACGGTGGAAGGGGGCTTGCGTAGGTGGCGAGGTGAAGAGATCAAGGGACAGCAGCTTGGGTGCAGTTCGATTGGCGGCAATCCTGTTACCTCCGAAACCAATCGGCTACAAGAGGTAGACCTTGCCACGGGAAACGTAAGCTCACGTGCCGTTCCTGACGACGGTATGTGGACGTACATACCACGCAATCCCAACATGCTTGTGTGGGCTGCGAGAGACTCAGCAAAGCCAGATCAGACAACGCTAAGGTTTTACAATGCGACCGAAGGTGGAATGGTTGGTTCGGTGGAGGTTGACGTCAATACAACAACTCTGGCAGTTGACGTAACCGACACCTGGGTTGCCGATGATGCATCAATCGGTGCTGTGGTGTTTGCCCCAACTCCGGCCACGCCGTCTGATAGCGCTGCCTACCTTGTTATTGTGTTTGATAAGGACGGCGTCAAGTGGACGAAGAACATCAAGCCAAAGGTCGACGTCGACATCTACGTCAGACCCGAACCCGAAGAAGGCGTCCTTGTCTACGTCCGCGGTAACGGTCTGCAAATCACCGGCTACGCCGAAGAAGTCTTCACCAATGCTAGCTACATCTACTTCAATCCGAATGGACAGCTCAAGCAAT
>JAGFIZ010000037.1 GCA_024103135.1 Bradyrhizobiaceae bacterium | reverse complement strand
GTAGCGTCTTAGCCTCAGCAGCTACACAAAACCGTATGATCATGCTGTGCGGCAATGGAGGCAGTGCCGCCGACAGTCAGCACATCGCCGCAGAACTTGTCGTGCGCCTCCGTGGAGGCATTGAACGTCGTGCCATTAAGGCCATGGCACTCACCGTTGATTCCTCCGTCCTCACTGCCGGTGGCAATGACTATGGCTACGAGCAAGTCTTTGCCCGACAGGTAGAGGCGTTTGGCAGCAATGGCGATGTGCTCATAGCCATCTCCACCAGTGGCACATCTCCCAACGTTGTTGCAGCAGTGAAGCAAGCCAAGAAGCACGGTGTTCAGTGCATCGGTTTGTTAGGGGGCTCAGGAGGCGTACTTGCAGAGATGTGTGATGCGTCTGTGATCGTTCCGTCGACAGTTACTGCAAGAATTCAAGAGTGTCACATCATGATTGGACACATCTGGTGCGAGATGATCGAAGAAGCCGTTGCGCCCGAACTGTTCTAGCATCATGTAGCGTTTCATGTAACGTTTAATGTTCGATAACACACTGCTAACCAACACAAGATTTCTTCTTTCCGAATTCGGAAGAGTTTTTATTTTTGTCGTTCTGCCGATGTAGCTCAGCTGGTAGAGCAGCTGATTTGTAATCAGCAGGTCGCCGGTTCAAGTCCGGCCGTCGGCTCAATGATCGAACGCCCCAATACACCAAGTGTATTGGGGCGTTTGTGTGTCAAGTCTTTCCACTTTGCTTCGCGTGCAAGTCCATCGTGATGCGTCAAGTACTTCTTTTGGGATGAAGACGAAACCTGCGACTAATAGCTGCTTACAAACCATGTCGAAATCAAGGGTGCCTAGACCCGTCCACCACCGTAGTCACATGAGTTACACGCGGGAAAGTGCCGAACATGAGAACTACTAAAGCCAGCTTCACGGCGCCGCGACAAGTATCCCTGCCGTTACGTCAAGGACAAGGAGAATGTAGCTCTATTTGTTTTCCATTCTATCTTCCTTACCAAGTTTGATGTACCTACACGATCACGAAGCCGAAACCGTATATCGCTCACCTACTACGCAGTACCCTATAGCATAAAAGTATGCCATGCCGGTGTGCTCAAACCCAATTGCGGAACAGATGTAAAAAGTCCAGGTTTGTAGCTTCCACAGTCGGCGTCGTAATCACAAGCTGTCGAGCCACTTTTGGGTACACATTCTTGTACACCTGTCCTTGTATGAACGTAGCATCTACAAGATGGTCCAGGACTTGGGTCTCCCCCACTACACGGCTCCTGCACCGAAGAGTACGCATTGTTTGACATCGGGACAGGTAAACGCATATTTAGCATCGGCGTTGGTTTCCCCGGACAAGCTGGAGCGGCGCTAAGGCTAATCGCCAGGGAGCAAACTAAAAGATAGATTATCGCGACTGACTTCATGTTATGGCCTTCGATTTCGTTGACGTTAATAAACTCGGGTGTTATTGAACATATGTTACGACTGTACAAATGGGAGACCCAGCCTTGAACCCAACCACAACGTACACACCGGATGAGGTGACTGAAACTGTATATGGCGATGATGTTGGCAAGGTGGTGGTGTTTAAAACATTACCGTTAATGTCGAAAATTGTAAGTGCATCCACGGCAGTCTGACCAGGGGCGATGCTTACTTGAATGCCACGTGGATTAGCGAGTGGTTCTGCCAAGAATGTGCACGACTGGCTGCAGTTATTGTCCTCTGCAACGTTACGGGCATAGTCTTGCCAGCCGGCATCGGCAAGGTGGGTCTTGCTAAAGCTCGTGCGAAGCATGTCATAACGCATAAACGTTCCGGCATTGCTCCCACCTGTGGCAACGCGGACCTGCATGTATGCTGATACTGTATCCTCTATGCTGGTTGCTTGTCGAGCAATACGTGCAATTGCAGGTTTCCAACTAACTACACAAGGTTGGTTTGACCCTGTAGACGCAATGTGCATGCTATCCAAGAGGGTAAGCCGCAATCCGTTCTCGGCATTTACTAACTCTACGACAACTGAAATACTGTTGCTCGATACAAACTTTGACGTATTGTACGAGTTAGTGGTCTTGTCCAGCCAGAAGTACTCGCGGTAAAAACTCACAGTATCCGATGGTGCGAGAGCAAAGGTCTTAGTTCTCGAGATGTTAGACAGTTCTGCATT
This sequence comes from Bradyrhizobiaceae bacterium, assembly GCA_024103135.1. Lineage (GTDB taxonomy): Bacteria > Bacteroidota > Ignavibacteria > Kapaibacteriales > Kapaibacteriaceae > OLB6. The sequence goes on along the minus strand of JAGFIZ010000037.1, from coordinate 2,273 downwards.
GGTATAGTCCCACCGAGCTGAATCGCCCTGTACGTCGAAGTTGTATTGTTTGTCATGGCACCAAGTTTCGAGATATACCCATCGTGAATTCAACGCGAATTCTCCAACCCGATATTTAAAGCGAACTGAGTCTTCTTGCAGATCGAATGTGTAGAAGGGCGATATCTCATTTGGCAGGATATATTTAGTTGGGTCGTAGGTAGAATCGGAGGTAACAGCAAACAGTGTATCATCTGCTGCCTGTACCTGTGCCAATGAATCACATTGGGCAAAAGAAGAACTAGACAGTACAATAAAAAAAGCTATGCACAGTGAGGTCTTCATATTCCTCCTTATACACGTTTTATACAAAAACGCCCGTCGAATGGGCAATTCTTCATCAGGCAAACACAACGTAAAAAAAAAAAAAATCAACTATGCAAATATTTTTTACTTCCGTTAGTTCCCCTAGCAAATTGTGGAGAACGAGGATCCTACGGAAGTAAAACGACCTTGGTTACAGCGCCATAGTCAAAACGGAGTAGTAAGAGCAGCACCCCGTGGATATTTGGTAAACTAAACGACACCGTTTCGTCATGCTGCCGGAACACATGACGCATAAGCCGCGCACCGCCACTATCCCAACACTCTAAAGTAAGATCCATATTGCGTGGTGCATGAACATTAACAGTATGGTCGGACTGACCAATAGTGAGTTTAGGCTCTTCGCCCGTAAGTACCACCATGCGTACGTTGCCACCACAGGTATTCGTCGAAATCTGTCCTGGTTCCGAAATGAAACTGTCGCAACTGTTTTGTGAAACACCAACTGCCCACATCCGATGTGTCTGCGACGTGAGTAAGAACGTGCCTTTCACCAAGCACAGCGTATCGGATGTGGCATTATGCGGTTGTATCTGGAGAACGATCTCTTCAAGTGAAGGACGACTAGACGACAGCAGCGTGCCTCGCTCTACAACAGGATCGGCAAATGCAGCCGCCGGTAGGTGTAGTTCTAAAGTCACAGTTCCAACTGGCTTACTTCCGTTATTCAACACTACAACCGTGCCTAAGCCCCCTGCCACACCTGAAATTGAAGGGGTGTGGAGCACAACCGGTGGCCTACCGTTGGTATACGTGTACACCATTACGGTATCTGTAGCAGAGCAACCGTCGGCATTCCAGCCGCGGACAACAAACTGTGTTGGAGCAAACACTCTCACCACTGGATCAGCAACATGCTTATTTCCTAGCCCTGGATTGTACTCCCACTCATAACGATCTGCACCTGATGCATTAAGCTTACCAGCAGCCGAATCGCAGAGAATAACATCGGCACCAGCGCTAACATCTGGAAGTGGTACAACACGCACATAGCGTTCCGTTGTGTCGGACCCGTATTGATTCGTAGCAATCAGAGTCTGTTTGAAGACGCCAGGAACACTGTAGCAGATGGGAGGGGGCTTCACACCTGTGTAGCTGGGAGGGATCCCTCCATCAAACTCCCACTGCCACGATGTAGGCGAATTCCTGGAGGCATCTGCTACGTCTACACATGACCCAACACAAATCACCGTATCCGCTTGTATTGCCGACAATGGAGGAGCACAGGCAAGGCGTGAGTTGTCGTAGTAACTAGTAATCAAATTTGGCAGGCCGATTACGATGCGTGCTGGTGACTGCAGTGATACTCTGCCATGAACTAACCTACAACCAGTACCAACCACATCGGGGAATTGAATCTGTGCCAGACCAGCAGATTCAGCCAACCATAATGTACCATCCGGGCCGAGTTGAATTCCTCCTAGGTGAAAGTCAACATCGTCGTCGATCAGACGGCCCAGTTCCAGGTCACTTCCTAGGTTCTGCAAATCGAACTGACGCACAGCAGGCCCTTCGGCAAACCTGGACGTCCACTCAACCGTATACACCAACTGTGCCGATGGCGAGAAACAGATTCCATAGGTTCTGCTGCTACTATCCAATACAACAGGATTGCTCACCTCGCCTGTGGCTGTGTTAAAATCAAAGACCTCTGCAGAGTAGCTGAATGGTACAGCCATCGCAATCTTCGAACCACTCTGCGAAACGGCCATAAGTCCCTGCCCGTACGGTCCACCGCGCACCTGCGTTGCCGTTGGTGTTAACTGTCGGCCCACCCTACTCACTACCGGTTGACCGATGCCCTGTGCCGACACCCTGTAGGCATAGAACACGGGCTCTGAGCGCGCGTGAACGATGACCCAGAACGACTGACCATCACAGTGGTGTGTAGCAACAAGTTTCTCTGCAAG
>JAGFIZ010000034.1 GCA_024103135.1 Bradyrhizobiaceae bacterium | reverse complement strand
GGGAGGGTGGGTGGGGGGTGTGGTGTGTGGTGGTGAGATTCGTTCATTTGAGTCTCCACGTGAAAAAGGTGTAAAGAAATGTGCTTCGCAATAAAATCATCATCATCGCTTCCATCTTTCGTTAAACGGTTGATGTAGGCATACCAAGTTGACCTTACGCATTGAATATAAGTAAATTCCCGTACTTGCAAACACTGCAAAGAAAATTCTTTGGATTGAGATACTTAGATGGTCGTGGCTTGTAGACGTGAGCGTTAGTATTCAATGTCTCGCCATAACCAAACTAGAGAGAAGACTGAAACCTCCCTGAATCAAGAAAGGGGCCATTAAGCGTGCAGCACTATGGGTCGTTGAAGATCAGAGGGTTCTACTATCACGGAGTTAGAGGCACGAAACTCGTGCATCGGCATGCACACCTTTATGCAACTTTCCAACAAACTTCCAGCCCCCTACTTTCTTCCCATGAAGCTACGGTCTTGTTATCATCTTCCATCGGCTCGTTGATTCACACTTTGGTGTGAGCTGCATGATGACGGGGGTGATTCGTTATTGCACTCATTTTAGCAGCTCCGCTGACACTCCGAATTGCGTTCAAGTGTTTTCAGGAGCAGACGGGTCATTGATAGTGAGAGATAGTGTAATTTCTAGTTTAAGTGGTAGGTATCCCTAGAGGTGTAGCATGTCAGTAGTTGCTCGGTTCCTTGTTGTTGCATGCATCGTAGCGTTTTGCACAAGTCGTGTACGTGGTGCTTCTAACGACTGGATTCAAGTTCCTGATCCAGCGCCGGACTTCATGCATTCCGCCGTTAGATTTTCATCTCCTGATTCAGGCTTCATTTCTTCGTTTATAGGACAATTGTACAGTACCACGGATGGAGGACTTAGCTGGCAGGTTGTAGACGAGCCTCCAATATTCCCAAGCGGCATACGCACAATACTGTTCACCAACGATTCGACGTGGGTTTTCTCCGGCCTCTTTGGTCTTGCGATGTCGAAAGATTTTGGACAGACTTGGACCACTGCTTCCCCTACTGCAAGAGGGTTGGCCGTAACGAACTGTTCGTTTGTCGATGAACGTCATGGGGCAATCATTCTGATGGGCGGCTACGTGTTTTATACACTTGACGGTGGTAGTAGTTGGATCGACCTTGACATATTTGACTTTGATGCGTATTGGAAGAGCTGCGCATATTCTGTCAATCATGCAATTGGCGTTTGTGGCGGCCCGGAACTCCGCGTTACGTTAGATTTTGGACAATCGTGGCGTGAATATGTCGATACAAACATCTCGTGGAATGAGATTCGATTTAGAGATGCTGGCAAAATCGCGGCCTTTGGTTATCACCACACGAAGGGTATTGGTGTATACGCATCCTCGATCGATACTGGCCTTACGTGGGTTCAAACTGAAATCGCTGGTAGTCGGGAACTCGTGGCCGCAGACTTTTGTAGTCCCGACGCCGGAGTCGTTGCAGACCAGTACACGATCTACGAGACAACCGATGGTGGGCAAACATGGACAGAGATCTACAATCACCAGCACGATTCAGTGTTGAGGTTCCGCACTGTGTCAATGGTCAACGATTCTGTTGTTTACGTCCAAGGAAATCACGGTCTAATCAAGTCAGTTAATCTTAGCACTACTCACCTCGGCAGTAGTGCTCATGAGTCACAGCGAACCTCCGGTGTGCATTGTTGGCCCAACCCTGCATCATCTGTACTCAACGTAGCTGGATTTGATCCAGAGTGTAACAATGCGATGCAGGCTCAACTTTCTTCCACGTCAGGTGCAATCGTTGAGCGTTGGGAAGTCTTTTCTTCCACAGGTGAATTCACGCTTCCACTTGAGGCAGTTCCTAACGGCATCTATACGCTACACGCTCAACATGGTAGATATAGCCGGACAGGGAAGGTTGTTGTCATTCGCTAGTCGGATTTGAGTTGAACTTTTCTTAGTGGAACGGAATCTGTCAACGAGTTTCTGACACTCTCTGGCCTTGAAGCTTCGACCTTGTTGTCATCTTCCTTCGCCTTGTTGATCCACACTATGGTGGGTGCAGCATGGTGTCAGGGGTGATTCGTTGCCCTCGATCAGCGACGTAACGTACACGACGAATTGCGTACGAGTGTTTGTTGGTAGAGAAGACAATAGCCTGTTGTTTGGAACTCTTTTAAGATGTCCGGTTTTGTGTGAAACAGCTCAATATTGCTTCAATGTTAACGAAGCATTTGCCGTAGTTTCCATAAACTTCAAAAGAGCGCTTCCATGAAGAACGCTATTCTGCTGCTTCTTGTTCTTGCACTGTTCACCCCAAGTGTCAAGAGTCAAGAGAATTGGTTTTGTCTAGGGGATTGCCAGGAATTGGATAGCCAGAATTTGCCTGGCAATGCTGGTCCTGCACAGATTATTCTTATACACCCGGACTATCCAGATTGCCAGTTGTTGGTTACCTACAGAGCTTGGTTCTGCCTGGTACCTAATGGCTCAGAGTGGGAGCCAATGTACCGATTGAGCGTAACTGGTTGGGGTCTGATAAACATTCATGACCCAGATTGCGCAGGACTAATAGCGGATATGTATCCAACAGGATATCCAGGTCCAGTTGATCAAGATTTTGCGGGATACTTCCAAATGTTGTGGATGAGGGCACCTGTGGTTGGCTGAATTATGCGACCATTTTGGGTTCTCCGTCAGTGTACACAATGCCGTCAAGCACGTTGGCAATGTGATTGAATCCGTCG
>JAGFIZ010000136.1 GCA_024103135.1 Bradyrhizobiaceae bacterium | reverse complement strand
ATCATCAACGACAAGCGAGTAGTTGCCTGCATCTGATAGTGTTGCCGAGGGGATCAAGAGATCTGGTCCGCTAGTACTAATAAGCGTCCCATTGCGATACCACTTGTACGAATAGTAAGGACCAGTGGGAGCATCGACGTCGATGAACAGCTTGTCGCCCAGACATAGTTTCTGGTCTGCTGGCTGCTTGGTAATTGGAGGGTCAACGCATCCCCGCTCAACGGTGATGTAGTATGAAGTGTTCAGGTATTTGTTGGTTGAATAGGACATATACGACGGTGTCAGGTAGCATGTACCATAGTACGGCTCCGTCGTAATCCTCAGATAGTAGTTCCCGGGTGTAGTGGTCAAGGGAACGGTTGCGTTAATGGTGTACGAACCACATGTCTGTTTACCGGAGGCAATGGTGATCCATTTGACGCCATCAGGTGAAATCTGAACGGCCAGAATGTCGCCCAGGCAAAAGCCGCAGTAATAGTAGACGCTCAAATCCTTACCTGCGGTTACCTTCGTTGCTCCCATGTAGGAGTGTGGGCTGTAAAGCTGTAGGTAGGAGTCGTAGTAATAATACCCGTAATCGCAGTAGGTCTGACTCTGTGCAACTTGCCCTACCAAGCAAAGTGCAACACATGCATAGAAAAGTTGTACCATCACACGCTTCATGTGTGATCCTCCCATTAGGTTGAACAAACGGTTTGTTTAGTTGATTACCGTGATTCAATTGCTAGCTAATAGCGCTATTTCACCTTTGGAGCTGACATTTCTGTCAGGTTACCTACACATTCCGGGAGAAATATAGTCAAATACCGCCATTTTGGTAGTTACCCACTGGACACTGTCAATGTTTTCTTTGGATCTGACTTCGCGTATCCGTCCTCCAGTCCATAACCATAGTCGCTTGCGGGTTCAACCAGTGTTTCCAACGCAAGTAGCAGGAACGTCGCAAGTGCCATTCGTGCAGTGTCAATACTGCATTCCAGTACCCTCCATATGGTCCATTGGGGAACACGGATTCAGAATGTGAATGACAGTTAGACTGGGAAGGGGCTAGGGCACCGTGACATCTACAATTCGTGATGCATAGTAACCATCTGCTCCGTTCAGTGTTGATGTACTGAATAGCAAGCAAAAAAAAAGGGGGCTCCGAAACCGAAGCCCCCTTCCGCAAGATCTGTTTGCTTAGCGTACGACTTGTACCATCATGCGATAGATGTTATGCTCGTCGGCGATAAGCAAGGTATAGGTGCCACTTGAAACGGCGGTACCGTCGGTGGAAGTAAGATTCCACGTTACCTGTTGGGAGGCTGGCAATGAAGCTACCAGCTGACCCGTATTCGAGATAATGCGGATACTTGTAGGGAGGATGCTGCCTGTTGAAACAGTTAGTGCGTTGCTGGCTGGATTGGGGAATGCCCGTATTCCAACAGCGAGCGCATCCGTTGTAACGGTCGATGCGATTTCGCATGTTCCAGAGGTCGAAGCATCAAGATTGCCGCCGTTGGCAGACTTGAAGGCTACGGCAGCCGAGTAAGCTCCCACCTCGCTTGGTGAGAATTGCAGGCATAGCTCCTTTGTCGAACCGGCAGCTACGCTAAGTGGCATTGCCGTAGAGATCGTGAATACATCCGACGATGTACCGGAAAGCTCTACCTGATCGATGACAATGTCTTGGGTTGACGTGTTGTTAATCTGGAAGCACTTCGTGTTCGTTGACTGCTTGTCGACAATACCAAAGGCAAGGTCACCATCGACGGTGTAACGAATGACGCCAGCACCGATAACGTCAAAGGCATGTGGACCGTTTACGGCATCAGACTCAATGGTAATTGTTGCTGCAGCGGCACCAACCTTCGAAGGAGTGAACGTTACCTGTGCCGATACGCTTTCGCCTGGTTGAAGTACTGTTGGAGCTACGCTGACGGCAACAACGAATGCGCCTGCGTCAGGACCCGACATGCTAGCACCAGAGATGTTGACCGGAACATTACCATTGTTCGTGATCACACCTGTGAATGTTTGCTGTCCACTGTATCCGTAGGGTACTTCACCAAAGTCAACCGTTTCCACGTTCGTGGTCAGACGTGGTTCTAGAGATGATGGATCAATAACCGTCACCTTGGCAAGCCGTGAGACAACACCACCGCATGAGTTCATGACCACAGCACGATAGTATCCAGCATCCGATGCTTTTGCATCAGCGATGGTAAAGGCGGTAGACTTTCCGGTCATGCGTTCCTTTTCGTTCTGCATCCACGTGATTACCTGTGCGTCGGTTGCCTCGATCTCAAGTGTTGCATCTTCGCCCATGACGACGGTGATGGCTTGTGGCTGCTCTTCGATTGTTGGAAGTGAGTGTACGCCAACTTCAACGGTCTGCGTTGTCGTGGTAAGTCCACAAACACCAGTGACCACGGCATAGTACATACCTTCCTGACCGTCAGTAATATCCTGCAGGTTCAGCGAGTAGTTGGTTGCATTGGGCACAGGAGCATCATTACGATACCACTGATACTCCAGACCAGTACCTTCTGCACCAACAACCAATTGCACATCGGAGCCATTGCAGACGTCGGCCATCTCTGGCTGCTTTTGAATGACTGGAGCGGCATGGACATTGACGAACACTTGACTTGAAAGCACCGAGGCGTCACAGCCCGTTGCATCCAAAACTCCAGGGATGTCGACAATACAGCGGTAGAAACCGTTATCGGCTACCGACGCTGCTGGTACTGTATAGGTAGCCTGCGTTGCCCCAATGATAGCCGTGCCATTGTGTAACCACTGATACGATAGGTTGCCACCGGTTGCACCGATGGTTAGTTGCAATGGTGACCCTGGGCAAACGGAAGTTGGAACCGGTTGTTCGGTGATTTCGGCCTTTGGTGGTACGGTAACGAGAATCGGGGTGCTGGATACTGGAGGTCCGCACTCACCCGTTACCTCGACGTGATAGTAGCCTTGGTCGGATGGTAGGGCGCTGTAGAACTTAACAGTAGTTCCGGTTTCGCCAGTCATAGCAACGCCATCCTTGTACCACTGGTACGTGAGTTTGTCTCCCTTGGCAGCAACAGAGATCTGTCCGCCCTTTCCTTTGCACAGGATAATTGGCTGTGGTGGTGTTGTAATTGCCGTGTACTCGCGGACTTCGATCTTGGCTGTTGATGTTGTAGAGCTCTTGCCGCATACGTCGCTGATTTCGAGCTTGTAGTTACCTGCATCGGCAAGTGTTGCTGGACCAATATCAAGATCAGGACCATCAGTGCTGATAACAGTGCCATCCTTATACCACTTGTATGAGTAGTAAACCCCTGTAGGTGCCTCGACGTCGATATATAGCTTGTCACCCAAGCACAGCTTCTGATCTTGTGGCTGTTTCGTGATCTCTGGTGCTCTACAACCCCGTTCGATCTTCACGTAGTAGTATGGTGAGAAACTTGAGGCATAGTAGAGGTAGGCAGGTTGGAAGTAACAGGTTGACCCTGTATAAACCTCTGCGCAACGGATGTAGCACTTATCCGTTGGACCGAAATCCCACGGCACTGTTACGTTCTTTGTCTCCGTCGTGTACGAACTGGCAAACGTGAAACTGTTGCCAATCGTTGTCCACGTGCTCCCATCCGTTGAGAACTGAATGACAAAGCTCTTGCCATAGGTGTAGTAGTAGTAGATCTGAACAGGTATCTGATCGCCTTGCTTGTACTTCTGGCTTCCATTGTATGAATATGGACCCGTTACACGCACATAGTAGTACGGTAAAATGCCAGATGTACACACTGTCTGGCTTTGCGCCACGCTGGCTGACAGCCCCAAGAGCAGGCAGCCCATTAAAAAGTGTACCATCACACGGTTCATGTGTGATCCTCCCAGTAGGTTGAACAAACGGTTTACGATTTATTTACCGTGAGTTATCTACATACCTGTGGCACTTAAGCAACGATCACCACCCGATGTGTCAGGTTGTCTGCTTCGTGCAGGGGGAATATAGTCAAATCCTTCGCAGACTGACAATAGTTCTGACCAAGCAGGCCAAAAAATGTCAATAGTGCATGTTGGACTCGTGATTGATGTCAAAGTTTGAGATCCTCTAGGCAGAAACCGCCAAAACGACGCACTGCATGCTGACAAAGCGCTGAAATCGGCGACGACACACTGCGGAAGAGATGACAGAGTGGCTGACTCGCAATTTCTGTTTGTTGACATCTGCTGTTTGGAAGGGGGCTGGATACAAATCAGTATCGATCAAAAAACCTTGTCCGAACAATGGCGGACAGTCCATGCCGGAATAAAAAAATGCCAGCATCCACGATGTGGAGCTGGCATTGGTGAGTGTGCTTTCTACTGTTTGTCTACTGGTGATTAACGATTAAAACTAATCACCGTAATCGCAACATGTTTGACTACGTTGCCGCTAGTGTGTCAAGCATGCTGAAGATATAAATGCTTCTGGTTTGACTATTGGAACAAACTCAGCAGCATGCCACCCTTGGCCGCGAATACGCCAGCAAAGACTAGGGAGATAATGGCCATGAGCTTGATAAGGATGTTCAACGACGGACCCGATGTATCCTTGAACGGATCGCCAACCGTATCACCAACAACGGCTGCCTTATGTGTATCAGACCCCTTGCCACCGTGAACGCCTGTTTCGATATACTTCTTTGCATTGTCCCAGGCACCACCACTGTTGGCCATCGAAATTGCGAGCATAACGCCAACGACAAGTGCGCCAATCAGGAGGCCAGCGAGCATTTGCGGACCAAACAGGAAGCCAACCAGGAGTGGAGTTACAATCACTAGAAGACCTGGTGCAATCATCTCGCGAATAGATGCACGTGTTGAGATGTCGACGCATTTGGCATAGTCGGCCCGTGCCTTACCTTCCATCAGACCAGGGATCGTCTTAAACTGCCTGCGCACTTCCTCGATCATGTCAAAGGCGGCCTTGCCAACGCTCTTCATCGTCATCGCCGAGAAAGCAAACGGTAATGCACCACCTAGGAGCAGGCCAGCAAGCACTTGTGGATCGGTGATGTTCAGATCAAGAGTCTTTCCTTGCGTAGCAAGTACACCTTGTGCGCGCGTGAGGAATGCGCTCGTTAGTGCGAGCGACGTGAGTGCTGCTGAGCCAATGGCAAATCCCTTACCGATCGCAGCCGTCGTGTTGCCGGCAGCATCCAGAGCATCCGTACGCTTGCGAATGTCCTTACCCATCTCGGCCATCTCGGCGATACCACCGGCATTGTCGGATGTCGGACCATAAGCATCAATAGTCAGGCCAACAGCGATGGTGCCAAGCATACCGATTGCCGTGAGAGCAATACCATACATCCCGGCACTCATAAAGCCGACCACAACACTGATGGCAATCAGAAGCATTGGAACAACAGCACTATTGTAGCCAAGAGCAAGGCCGTAGATGATGTTTGTTGCAGAACCAGTCTTTGAAGCATCCGCAACCTCACGCACTGGCTTGTAGGCATGGCTTGTAAAGAACTCCGTAACCAAGCCGATAAGTAGGCCAGCAATGAGACCAGCCGCCAGCGCCGCAAAAACACCGGTTGCTGTAACGGTAACGGCACCAACTACAAAGCTTTCACTGCCGAATGCCCATTGAGTAATTGGCCAGAGTATGGCAAGCATGAGTACGGTCGAGATGATCAAGGCATTCTTCAGTGCTGATTCGACCTTGTTCTCTTGCTTCACGTTGATGAAGAACAACGAGATCAAGCTGGCTACGATACCAACAGCGTTGACGAGCATCGGGAAGAGCAGGACGCCCATGTTCTGCGAAGCTTCAGGGGTTGCAGCGTAGGCAGCAGCACCAATGACGAGTGCAGCACAGGTCGACTCAGCTACCGATCCAAAGAGGTCGGCACCCATGCCGGCGATATCACCAACATTGTCACCTACGTTGTCGGCAATAACGGCTGGGTTCCGTGGGTCATCCTCAGGAATGCCCGCCTCTACCTTGCCCACGAGGTCAGCACCAACGTCAGCAGCCTTGGTATAGATCCCGCCACCTACGCGACCAAACAGAGCAACCGACGAGCCACCAAGGCCAAAGCCGGAGAGAATCTCCATCTGGATCTCACGTGTCATGTCGATTCCTAATGGAAGCAAGAAATCAATTCCCATGTACACCAACACCAAGCCAAGAACTGCGAGTCCGGTAAGCCCGAATCCCATCACGGCACCACTCTCGAATGCTACGCGGAAGGCCTTGGTTATTCCCTGCCGTGCTGCCGAAGCAGTTCGCACATTCCCCTTGGTGGCAATCTTCATTCCGATGAAGCCGCTTGCTACTGAAGTTGCTGCACCAATCAGGAAGGAGAGAGCAGTATACATGCCGTGGTCGACCGTAAAGCCAATGAGTACGGCAAACAACAGCATGAAGATGGTGAGTACGCGATACTCTCGGCTCAAGAAAGCCATGGCGCCTTCGGCGATAGCGTCGGAGATTTCTTTCAGACGGGAGACCTCTTCGGCAGAGGCAGCACCATCTTCGATGCGGACAGAGATAACGCGTTGACGGAAGACGATCGCGACCAAGAGTGCGAGTATTCCAGTTCCGATGACCAAACCGATGATCATTCCAATTCCTTGCTGACTGTGTTGATGATTTATGTTGTTTGTGTTGCTGGTTCCAATCCGTCGCTGTACTTTTGCGGTTCGCTTTGGACTCTTAGCTCAGTTGGTTAGAGCGCTACGTTGACATCGTAGAGGTCACAGGTTCGAATCCCGTAGAGTCCACACATCCCGCCCAGAAGCCGCAAAGATACTAGGTTACGTCAACCAACAGTATGTGATCTTGCGAAACCGGAGCCCCCTTCATGACTCATTCTGAAATGGTACGGCGCGCTCGCAATTGGCTTTGGTCACTCTCACCCACGCCAGAACGAGCCCGTCCACTCGTTGTCTGTACCGAAACAAGCTCCTCTCGTTCTGCAGAAAATCCTGATGTCTTCGGCGTCGGCCCCGACGGACTAACCTACCTGATCGAGTGTAAGGTAAGCCGAGCAGACTTTCTCGCAGATCGTTCGAAATCGCATCGTAGTGATCCGCTCCACCTTGGGAACTATCGCTGGTTCTGTGCGCCAAGCGGGATCATTGAACCGCATGAGCTACCCAATGGATGGGGACTGGTGCAGGTGGTTGGCTCGAAACTGATTGAGCGCATTGCCGCCCAGCATGCAACCGATGTAGATCGCGAAGCAGAACTCTCGATCATGGTCGGCGTAATGCAACGGGTGTGGAGAGGGGGCAGGGTAAGGGGCGTAGGCATGCGCACCTATTCGCGTACTCGAAGTGCAGATCGCTGGGTGTGGGAAACACCGTTGGCGCCAGGTCTCGACGAGAACTATCCGAAGTTCAGTTCGACGGTAGGCGTTGAGCCGTGAGCACGTTTGCTTCGTCCTCCTCATCTTCTTTGCACAATGCCCTTCTGCTGATGCACTAACGAAGCCACGGTGTAGGGCGAGCATACATCTTGCTGATGTGATTGAGTAGGTACATCACTACTACGCGCAACTCCGCTGCCCAATCAACAACCGTACATGAATCCATGAACGCTACTCATGCGAGTGGTGTACATGGATGCGGTGACATACCAAATGTCTGACTGCGTGTGGAGCAGGACTTCATCCAGCTAGGCAATGCACATCCTTCAATACTCGTTGATCTTTAGGAGAGTTGTCGCAGTATCATGACTCTGCATGCCTGGATTCTCAACAAAAAACCCTCGCTGATGCTGTGACCAACGAGGGTGCTGTTCGATGTTCGATTAATTATTTGGGTGCGGCATTATTTGGATGCGGCCTTTTCCAAGGCGTCAAGAGTAAGACTCTTTGGACGGACGATCGGCAGGTTCATCATTCGGTTTACAACCATCTGTGAACACAAGCCAATGGCGCGGCTTACACCGAACATCACCGTGTAGAAATCAAACTCCGTCATCCCGTACGAGTACAAGAGCGAACCGCTATAGGCATCAACATTCGGCCATGGATTCTTTGCCTTGCCATGCTCCAGAAGAACGCCGGGAACTACATTGAAGATGCGCTGAACGATTTGCACATTGTCGTCCTGAATTCCATGCTTCTGAGCAAACTCATGGAAAGCAGTAAAACGTGGATCGGTAACACGGAGTACGGCATGACCATAGCCAGGGACAACCTGTCCGGCTTTCAGTCGCTCCCAAGCAAATTCCTTGATCTGTTCTTCTGATGGTACACCGCCGAACTTCTCGCGTACACCCATGATGAAGGCAAGGCACTCCTGATTGGCAAGTCCGTGCAATGGACCAGCAAGACCGCAGAGTGCTGCACTTGTAGCATAGTATGGGTCGCTCAGAGCAGAGCTTACAACGTAGCTTGTGTAGGCACTGACGTTACCGCCTTCGTGGTCGGTATGCAACACGAGATACAGACGGATGAGTTCCTTCCACGACGCTTCACTGCTCACACCCAACATGTGAGCGAAGTTGTTCGAAAGGTCTTTATCACCAGCCAGTGGTGCAATTACCTCGCCCTTGTTGAAACGAATGCGGTAGATGGCAGCTGCAATGCCAGGCATGGAGGCGATGAGGCGGACTGCATCGTTAACGATGGGCTTCCACATCTCGTCCTTACCCGTGTGATCATCATAGGCCTTGCGGAACTCGCTTTCACGTTCCATCACAAGCAGTGCTGCACTTAGCATCGCCATTGGATGTGAATCTGCAGGCATGGCCTTAAGCGTATCAATCACGTACTGAGGGATTGCATAGTACCGCGAGAAGACGTCCTGTAGAGCGCTCACTTCGGCTGCTGTCGCACGCTTGCCTGTTACGAGCAGCCAGAATGTTTCTTCTGGTGTAAGGTCCGTTAGCTCCATGATTGGAATGTTGCGAATGCGCAACCCTTCGTCGGCCGACACCGTAGATGTCTCGCAAACAAGCGCTGGTATGCCGCGCATACCGCCTAAAACGGCTCCTGGTGTAACTGTCGAGATTGCAGATTCGCCGTGTGCTGATAGGAGGGCTGCCTTACGGGCGCGAATAGCATCGGCTTGTGAGTTAAGTGCTTCGTGCAGGATGCTCATGGGGACGTATACCTTGATTCGGATGGGAATAGCAGACAAAACTACAAACGAGCGGCAAAGCATGAGCAAAGGAAAGTGTTTTGTCGTGTATTTTACATGACTTATGGGCAAGATCACCGTTATCATCGCGCACGAATACCGCACGCGGGTTCGCAGCAAATGGTTCATCATCTCCACACTTCTGGGTCCTCTGGGCATTGCCTTGATGATTGCCTTGCCTGTCGCTGCAGCCCTGCTTACGGGAGATGGAGCCGAAGGGAAAATTGCGGTGTTGGATCGGACGGACTCAGTAGGGAAGCAGGTGGTTGCCTCCGACACTGCGAAGTATGTGACTGCTGGCACGGATTCTGAGCAACAGCTTGCGGAACGGGTAAGATCCAAGGAGATTCAGGCCTACGTCATCGTACCTCCTGACATCCTGGATAGTGGCAAACTCGTTCTCTACTCGTTAGGTGGATCAGGCCTGAATTTCGAGAGCTCGATACAGAGCGACTTCGAACCTTTGATCGTCAAGGCCCGGCTTCTCCGTGCCGGAACCGATACATCGGTGATTGGGCTCGTTGAGCAGGGGGTAGAACTAAGCTCATTGCGTATAACAGAGAAGGGGATTGAAGAAGACAGCTCCGAAGCTTCCGCGGCAATCGGATACTTTGCCGGCTTTGCTATCTACATCCTCATCTTCCTGTACGGTACGCTGGTTATGCGGGGGGTAGTCGAAGAGAAAGCCAACCGTATCGTTGAGGTTCTTGCTTCATCAGTACGGCCATTCGAAATCATGATGGGCAAGGTCTTGGGAATTGGCCTTGTGGGACTTACGCAAGTTATTGCGTGGATCGTATTGGGTGCTGCCGTGATCGTGATTATCGGATCAGTCTTTGGTGGATCGGTTACCCCAGACGATCTATCAGGACTGTCCGCCGGCAATCCTGCACAAATGGCTCAGGCACAACAAGCAATGCGCATCGGTGAGTTCGCCATTCCCAATCTGAACATTTTCAGTTTCTTGTTGTTCGGACTGTACTTCTTGTTGGGGTACTTCATCTATGCCACGCTCTTTGCTGCAGTGGGTTCTGCGGTGGACCAGGAATCAGATGCGCAGAGTTTGACGCTACCGATAACGTTGCCAATCATCTTTACCATCATGTTCATTGGTGCAGTGGTCTCTGCGCCTAATTCTGGTTTGTCGGTTGCATTGTCGCTCTTCCCACTGTTCACACCGATTTTGATGACGGCTCGCATTGCTGCAACCGATGTACCATGGTGGCAGATCCTGGCCTCCGTGATTCTTACCACTGGTGCCTTTGTTGGCGCTGTGTGGATGGCCGCCAAAATCTATCGGATCGGCATCCTTTCATACGGCAAGAAGCCAACGATCAAGGATCTTGTACGCTGGCTGCGTTGAGACAAGAAGCACAAGTTCCGTGTGTTTGTGATGTCTAGCGGACAACGACGAGCGGTAACAATTGCTCGCCTTTTGCTGTTGCAATGATGATGGTGTACATGCCTGCCGCTAGGTCTGCTGTCCGAATGGTTGCAGAATCTGTCATATCCACGGTTGATGGAAGAAGAACCTCTTTGCCAGAGACATCACGTACGACAAGCGATGCTTGGACAGGTGCAGACCATTGAAGTCTAACATGATCGTTAGCTGGCTGCGGGAATAGCGTTACTCTTGGCAGGCTATTGCCACTCATGGGCACAGCAGTTGTGCTGACGATTTGCAATAGACTGCGACCGTACTTTCCAGCATTGATTGCAAAGTTTTCTGGGGACTGGATGGGAATGGTTAGCGTCTGTCCCGTCATCACGACCATGGTATCAACTACGAGACCACTCTCGGCACTGGTAAGGGTGATAGGCAGAGGTAGCGTAGTAAACACTGGCCAAGATGTGTCTTGCTGCGTTTGTTGAATTTCTGCCACCCATCCTGATTCAGTTTCGTTGAAGTCGATGGTGAGTGTTGGCCAGCCCTTACCGTAGACCCATTCTTGGAAGAAGGCATCGGTCTGTGCACCTAGTGCTGGACGCATAACTTCGACCATGTCGGCTGTTGTAGCGTTGCCATAGGCATGGTCCGCCAAGTAGGTGCGAAGAGCAGTATAAAAGGCACTATCTCCGGCTAACATGCGCATCATTGACACAACACACCCACCCTTGGCGTAGATGGTGGTCGGATAGTTCGACGATGGAGCTAGCCGCGGAAAGGCAAAGAGTGGGAATACACCTTCCTGCTTGCTGTACTTGGTGATGTAGGCATTGGCTTGGTTCTCAAGATTCTTCAAGTAGGTGTCCCAACCAAGCACTTCCTCGATCCAGGCACCTTCGCAATAGGTGGCAAAACTTTCCGTAAGCCAGGCATGCCTGAAGTCCAACGGAGTTACATAGTCGCCAAACCATTGATGGGCGAGTTCATGGGCCGCCGTGGTGTTAACAGTGTCTCGCTTGTTCACTAGTGAGCGTGGAAAGCTAATGAGTCCCTGATGCTCCATAGCCCCCTTCGTGGTATTCACATAGCCGACTTGATCGAACGGATAGGGAGCAAACAAGCGATTGAATAGGGCAGTCATTCTCGGGACAAGCTTGTAGGATATGCGCGACGCTGCTGAGTCCCTGGGGTAACCGAAAATGCGAACGGGTGTGTTGCCGACGGAATCGAACTCGTACTTGTGCAATGGACCGGCATTCAAGGCATACAAGTACGTTGCCGTTGGATGATTCTCTACCCATCGGTACTCGTATGTGGAATCGTGCTCAACCACGGGAAGTTCCGTGCCGGTGGCTGCTACCGAGGTCTGGCCTTGCCATGGAAGCAGCTGATTGTTCTTTGGCACAAAGACCGACATGTGCAACTCGGCTTTGTCTGATGGATGATCATAACAAGGCATCCAATACGCTGTTGCGCTTACTTCCGGGTTGCTGAAGCCGACTCCCATGGTATACAGCAGACTGTCGGCATACTGCACACCACCCCAATCGGCACCACCACCTTCGGATATCATCGTCCCATGATAGTAGACGGTGATCTCTGTTGTGTCACCTGTGTGGACATCATTGACCAACTCTGAAGAAAAATGGAAAGTGTCTCGTTGCGGAAACCCTTTTGCAATCAACCCGAGCTTTGTCCCGGTTGCGTCTACTACAGAATCGGGGACCAGATTGCGTAGATGGAACGGGAAGGCTGGTTTGCTAACGTCATCCAGCCAGACAACGGTGATGCGACATTTCCCGTGGACAGCCTTGCTGGACAGGTCATCAATGTGAAGCTCAAGCGTATAGCGTTGAACGTCGAACGGCTGCTTGATGTAGGACGTGGGTGAAGATATCGGCGGCATCTGTGCAAGGACGGGGATGGCTTGCACAAGTAACGCCGCAACGGTGAGGGCGATGGTAATGTTGCGCATGCCCGAAAATAGGTCTACATCATTACAAGTCAACGCCGCCATGGTTCTCGTTTTTGAACACGTTGCAGATGCTGACGATGCTCAAGGTCTAGGCAATCTTCTCGGCAACGATGGCAATGGACGATAGGTGATCCTGGTATCGAACAAAGGTTCTTCGCATGTCAAGGATACTCCTGCGTGCCTTGGGGTGTGTGGCAAC
>JAGFIZ010000116.1 GCA_024103135.1 Bradyrhizobiaceae bacterium | reverse complement strand
TTGGATTCAGTAAGTAGTTCGTTTAGTGGCGGCACTCCAAGTACGTCAAAGACCGAATACTATGGAGGAGACATTCCTTTCATAAGGTCGGCAGAAATTGCGCGAGATAGCACTGAACTCTTCTTGACCCGGGAAGGTTTAGCGAAGTCGGCTGCGAAGATGGTATCGAGAGGCGTTGTTCTGGTCGCACTGTACGGCGCAAACAGTGGTGACGTCGCACTAGCGCGAATGGATGGGGCGATAAATCAGGCGGTCCTTTGTCTAGACACGAATGGAAGCAACGCCTTCTTATACCACATCCTGAGCTCAAGGAAGAATTGGATCGTGGCAAAGTACCTTCAAGGTGGCCAGGGCAACTTGTCGGGCGAAATCGTCAAATCGATTGAACTCAACTTTCCCTCGCTCGTTGAACAAGCGCGCATAGCAGCGAGCCTGAACTCTGCCGACGACCTCATCGCCGCTCATACACATAAGCTCGAAGCCCTCAAGACCCACAAAAAGGGGTTGATGCAGCAGCTTTTCCCAAACCCAGAGCAGTAATATGCTAGACGACCTATCACCACTCAAAGAGCCAGCCTTCGCGGCCGCACTCAACGATCTCGACGACCTTCTTACGCAGAGTAGTAAGGTGTTTCTGATGGGTGCCGGGTGCAGTAAATGTGCGGGTCTGCCACTGACGGCGGAACTCACGACTAAGACTCTCGCGAGCGATAAGTTGAGCGAGACGACAAGAGCAGTTCTAACTGCCATTCAAGGACTCTTTGCGGGCGCAAAAGGCGCGAACATAGAAGACTATCTAAGTGAGTTGGTCGATCTGGTTGCAATTGCGCAGCGGCGTAGCGCTCGCGAAGCATCAAGCCATACTGCGCATCTCGGTGGCGCCGATTACACCGCTAAGCAACTGAAAGACGCAGTTGACGAAATCAAAAAGGCGATTGCAGATGTGATCGACGTGCCGGTATCCATGGAAGTTCATTGGAAGTTCGTTCAAGCGATTCACCGGCCTTCTCGTCCAGGCAGAATTGGCGCGGCTCGCCCCGTTGATTACCTTCTGCTGAACTATGACACGCTGATTGAAAGCGCGCTCGCCCTTCAAAAGCTGCCGTACGCCGACGGTATGAATGGTGGCACCAGCGCTTGGTGGGATCCGGCTACTTTCGAAGCGGGGGGACTTGCTGCCCGCGTTATTAAGCTACATGGCTCAATCGACTGGATTGAAATGGTGGGCGAGTCTTTACCGCGGAGAATCGACAAGAAACTGCACTTGCCTGCAGGCAACGAAAAGAAGGTATTGATCTGGCCTGCATCCACAAAGTACCGCGAAACACAGCGTGACCCATACGCCCAACTATCCAATCTTGCACGCCGTGTTCTGCGCTCGCCTGTCGGCGCCCAAACGGTGCTCACAATCTGTGGCTACAGCTTCGGCGATTCGCACATCAACACTGAAATCGAGCGGGCACTCCGTGAATCAGGTGGAGACTTGACTGTCGTCGTTTTCACATTCGACGAGGAACCGACCGGTTATCTCAAGCGGCTCCACGAGAACAACGAAATCAGCGACCAAATCCGAATCCACGCCCGCAAAGGGTTCTTCCATGGTGCGAACGTAACCAAATCGGCAGTCGATTTACCGTGGTCCAAGTTTGAAAACATTACCCGACTGCTTGGAGGTGAACGATGAGCACTGAATCCCATAATCCGAATGACCCCATAGAGAACCTCGCCATCGGCACGATCATCGAAGTCGACGGCTCTCACATCGTAGCCGAATTGAAACCGGGCATTACAGAACTTTCCCGCGTGTTTGGAGGCGACACGTACCCTATTGGGCAGTTCGGTTCGATCGTGAAGATCCATTTTGGTCGTAGGATCGTCTTTGCATTCGTCGGGCGACTCCGAATGAAGGCGGAATACGAGCTTGATCGTGGCGTTGCGCCACAAGCAGCAAGTGACGAGCGGGTGATTGAAGCGGACCTCTTTGGCGAAGGCGAGTGGTTGCGCGACACGACCGTCACGCCTGCTGGATGGGAGCTGAAGTTTGATCGTGGCGTAGCAACGTATCCGCTACCCCAACAAACCGTTTACCTCACGCCTAAACGGGAACTTCGCGTCATTTACGGTCACGGGAAAGGCCCCTCTATCCATCTTGGCGAGCATGTCGGCACAGGCGGAACGAAATGCTTTGCCGAGATGAATGAACTACTCGGAAAGCACACTGCTATTCTTGGCTCAACGGGCTCGGGGAAGTCAGGAGCAGTTGCGGCAGTCCTTCACAGCCTTCTCGAGAGGGGTGCCGAGGCTGGATTGCCGAATTGGAAGCCGCGCATTGTTGTGCTCGATCCGCATAACGAGTATTCCGCAGCATTTCCGGACCATCAGAAACTTTCGACCGACGATGGTTCGTTGGTTTTACCCTACTGGCTATTAAACTTTTCTGAAACGATTGGGCTACTCATCGGAAAAACCGAATTCGTGGCCACATCACAGGCTAACATAGTTAAGGCGGCCTTGCTGCAAGCCAGAAACGAAGGCGCGGATATACTTGGTCTCGATACGGCTCAAATCACTGTAGATTCCCCAGTACCTTACAAGTTGGCAACACTTAAAAGTATCATAGAAGCAGCAAAAGGCGATCTCGCTCCCAGCAAACAGGATTCACACAACTCAATCCTAGAAAAGCTCGACGTGCTGGTCCGTGATGCGCGTGTTGCTTTCATGATGAATGAGTGGAACGGGGCTGCTCAGGATCCGTTTCCGGCAGTATTGTCGCAACTCGTGAGTGAGGGATCGCAGCCTAGGATCGTCGATCTCTCAGGCGTTCCGAATGAAGTTGCCGGTATTTCAAGTGCTGTTATCGCAAGAACACTTTTCAACCTAAAAGTATGGCAGACGGCAGACGAACGCCTAAGTAGTCCTGTCCTGCTCGTCTGTGAAGAAGCTCACCGCTACGTCCCCAATCGGGGTGAAGCCCAATACGAGGCCGCACAGGAAGCAATCAGACGGATTGCTAAAGAAGGTCGTAAGTATGGCATTGGGTTGTTGCTAGTCTCGCAGCGTCCAAGCGAGGTCGAAGCCACTGTTCTGTCCCAATGCAACAGTTGGATTATTCTTCGGATCACCAATGATGCGGATCGTGAACATGTCCGCGCAATACTTCCTGACTCAATGGCAGGGCTCACAAAAACGCTCTCTGGGCTGCGTCGCCAGGAGGCAATCTTTGTTGGTCAGGCGGCAGTACTTCCATCGAGGATTCTCATTCGCTCCCTCACTGATGAACTGTTGCCACGGTCGAACGACATCGATTTCGATAAGGGATGGCAGGGGGCAGTTATGACCGCCGAAGAACTGGGCGTCATTGCGAACAGATGGCGCTTTCAACAAAGATGAGAAGCCGTACGTCAGAATGACAACGCACTCAAAGAATTCGAAACTAGAAGTCCAACAATGCCCTAAATGAGCACCAACCAAAAACAACTAGGCAACACCCTGTGGGCCATCGCCGACCAATTGCGCGGGGCGATGGATGCGGACGACTTCCGCGACTACATGCTGTCGTTCCTGTTCTTGCGCTACCTCTCAGACAACTACGAGATGGCAGCAAAGAAGGAGCTAGGCAAGGACTACCCGAATGTGAGCAGCGATGGACGTACGGTGCCACTTGCGATGTGGTATGCGAACAACGTGGACGATGTGCCGGAGTTCGAACGGCAAATGCGCCGGAAGGTGCACTATGTGATCAAGCCCGAGCATCTCTGGAGTAGCGTTGCCAACTTGGCGCGAATTCAGAGTGCCGACCTTCTGAACACGCTGCAGTCTGGATTCAAGTTCATCGAAACGGAGTCGTTCGAGAGCACCTTCCAGGGACTGTTCTCAGAGATCGACCTTAGCTCGCCCAAGTTGGGCAGGACCTATGCGGATAGGAATGGCAAGCTCTGCACGATCATCCAGAAGATAGCTGAGGGTCTGGCCGAGTTCTCAACGGACGTTGACGCGTTAGGGGATGCCTACGAGTACCTGATCGGTCAATTCGCTGCCGGTTCGGGAAAGAAGGCGGGTGAGTTCTATACTCCGCAGCAGATCTCGGACATCCTCTCGGCCATCGTCACCCTCGATGGTCAAGCGCCAAGCACCGGCACAAAGGAGCGTCTCGAGACTGTGCTAGACTTTGCCTGCGGCTCAGGCTCATTGCTCCTGAATGTTCGCAAGAACATGAAGCGGGCAAACGGCACGATCGGCAAGATCTACGGTCAAGAGAAGAACATCACCACCTACAACCTTGCGCGCATGAACATGCTGCTGCACGGGGTAAAGGACAGCGAGTTCGAGATCTACCACGGCGACACCCTACTCAACGAGTGGGACATGATGCGCGAGCAGAACCCTGCGAAGCGACCCAGCTTCGACGCCATCGTTGCGAATCCGCCGTTCAGTTTGCGGTGGGACCCCTCCGAGAGCATGAAGGACGATGTTCGCTTTAAGAGTCACGGCCTCGCACCGAAGTCTGCAGCCGATTTCGCCTTCCTGTTGCACGGGTTCCACTACCTGAAGGACAACGGAGTGATGGCCATCATCCTCCCGCACGGCGTCCTCTTCCGAGGTGGAGCCGAGGAACGCATCCGCACCAAGCTGCTTAAGGACGGGCACATCGACACCATCATCGGTCTACCGGCTAACCTCTTCTACTCAACCGGAATCCCCGTCTGCATCCTCGTCCTCAAAAAGTGCAAGCGTCCGGAGGACGTCCTCTTTATCAATGCAGCCGACCACTTCGTAAAAGGCAAGCGCCAGAACCAGCTTGCTCCTGAGCACATTGCGAAGATCATCGATACCTATCAGCACCGCCACGAAGAGTCCCGCTACTCACGTCGCGTTGCGATGGACGAGATCGAAAAGAACGACTTCAACCTCAACATCTCACGCTACATAAGCACGGCTGTCGAGGAAGAGGAGATCGACCTTGCTGCTGTTCACAGCGAACTCGTGAAGATCGAAGAAACAATTCGCGACGCAACGAAACGCCACAACGAGTTTCTGAAAGAGCTCGGGCTGAAGGAGTTGCCGGGGTGAGGGGGCCCGTCAAAGCACCATACATATTGAACAGCCTAAGCTCAAGGAACTAAGCTTACGAGTCGGCTATTCATCTCGTACGTAAGTTGAGATATCTGATGGCTGCAATCATCTCACTCGGTCGGAGTATGCCTTGGATTATACCACGAAAGGCTTTGTAGCCTTAATCGACGTCCTTGGATTCAACTCATTCGAACATAAGAAGCAGTTGTCTGTTGTAGAGTTGATCACACATTTTGTCGACGATCTGTTGCCAAAGATGTCACAGCTGCGCCCGGAACAATATCAGCGTTGGCTTTCAGCTCCGATAACAATGGCCTATTCAGACACGATTGTAATTGCCTTTCCGCTTAACCCAGAAAGGCGTATCGCCCAGGACGCTTTCTATTGGATCAACACTATTATTGGCAAACTCCAGGCACTCTTCTTGCTCGACGGGATTCTTCTCCGAGGCGCAGTAGGATATGGAGAACTTCATCTTTGGAAGTATGGTGTGTTCGGTAGCGCTGTTTCTGATGTCAAGGATGAATTTGAATCGACCGACTGGTCCGGTGTACACTACGGTACTCGAGCTTGTTCGATCGCGGCCAATTGGTTAAAGTACAAGTTTGATAACGACGTGGAGGACAAGAGAACCGTTCCTGGAACAAACCTCTCTCTACTCTATACAAACTTCATCCCATGGAGCGTTCCTTTCAAAGAGAACACACGAACGAACCAGCTGCGCATGGTTGTACCGTGGCCGCAAGAGATCGCGTTGGTCTGCACTGTAGAGAATATCATATTAGAGAACTCTCCGACACCATCTACGCGTATTCATAATGCGGTGGAACCGCTGATGAGTTCGGGCAACAAGGAACTTGTAAAGAAGGGAATCAACACACTCGAGTTCACGGATTGGTTCTTCAACAAGTACCCCGATTTCAACATTGTTCCAGAGATACGTGGCCAATTGCCTCCCATGGATCTAATTTAAGATTCCGGTGATGCTGACCTTTCTAACCGTCGCATATCGATGAATGGTATCTCCACAAAGAGTGGTTGCTGATCGCTGGCTAAACTTTGCTCAATGTTCACGCACCTCCAATCGAAGAGAACACCATGACCACGCATGAAGATGCTAACCAAGGGTTTTACCCAACAAAGACACTGAACTTTGTGACTTTGGGGAAGTTCGAGGATGTTTTGCAAGAGCATCAGCAACTTGAACGAGAGTTGAAGCGCCGATATAATGGCAAGATATTTGTCTATAGCGTAAATCATCCTTCTGAAGATAGTCTGGGGTTTGGCTCGGCACCGAGTGTTAAAAGGATCGACGAAGAGACTATCATTTGCATTCCGGAGGAATGGCATGCGGTTCTATATATTTTATGTAGTTCAATCTATTTCGACTTGCTCGAACCACTCAGCAGATATGTTGACGGAGAAGATGGCGAGTTTTCGATCTCCAAGGAGAGTCGAGATATTGTGAATGAGTGCTTATGTTCTGTTCAGCAGTTCATTGACGATAGCGAATTGAAATGGCCTGATAGTTTGCCCATCGATAGTGACTACAGTACGTCAGGCATCTCAGATTTGACAAGGCTAGATTCTCTCTACGTTATCTCTGTACTCTTCATCTATCTACATGAAGTTTCGCACATTGTGAATGATGAACATCTCGGATTGAACGAACTCTCGCCCGAGGAGAGCAAGGAGAATGAAAGCCGATGTGATATTGATGCCGCTAGGTGGATTCTTGAAGCTTTTCCAGCGAATCTGCACGATACTTGTAGATTGGGAATTGTCATAGCTCTTGGCGCGGCCACAATTCTGACTAAGAACAGCCCTTCTTTTACACACCCCGAGCCACAGATTCGGGCGTCAAATGTCTTTGGCACCCTTAGTATAGAAATGACAGACACGATGAAGCTAACTCACAACACCATTTGCCTTTGGACAGCAAAGATCCTCGGCATACCCGAATCCGAACTATCTAAATTGGTTGATAGCACGATTGATGTTGAGGCCATTTACGCCAAAATCAGAGAAGCCCTTCGGTACAATTCTTAGCTTTTTGTCTTTGACATTCCCGGCGGTTCTCCTCTTGAGTAAGCCGGACATCCACCAATCAACTAAGGAAAAATATCAACGCGGTTTAACAAGTATAGAAGTGCGAATATGCTACCCCCCCCCACTCATGGCTTCGCTACGCATCACCTCGTATCACCTTGTAACTAATCTCGCATCATCACCTCAACAGTCAGCACTACCGTCAGCACTTCAAACGTGTATCGCACTATCTCTCTGCATCTCAATATCTTAGCAAACGGGTTCCGATTCCTCTCGAGGCCGCCCGCCCACCCGTCATTGCGGACACGACCCGCCCGTCATTGCGGGCTTGACCCGCAACCCGCAATAAATTGCACCCTAGGCACCAACTAAATTAGATTCTTGTCTTAGCCTTCGTAACTCTGTACTAATCATACGGTTGCTGCTGCTTTACTAAAATACGTAATCCTATTTGGTAAATTGTGGGTATGGGACGTCCCCTTTTTACCATACCGACACCACACTATGACTCCCAACTCGTAGAGGACATTCTTGCGCTTGAAAGACTGAAAGAGCGTTCTTTGACGGGGACGACGCAACCATTGATCTTCTTCGAGATCAAATACGTGTTTCACTTGCTGGAGAGTCTCGGTTCGGCTCGTATTGAGGGGAACAGGACAACGATAGATGACCTGGTTGAGTCGACGGTACTTGGATCGCGTGATGCAACTGAACCGTTGCGCGAGATCGCCAACATCGAGGATGCCATGACGTGGATCGAAAGCGTGTTTGCGCGTGATCCCGACCACCCGATTGATGATCGATTCCTCAAGGAACTGCATAGACTCACCGTAAAGAATCTACACAGCCCAAGTGACGGTGGCGAAGGTGATGAAGAACCAGGGAAGTTTCGTGTCGGCGACGTTCGTATCACTGGTACCTCGTTTAAGCCTCCACCAGGAATACGGCTGCCGACACTGATCGAAGAACTCATCGCCTTCGTGAATGCACCGCGTTCTAATCGATACGATCTGTTGCGCATCGCAATGGCTCACCACCGATTTGTCTACATCCATCCATTTCGCAACGGTAACGGTCGAGTGGTGCGTTTACTCACCTACGCCATGCTGGTGCGTGCTGGATATCGCGTGGACAATGGACGTATCATCAACCCAACCGCCGTCTTCTGTCATGACCGTGCCGCATACATGTCGGCACTCACTGCAGCCGATGTCCTAACAGACGATGCTACTCTTGCCTGGTGCTCGTTCGTCCTCTCAGGCCTCCGCAGAGAACTAGCGAAGATCGAGCAACTCCTCAACGCCGAAGTGTTGCTCCCACAGATCCTGGTACCGACGTTGATTGAAGCGCGCGACAGGGGCATCATCTCGAAGATTGAGTGCGAGGTACTCACGGATATCGCGCAACACCAGATTGTCGATTCCTCGGTGTTTCGAACACACTACCCCGACAAGTCACCATCCATGGTCTCGCAGATCATTGCAGGCTACAAACAGCGCGGACTGATAGCCCCCTACCCAAGCATCAATTCGCGACGGTACATCGTGAAGTTCTCCGGTCCCCTACTGCTGCGTTCATTGATCACAACGCTCGATCGGGCCGGCTACTTGCCGTTGTGATGCTCGTATTTGCCGATGGGTTTACGGGCTTCGCCCCCTACCCCACGGGTGCCTCCCAAAGCTCTACCTTGTTGCCTTCGGGGTCGATCACCCAGCCGAACTTGCCGAATTCTGATTCTTCGGTGGCATCCACGACGTTGCAGTTCTCTGCGCGGAGTGCGGTAAGGAGTGCGTCTAGATTGTCAACGCGAAAGTTGATCATGAAGCTGGATGTGCCGGGGTCCATGTAGGTAGTGTCGGCGGCAAAGGGACTCCAGATGGTGGCCCCCTTCACGTCACCGCTCGTTACTATGGACTCCCGTCATTGCGGGCTTGCCCCTGTCATTGCGGGCTCGACCCGCAATCCCCGTCATTGCGGACTCCTGTCATTGCGGGCTCGATCCGCAATCCCTTCCACCAGCGCATCAGTCACACCGATATCAGCGCTTAAATCACGCCAGTCAGGGTTGCTGTGCGAAATCAGCTCGTTCTTCCACTTGCGCGTCCAGTTCTTTAGTTGCTTTTCACGTGCTATGGCAGAGACAATGCGATCTGTTACTTCAAAGTACACCAATTTGGTGCAATGATACTTGGCAGTGAATCCCGGATTGCAATGGCTCTTGTGTTCGATCACCCGACGCACGAGGTTGTTGGTTACGCCAACATATAGGGTGCTGTTACTTGCATTGGCCATGAAGTATACGAAGCCGGGTCTGCGCATGACTATAGGTTCAGGGGATTGTTGGTTGCGGATCAAGTCCGCTTGCGGGATTGCGGATCAAGTCCGCAATGACGGGGCGGACGGGCGGGTCATCTAAGGGTTTGTGTACAAAGACGGGCGGATTGTGACCGGCATGCCGTCATGCCGGCGCACGCCGGTAGCGGGTCAAGTCCGCAATGACGGGGCGGACGGGCGGGTCATCTAAGGGTTTGTGTACAAAGACGGGCGGATTGTGACCGGCATGCTGGTTGCGGGGATTGCGGGTCAAGCCCGCAATGACAAGCAGGATCAAGTCCGCTTGCGGGTCAAGCCCGCAATGACAAGCGGGACGGAGCACCACTGCTACTCCGCTACAATCACAAGTGGATGCACGCTTCTGCTGGTTGACGTTGTAACGACCACGTAGTACATGCCTGAAGCAAGTGTGCTGACATCAATAGTCGACGCTGGTGATGGGCATACTCCGCGTAGTACTTCGCCCCCTGCAAGATCGATAACAACATACTGCGCTGCCTCGATGTCCGCAATGGTGAGCACCGTTGATGCGGGATTGGGATAGAGCATCGCTCTCGATGCTGTGTCTTCGTGTACGGAGGTTGTGGTGACTTCGATGGTGTCGCACATGGTAACGCTATCACAGTGCCTGTACGCTGTCAAACAGACGGTGTGGGTTCCTGCGGCAAACTCGTGAAGTGGGCTTTGTGATGTATCTGTGGTGCCGTCACCAAAGTCCCAAAGGTAATGGTCTGCATGAACGGAGGTGTTCGTAAAGCCGACATACGTCTGCGCTGTGCGTGAAGAGTCGATGGTAAAGCTTGCGTCAACGTGTTTGACAAATCGCGACCAGTACGCTTGCTTGTCGGCAACGATGATGCGTGCCAGTTGCTGAAATGCAAGTGCAACCTCCGGGGAAACATCCACGCCGACGTTGAGTGATTCGACGCTCTCGCCAAACAACAATGCGTAGAAGCTGCAGGCAGCTGCATACGTGCCTGAGAGGGTTGGATGACTTTCATCGGGCTGGTACATCTCAACATTGGGGAAGGAATCACGGATGGCATGCCAGAGCGGACCTACCGGACTGAGCAGTGCACCAATCGTGTCGGCAGCATTGCTGTATCGGAGCGTAAGCAAACTGTCCATTCCCTCATACGTGGCGACAGGTGGAAAGAATGCACCATTCTGTTGGTCGCCATTCTTACGTCCCCACGTTACGTACAAGATCACCTGTGCACAGGGCGAATACTCGTGGATCAAGGCATCAAGCTTCTTCACGTTTGGATAGAACTGCTGCTCGACTTGTTCGTCTGGAAAGGATGGGAGCTGACTTTGTTCTTGCAAGACAACGTAATCCCAATTGCCTTGCTTGATAAGATCAACCGTAGGTGGAAACGTGCTCTGTGCTTGTAACGTCATACCACCTGGTGCACTGGCCATTACCGTCACGGCATGTCCACCCTGTGCTGCAAGCTGACCTACCATATCGGGCAGATTGTTCACAGCCGTATAGCTGTTCCCGATGAAGAGTATGCGTAGTGGCTCTGCGGCGTGGAGTATTGAGGATGAGCAGAGAAGTGCAATGAGTGCGAGGACTGAAGCAATTCTGGTAATCATAACGGTTCGCTGATGAATGAACCATACAAAGTACAAGATTCTCTGCGATTGCGCCACCGTCTACCAACTGGTCCGCTTACGACAATGCCGGACAACACACCATCGTGTGCTACCCGGCATCTGAAGCTCTGTTCGATGGTTATGGGAGGGGGCTCTCTAGAGCACAACCAAGGGCTGACCTATCGTGCGATCGGCGTAGACGACCTGCAACACGTACATGCCCGGCACGAGTGATTGTGTGTCGATCGTTGCATGATCGACGACGTCGTAGCTCACTAACAACTGTCCGCTTAAGCTGGTAAGAACCACCCTCACAGCATCGTTTGCATGAATCTCCAGGACTTGACCACGGACAACGGGATTGGGGAAGACTGCAGGAGCATTGACCGACCACTCATCGTCTACCGAAGTTGGAGAGCTCGTGTCATCCATCAAATTGGCGAGATTGTTTGCATACCACTGGAAACAACTGTCGATAAGCTCTGGATCGCCATCCAACGAATGTCCGATGCCTGGAAAGAGTAACACATCATGCTCAATGCCCAACGATGCTGCACGCGCACCCAAGGCCTTGCCACCGCAGAGGTCAAAGCCAAACTTGCTTGGACCACATTCGTATGGCACCGTCTTATCAGCTGTACCATGCACGGCATAGATCGGTGGATCACCTGCTTCCATAAAGAGCGTATCCGTCGTTGCACCCCAACACACCACAAGTGCATGAATTCTGCTGCTCTCTCCCGGTGTGCCACTGTTGCCTTCTACACTACCAAGCGCAGGATCGATGAACGCTGGTACTTCGTCATCTTGCAACAAGCTCGCTTGCACGATACCCAAGCCCCCTGCCGATGTACCAACAGCGAAGATGTGAGCAGTATCAATGCGATACTTTTCACGCTTGCTGCGCATGAATCGTACGGCAGCTCGCACATCTTGTCCGCACCGTATGCTCGCCTCCTGCATGGGCTTTGCTTCAGTCTTGCTCGTAGTCCCTAGACGGTACTCAATCGAAATCGCAACAAAGCCACGCTTGGCAAGATCCATCCCCCACGTCTGCAAATTCTCGCCTGCCTTGCCGCCACCGGTGAAGCCGCCGCCGTGGACGAGTATAACAAGCGGACGCGCCGGTGCTACGTCACCGTCAGGCGTGTACACATCCAGCAACAACGTGGTGCTCACACCTTGATAGTCCGGTGCACTGCCATAGACAACGTCACGTTCGACGCTAGCCGATGGGAACGTTTGTTCGTGGTAACGCTGTGCCTGTAACGTAACTGGAAATGCAGACCAGGCAATGAGTCCGCCTATCAAAACCGTCACTGCATAACGCATTGTAACCCCCGAGTGAGTGTTGATTGTGTTGATTGTGTTACCGAATCTTACACGGCACAGTAATCCATCACACCAAACCGGAGTTACACTTGTCGTTACGTTGGAGCTGTTGGATGACGTGATTTACACGGTGCAGGTTTCGCCCATGCATTTAATCTCGTAGGTGATTCGTGCTGCCTTTGCAAGCATTGCACTCACACCACAGTACTTTGTCTCGCTGAGTTCTACTGCACGCTTAATCTGATCGCAGTATTCTGGCGAAGAACCAACTTCATACACAACATGAATGTCGGAGTACACCTTTGGATGCTCATCGGTCAACTCGCCCGTTGCACGAACGACAAGCGATGTGAACGGTACACGCATCTTGGGAAGTAGCGACGCGACGTCCATCGCCGTGCAGCCAGCCAACGCCGTCAGTAATAGCTGCTTGGGGCTTACGGCACCGTCCTCCGGACTAAGCGGACTTGCCAGTTTGATCACGGCATCCTGCTGATTACCGTCAAAATTTAGATCACGTCGCCAGACTACATCAATGGTGTTCGTTGCCATGTGGGTTTCCTCAATGTTTGCGTGTATTGTCAATACCACAAATATCGGACACGCTTGTCTGATTTACTGTAGCATTCGTCACAATCTATTCCTACAATAATATTTGGTATATTTGTTGCTGAGTCATTCACTCACTCGCAGCTTCTTTCTCCTGCCCCGTTGCCTTCCTGGTTGTTCTTCGGCGCATGATGCGGACACTGGTCCCGCGAAGGTTGTTGCCGATTTTCAATCACATACCTAAGAAGGTACATGACATTTTCCCAGATGAATCTGGACACGCAAGTATTGCGTGCTGTCCAGACTGCAGGCTATACAGAGCCAACCCCCATTCAAGCACAAGCCATTCCCGTAGTCCTTGCAGGCTCGGACGTATTCGGTTGTGCACAAACAGGCACAGGGAAGACGGCGGCATTTGCCCTTCCGATCCTTACCAAGTTGGCACAGACCAAGCCGAGGCGCGGTAGTGCCACGGCCCTCATCCTTGCCCCTACTCGCGAACTTGCCTCGCAGATTGCCGATAGCTTTCGCGTTTATGGTAAGGGGCTAAGGGTTACGACTACCGTTGTCTACGGTGGCGTTTCGATTAACAGACAGCATCAAGAAATCCGTCGTGGCGTTGACGTTATCGTTGCTACTCCTGGACGTCTGATCGACCTCCTGGATCAGCGCATGGTTAGCCTTGATCGGGTGAACACCTTGGTATTGGACGAAGCCGATCGGATGATGGATATGGGCTTCCTACCACAGATCAAACGCATACTCAAGGTGTTGCCAGAGAATAGACAAACACTGTTCTTCTCTGCAACCGTACCACAAGAGATTCAGAAACTAGCTGCGTCAATGCTCACGGAGCCAGTGCATATCTCCGTCGATCCACCATCAAGTGCAAAGGTGAGCATCAAGCAACAACGATATCGTGTTGCACGCGATCAAAAGCGCGAACTCCTTGCACACTTGCTGGAGATTGATGGACCGGAGAGTGCCTTGGTCTTTACCCGTACAAAACACGGAGCGGACAAGGTAGCCAAGGACCTCCAGCGTCGAGGTATCACGGCCGATGCCCTTCATGGTAACAAGAGTCAGGCAGCGCGTGAGAAAGCCCTTAACGGGTTCAAGAAGGGACGCACCCGTGTGCTCGTTGCTACCGACATTGCTGCTCGCGGCATCGATGTGCGTCAGCTCCCCTACGTGGTGAACTTCGACGTTCCTGAGAATGCCGAGACATACGTTCACCGGATCGGTCGTACAGGTCGTGCAGGCCTTGAAGGTACAGCCGTCATGCTTTGCTCTACGGACGAAGAGAGCGATGTTCGCGCAATCGAACGCTTGATTGCAGAGAGCATCGAAGTCGTTAACGAACATCCCTTTGCCCTCGCCCAGGTCGAACTACCAAAGAATCCAGCACTTCAGCAAGGCGTTGGCTTCAAAAAGGGTAATGCAAGCGGACATCGCTCGCGTGGTCGTGGCGGTTTCCGTCGGAGGGCGTAATACACAGCCCCCTAACCCATCCAACGGTCAAAAAGACTGACCGTATATTTGCACTTTCTATCGACAAATCAGATAAGCACATGTCAGAACAAGAGTCCGGCTCACCTGTTCAAAAAGGATCTGAAGGGGGCGCTGGAAACGCGGATGGACACCGCAGAAGACGTCGCAACAGGGGAAACAGGCGACCCGATCAACGTGGTAATCGCGAAGGTACTGCAGCTACGGAACAAGCATCAGATGCTCCCGTAGCGAATGCAGCTTCGACACCTCGTGAGCAAACTCCTGCACCAGCGAAAGCACCAGTAAAATCACCAACGCAAACACCAGCGAAGGCGCAGCACCCTACGTCGGCTCCAGCACCCAACGGTACTCCAGCACAAGATTCTGGTGAACCAGCAAAGCAATCACGCAGGAATAAGCGTCGCAGACCCGATCGGAAGTCCAATGGACAGTCAGCAGATCCATCTGCTACTGAATCAACAACTGCAACGGCACCCGCGGCAGTAGACGCGAAAAAAGGCGAGACACAAAAGCCGGATGCACAGAAACAACATCTAGCAAAGCCCACTGGTGGAAAGCAACTAGCTAAGCAGTCCCGTAAGGAAAAGGCAGAAAAGGATTCACCAGGCAGCGTACTCCAACGCAGACTTACACGTGAAGCCAAGGAGCGCGAGGAACACGAGGCAGATGAATTGTTGCCTGCACCTCCGCCAACAAAGATCAACTCCGTTGATGCCTACGTCTCACAATTGCGTGGTTGGCAACGTGAAGTGGTGAACAAGCTCAGACAACTGATCAAGACGCAAGCACCAGAAGTCAAGGAAGGCATCATGTGGTCACAGCCAGTCTACAGCGGCAACGGACCTGTGGTGTACTTGAAGGCATTCAGCGATCACGTCAACATGGGCTTCTGGCGCGGCAATGAGATTTCGGATAGTGCCAGTCGGTTAGTAGGTGACCTACCAACGATGAGGCACGTGACGATTAGACATGTGAATGAGGTCGATGCTGAACTCTTTGCTGGCTACATCCGCGAAGCGGTGAAACTGGACAGAGATAAGGGCGATGCGACGGCATAGGATGTCCGCCTAACAACCAGGAATTTTACAACGTTTACAATGTCTACTACAGAGCCGACGCATGCGTCGGCTCTTTTCTTTTGTGCTGAGTTCGTTAGTGTGTTCAACGAAATGTGTTGTGACCGCTACTCTCGTCGGGGCTCGCGTAGGAACTTACATCGGAGCTCACCTCGTAGCTTTTGACAGGGCTCGTGTAGGAGTCTGCGATAACCAGATCGCTCAATGGAAACAGTGACAAACAGAGCACCGACTATCTCAAGGCAGCTTCCAATGCAGTTCTTGCATCGGTCTTGCTATCACGATACTTGACGATCACAGGCGTAGCGACACTGATGCCGTTTGCCG
Source organism: Bradyrhizobiaceae bacterium (assembly GCA_024103135.1). Taxonomy (GTDB): domain Bacteria; phylum Bacteroidota; class Ignavibacteria; order Kapaibacteriales; family Kapaibacteriaceae; genus OLB6. The sequence continues at coordinate 14,689 of JAGFIZ010000116.1, read as the reverse complement.
TACCAAAGTCCGACTTCACGGTCCGCGCACCTGCAACAACAACAGCCCCTTCTGGAATCTCCAGAGGTTTGTCTGCAGTGCTGCGATAGATGGTTTCGTTCACCAAGTCGTAGACGGGCGTTGAAGCATTGAGAATTACACCACTGCCAAGTACAGCTCTACGGCGGACAAGTACGCCTTCATACACACCACAGTTACCGCCGATGAGTACATCATCTTCGATGATCACAGGTCGTGCACCAGCAGGTTCCAACACGCCACCGATCTGTGCTGCAGCACTCACGTGAACACGCTTCCCTACCTGGGCACACGTCCCCACTAGTGCATGGGAGTCGATCATCGTGCCTTCGTCCACATAAGCCCCAATGTTGATGTACATGGGAGGCATGCAGATCACCCCCGGTGCAACGTAGGCGCCACGACGAATTGCACTGCCCCCTGGCACAAGTCGAACATTGTCAGCCAATGTGAGGTGCTTCAGCGGTATCGTATGCTTATCAAAAAACGTCGTGTACGATTCAGCAGGATAGGCCTGCAGGGTGCCTTGCGCAAACAAGTTCAAGATGCCCTGCTTCACCTCTTGATGAACCTGCCATGTTCCATCGGGCTGTGGCGATGCCGCACGAATTCTTCCCGAGTCTAAGTCGTCGATAAAGGTCTGATCAATGGTCATGCACGAAGATACGCTCTGACTAACGTGCGCTAAAGGCAAGGTTCATGATCTTGTACACCAGTCGTGCTGCCGTGAGATCGGGGTGGTGTACGCCCTTGACTGGTGCAAGCTCTACGACGTCGAAGCCAACGATCTGCCGACCGCTTGCGATGACTTCTCGAAGGATGGCCAATGCCTCGTGATAGAAAAGCCCATCGGGCTCTGGCGTACCGGTCGACGGCATGATGCTTGGGTCCAGACCATCGACGTCGAAGCTTACGTACACCTGTTCCTGGAGGGTGCTGACGACTGACTTCACCCACTCCGAACCATGCAGACCCTTGCGGATGGCCGACATCGTGAAGGTGTTCACCGATTGCTCACGAATGAATGTTGCTTCTTCCTTGCAAATGGCTCGAATACCAACTTGCGTGAGTCGTTCTGGTCGCATGAACTCACACACTCGCGCCATCACCGATGCGTGAGAGAATGGTGAGCCTTCGTATTCGTCGCGTAAGTCGCCATGCGCATCAAACTGCAATACACTCAGGTCCGGATACCGTCCAAGATGCGCATGGATACATGCAGAGCTGATGGTGTGTTCACCACCAAGTGTTGCAATAAACTTACCGCGGTCAAGCAAGGCTGCAACGCGTCGCTCGATGAGCGTTAACGCTTTCCTGTCGACATTCTCTCCGAACTCAATGGGCTTGATTGTTGCGATGCCTACGTCAAAACATAATTCGCGACGTGTTTCATCATCGTAAAACTCAACGTACCTGCTTGCATCAAGGATTGCTCGAGGACCGAGCTTGGTACCACCACCATAGCTAACGGTATGCTCATACGGAGCCGATACTACAGCAATTCGCGATCGTTCCAGACTCGAAAAATCATTGTCAATACCTAAGAAGTTGCGTTTTATTCCGAGCGTTGTCATAGCGTTGTATCGTTGTGAAGGTCAGCAAAGTTATTCATTCACGATGTTCATTACCACACATCCAACCATTCACCTACTTTTTTCATGAACTCAACAAGAGTACAGCGTGTTGGATGGTACATGGCCGACTGGGCAAACAGTGCGTTTACAACTACTGTTGTCACAGTGTTCATGGGACCATACCTGACATCAGTGGCAGAGCATGCAGTTGTCGATGGAGGTGTACCATTTCTTGGACTTCATCTTCATCCTGGTTCGGTGTTTGCCTACGCAGTGTCGATCAGCGTTCTTCTTCAAGTGTTTGTCCTCCCACTCATTGGCGTCGTTACTGATCGATCACGCAACAAGCGCTCGCTGCTACTCGCAACATCCGTTGTTGGTTCCATTGCGACATCGTTGTTGTTCTTCTTGAATGTTGACCTTGGCAATTGGCTCTATGGAGCACTATTGTTCATCGTCGCCAACATTGCCTTTGGTGCAAATGTTGTCGTCGTGAATGCCTTCTTGCCAGTTCTTGCATCAAAGGAGAGTCGTGATAAGGTTAGCTCGATTGGTTGGGCGATTGGGTATTTGGGAGGGGGCTTGCTTCTTCTGGTCCAACTCCTGTGGTTTGAGCAAGCTGATGCCACGGGTGGCTCCACCTCCTTGGCAGTGCGGGGGATCCTGTCATCGGCGGGGATATGGTGGGGGCTCTTCTCGTTAGCGCCATGGATGGCCTTGCCACGGGACGTGCCATCCCAAGCCCCCTCACAAAATCGTCCGTTTACCCAGTTTCTTCACACACTCAAGGAGATGCGTGCCTACCCGATGACGATGCTCTTCTTTGTTGCCTACCTCTTTTACAACGATGCGATACAAACCGTGATTCAAATGGCGTCGGTGTTTGGACAGGAAGAGCTGCACTTACCACTGGGGACACTTACCAAGGCGATTTTGTTGGTGCAGTTCGTTGCAATTGGTGGATCGTTGCTGTTTGGTCGGCTTGCTCGTGCAATGGGTACCAAGCCAGCGATCGTATTTGGGCTTTGTGGTTGGGCTGGCGTGCTCGTTGCTGCCTACACCGTTGTTGACGGTGAAACAGGATTCTATGTTCTTGCTGCCGTTATTGCCGTAGTCCTTGGCGGTACGCAGGCGCTGTCGAGGTCGCTATTCAGCATGATGATACCACAGGAGAAGGCAGCAGAGTACTTTGCCTTGTATGAGATCAGCGACAAAGGAACCTCCTGGCTGGGTCCGCTTGTTTTTGGCCTAGCCCTAAATTTCACAGGGAGTTACCGCGCCGCAGTACTCTCGCTTATCATCTTTATTGCCGTCGGCTTGCTCCTGCTTTTACGGGTAAATGTCACCTCTGCCATGCAGCGAAGTGGAAACCTGTAGTATTTTTGTGGTTTCCACTGAAATCATCAAGGGCCATGCCCATGCTGCAGAAGTACACCTTACAAGCTACAAAACCCCTAACCTGGTCGGACGGATCTGAAGAGAACGTCGGACCCAACTCCATCCTGGAAACCGACAGCACCAACATTGTGTTGTTGGGAGGTGTGAGTTACATCGCCAGTGGCTCGCAGGTAAACGTGTTACTAAACACGGCAGGCCCTACAATTGGTATTGGAAAAACCAACGAGGACCTGCCGGTCAAGAATCTCTAGGCAGCGCTACTGTCGATTACCTTAGGGGTAGAGCAGCTCTACTGGCGTCTGAAGGATAGCCGGTGTATAAGACCCACTACCAGGAAGTCGTACGAGGATCTGCACCATTGGAGGCAGGTTAATTCTCACGGGTGCACCTGACGTGCTAATCCAAAATGGATCCACTTGAACCTGGACATTCGTACCAACCGATAAATCATACCCGGTTGTTCCAACCATTACGCTACATGGCGTTGCAGTCTTGAACGGTACAGTTACGGTTGTGCATGTTGGAGGTGGGGGTACTGGTGGAGCGTCGAAAGCAAAGGTTGTAGTTACGGCATCCCGTAGAGCACGGCCCCTCCATGGAGCGTCTGTCGCCTTCTTCACGTAGGCAAGCATGCCTGGACTGAGAGTAACCTTTGCGCCCGGTTTGATTACTGGATCGGTGAAGACAATCAGTGTATCACCTTCCTTTAGCGTGTCCGTTGGAGAACTACCTTGCATCGTTGCATCCATTAGGTAGGCCGTGTCCCCTGGAGCAATCGTTACGTATGCAAGTTGTGTTGTGGGGACGGCATTGTTGGACTCCGTACCCTCCTTGCAACAGCCATTCACGACTACTGCGATAACGCAGAGTCCAAATAGAAAGCGAATATTCATTCGCAACTCCCTACAGAATGTGAGAAACGTGTTCGTCAGTCAGTAAGTGATGACGTCAGAGTGTGTTTCAGTTTTGTGGGGACACGCGGCTGTTGCTTGCGCAGGTGTCCGTTCCGACCCGAGCAGGCAAAACTATCGTGTTGTAGGACACGATCAATACGTATTGTTTGGCAATTCTGTCGTACCTAGTAATCGGTCAATCCATGATCCTTCGCAGGAACGATGGTTGATTACTTCCCGTACCTGCCTGATTCGCTCGCACGCGAGTACGAGGGAATGCTTCGGGCTGGTCGGAAGGGGGCTCTGAACTCTGTATTGGAGCGTGGGCACGGATGTCGTGGGCACGTACTTCCTGTGTGCGCTCGGCGGGAATGCGGTTCTCCTCGGTTGCCGTCGAGCCTGACTCATTGATTGTTTGTGGGGTAATGCAGCGATGTGCTGATGGTACCTCCCGTGCCTGAGAGGTCTTTTGTGCTGCATCCGTCCCCTTGCGCCAAATGGCGGGTGTATTGATGTCGTTGGCGTCGACCTTGCTGGGTGCTTGTAGCGAAGGACGTTCTACTTCTTCGGTTGTAGTTGTTACGACGGTGATCTTCGGACCGTCTGTCGGCGTGATTGAAATCACGGGTGTTGGCTTACGAGCGGTAATAGCAGCGTCGGCGGTTGTTGATGATGCAACCTGGCTTTCGGTTGCCTTTACAAAACCCGTAGCTACCACGGTTACGCTGATCTCTGGGTCATCGTCATCCTTGACAACGACGCCATGGATCACGTGAGCTTCTTCACCGGCTGCCTTCTGCACGCAGGATACAGCTTCTTGCACTTCATGAAGTGTAAGGGACTGACCACCCGTGATGTTTACAAGCAGACCCTTTGCGCCCCATATCGAGAGACCTTCAAGAATCGGTGAATTCAAGGCATTCTGTGCTGCTTCCATGGCCCTGCGTTCCCCCGAACCAGTGCCAATGCCCATCAACGCATCACCTTGATTGCGCATCACGGTGTCCACGTCGGCAAAGTCAACATTGATCATGCCTTCCGTCATGATAATGTCGGCAATACCCTTGGTGGCATTCAGCAGTACCTCGTCGGCCTTTTCCAATGCTTGTGCAAACGGCACGGAATTGTGAACGGTGTTAAGGATGCGATCGTTCGGAATAACGATGAGTGCATCAACGTTCTCACGCAATTCCTTAATGCCGGCTTCGGCAACGGCCATTCGAGCCTTGTTCTCGAATGAGAACGGCTTGGTCACGATGCCTACGACAAGAGCACCTAGGTCACGGGCAATCTGTGCTACCACTGGTGCTGCTCCAGTGCCAGTACCGCCGCCCATACCTGCGGTGACAAAGACCATGTCGCTCCCCTCAAGAGCACTACGCACTTCGTCGATGCTCTCTTCAATGGCAGCCCTACCTACGTCGGGCTTGGCACCAGCACCAAGTCCGCGCGTGGTTGCCGACCCCAGTTTGATCTTCACTGGGGCAGGGTTCTTCATGAGTGCTTGGTTGTCGGTGTTAGCGACGATGAATTCCACGTGCTCTAGGCCGCGGGTGATCATGGTGCGGACTGCATTGCCGCCGGCACCGCCGACGCCAATGACGCGCAAGGTTGCTGAGCTGTGATTGCTCACATCGAGCTCAATCGGCATTGTTCCCCCCGATCGATATCGTTATAAATTTTCGAACCACTCTTTTACTCTTCCTAGGAACCCTGGTTTGTCGGCGGGCTGCTGCTGCCCGGTAACAGTGGGTTGCTTGGTGACATGTTGTTGTGTTCGCGATGGTGGTGGCGTTGCTTGCGCTTCGTCATCCTCCTCGCGGTTAATTTCTGCGCCGTGACGGAGCCCGTACAGAGCCAGGCCAACAGCCGTTGAATACACTGGCGTGCTCACTTCCTTGGCAAGTCCGCCCTGACTAAATCCTCGTGGAATACCCACGGCAACCGGCATGCGGAATACGCGATGGGCCAAGGCATCGGTACCACGTAACATGCTACATCCACCAGTGAGTACGATTCCTGCACTTAGTTGATGTGCCCATTGGCTGTCCATCAGACGCTGAAGAACCAGCTCGTAGATTTCTTCAACACGCGGCTCGATGATCTGGCATAGAACGCTCTTGGTAAGCTCCGTCGGTGTGCGTCCTGCAACGCCCGGCACCTGGAAGACTTCGTCGCGCATGATGCTGTCACCGTCTGCATGACCGTGATCTTTCTTGATGCGCTCTGCATCAACGTTGCGAATGGCCAACACCGTCATGATGTCATCGGTCACTCGCTGTCCGGCTACGGCTACGATGCTTGCCGAACGCAAGACGTTATTCTTGAACACGGCAACGTCGGTAGTACCGCCACCGATGTCCACCAGTGCTACGCCAACTTCTTTCTCTGCGTCGTCCAATACTGCATAGGCACTTGCCAGTGGCTGAAGCACGACGGCTTCGATGTCCAGTCCTGCTCTATCCGCACAGCGGTAAAGGTTTTCTACTGCATTGGCCGATGCTGTGACCACAAGCCCGTTGGCTTCAAGCCGCTTGCCCGTCATCCCCAATGGATCGCTGATCCCATCCTGTTCGTCGATCACATAGTCTTGTGGGATGACGTGCAGAATTCTTCTATCGGGAGCAATGCGTACCTGAGCTAACTCGTGATGGAGTCTGCGAATGTCCGTCTGCGTAATTTCTGCCGACGAGACGGTGACGATGGCCTTTGTTCTTGATGTGGCAACATGGTTACCAGATACGCCAACGTAGACTCGACCGATACTGTAACCACTCTTTTGCTCGGCCATCTCAACAGCAGCACGAACGGCATCAGCTGTCTTCTGAATGTTCGAAACAACGCCGAGCTTGAGTCCATCACAGTCTGCAAGACCTGCACCGATGATGTCCACGCGATGAGTGACTTCGTCGGTCGCAGCGACGACTACGGCTACCTTCGTGGTGCCAATGTCCAGTCCAACGTATGGTGCGCCAGTACTCATCCTCTGTCCCTCACCACGATGTGCTTGGTCCACCGAAGATCCAGATCAGCGCAGTGTCCGCACCGCAAACCTGTCCGATCAGCAAACAGCGTCAAATTCTTGAAGGTCGCTGCCAACATGTTATTCGTCGTCTGTGAGGTTGGAAGCCCCAACTTCCATGATCCGAGCTGCGTAATCACTTCGATGGACTGACCGGTGATCAGCACTTCGCTGATGGCTTCGTAGAGCGTTGTGCTCAGGTTCTGCATGGCAGATGAGAGTAGACGCGATGCCATCTTGCGTTGCTCTACTGTGAGCTGACCATGATCGGCACGGCGAACCAAGGGGACGTCATGAGCCGTCCGTACTGTTGCTGACGGAAGAATCGATCCTGCCTCGTCCACATAGCGTATGGATCCGTCCGGTAAGACAATGTGCGCGAGTGGATTGCGCTCTTCTACTTCGGCCTTGACAGACCGAATACCGTCATAGTACACATGGACGGCCTTCACAAAGGGGATCTGCAGCAGCTTGTCTCGTACCTCTGCAAGGTCGAGCTTGCCACGCCGCTGATTCACGCAGGAGTCCATCACCACGCGGACAGGCATGACGCTTAGGCCTGTTACACCAGCAAGATTCACCTGCGTAACAACCTGGCGCTGCTGCCAGTGGACACCAGCAAATGCTACAAACACTAACACAAGGAGCGAAACAACCACGCCAGAGGAACGCTTACGCTCTCCGGAAGTAGCTGTCTCACTGCTTCCCCTTTGCTTCACACTCTAACCTTACGTTGTGGAAAAACTGCAAGGACTATTCACATGATGTGGATAACTGCAGTCTCGCTTCGAAATTCCCCCGTACTGCTGCCAGAAGTCGTTGTGGATATCCCTCAATTGCATAAGGGCTTACAACTGTACAAAGGTAATTTATGCAGGCTCAGAACGCAAGCCCGATGTATAGTGATTTTAACAGTATTTCCAACAGGTTATCCACAGGCACTGGATAACTACCCAAAACAGGACAAAACCGTGGGTTATCAACAGGGTTACGAGAGTGTGCGCGTTCGACCGCCATCGACGATAATGCTCGTGCCATTGATGTAGGCAGCAGCATCTGATGCAAGGAAGCAGACTGCGGAGGCAATCTCGCTGGCCGAGGCAAACCTGCCTGCTGGTATCTCACGAAGCATTTCTGCCCTGACCTCCTCCACGCTGCGTCCGCCTGTCACAGCCTTCTGCTCGATGATGGCCTTGAGTCGCTCCGTTTCCGTTGCGCCGGGGAGGACGTTGTTGACCGTGATTCCAGACGAGGCCACCTCATTGGCTAGCGTCTTGGCCCAGCTTGCCATGGCTCCACGAATGGTGTTGCTGACGCCGAGTCCGTCAAGGGGCTGTTTAACACTTGTGGATATGATGTTAATGAAGCGACCATGGCCTTCCTTCTGCATACCGTGGATAACTATCTGCATCAGCTGGTGGGCAAAAAGAATATGATTTCCAAAGGCTTCCTGAAGCTGACCTATGGTGCTATTCACGAGTTTTCCACCTGGTGGGCCAGCAACGTTATTCACAACGATGTGGAATGGGCCGCTGTTTTCCACAGCGTTATGCACAGCCTCGAGGACCTGCTGAGGATTCCCGACGTCACCCACGATGGCATGGTGCGTCTGCCCACACGGCCTACTTAAGCCCCCTACCACGGCTTCGAGAACATCGGCTGACCGTGCCAGGAGCGTCACACTTGCCCCTTGCTGGGCAAGGAGTTCTGCACAGGCGCGACCGATGCCCTTGGATGCTCCGCCAACCAAGGCACGTCGGCCAATTAGCGGAAGATTTGAAGTGGGTTGTGCTTCAGGTATAGATGGGTTCGTCATAGTTGTCCTTCGTACTTTGCAACATCAAAGCTACGAGGAGAAATCATGTCTGTACTTGCCCCACTAAACTTCAAGCAGTGGATCGACGAGCATCGTCACCTACTCAAACCACCAGTTGGCAATGCCAAGGTGTATGAGGATACGGAGTTCATCATCATGGTTGTGGGTGGACCCAACAATCGGAAGGACTACCACTATAATGAAGGCGAAGAGTTCTTCTACCAGTTAGAGGGCGACATCACGGTCAAGATTATCGACGAGGGCAAACCGCGGGATATTCATATTCGAGAGGGCGAGATATTCCTCCTCCCGCCACGCACGCCACACTCACCACAGCGTCCGGCAAACACCGTTGGTCTCGTGGTAGAACGCAAACGCGAGACCAAGGAACTGGATGCCTTCATGTGGTTTTGCGAACACTGCGGCACGAAGTTGTATGAGGAGTTCTTGCCGTTGACGGACATCGTCAAGCAGCTCCCGCCAATTTTCGAACGTTTCTATGCCGATGTAGAGAAACGCACCTGCAAGTCGTGTGGTCAAGTGTTGCAACCGCCACAGAAGGCATAGCTTCATGCCTTGGTTCCTAAGCAATCAACCTTGGGAGCGCGAAAAGTAACCGATAGGCATGCATGGTTCACATATGGTTCACGTATGGTCCACGCTTGCTTTCTACCCTACCTAGCCCCCTTCAACATCACACGTTTCTTGTTTGCACTCCATGTTAAAGATTGACTGTCACGCCCACATCCTTCCAGAAACCTGGCCATCATTGCGCGAGAAGTATGGCTATGGTGGCTTCATTACCCTGGACCACTATGCACCAGGGAAGGCACGCATGATGCGGGATGACGGGACATTCTTCCGTGACATCACGGAGAATACGTGGAACCCTGAGGCAATACTTGCCGACATGGATGCTCACCACGTAGATGTGATGGTATTGTGCACGGTCCCCGTCCTTTTCAACTATTGGGCGCAACCAGAACACGGCGTCGACTGGAGCAAGTTCCTCAACAATCACTTGTCCGGCATCGTAAGCAAGTACCCACAACGGTTCATCGGCCTCGGCACACTGCCGTTGCAAGATCTGGATGCATCAATCCGTGAACTGTGGCGATGCACCCACGAGCTTGGTTTGCCCGGAGTTCAGATTGGAAGCAACGTGAATGGCAAGAACCTCGACGACAAGGTGTTCTTCCCACTATGGGAGGCAGCGGAAGAGATGGGTGCCGCAATCTTCGTTCATCCGTGGGAGATGTTTGGCGCTGACAGAACAAGCAAGTATTTCCAACAATGGTTGGTCGGCATGCCAGCGGAAACCACGCTTGCCATTACATCGATGATCTTTGGCGGTGTGTTCGATGCCTTCCCAAAACTCAAGGTCATGTTTGCGCATGCCGGTGGAAGTTTTCCCTTTACCCTAGGGAGAATCAACCACGGCTTTCACGCCAGACCAGACCTCTGCAACGTCTATCGCATTAAGGAACCACAAGAGTATGTGGGAAGATTCTGGGTGGACTCCATCACTCACAATCAAGATGCACTGCGTTTCTTGATTGCCCTGCTAGGAGCGAACCGCATTGCCTATGGGACGGACTATCCGTTTCCTTTGGGCGACCTGGAACACGGACAGTTCATTCTTGACATGGACGACCTTTCCCCTGCCATCAAGAAACAACTCTTTCAAGATTCCGTGCTGGAGTTCCTTGGCCTTGACGCTGCACAGTTCGACAGACCACGTCCATGGTCCGTCCGTTCTGTCGAAGACCGATAGGTCGCAAGTGGTCAACGACCGATAGGTCGCAAGTGGTCAACGACCGATAGGTCGCAAGTGGTCAACGACCAAACTAATGATCAGACACGATCGAACGCCAAGTACGCAGCAATGCTCAGACGCACAACCGCACCGGTCCATAGTTTGGACGTTACGTCAGCCCGCACAATGAGCCCCCTACATTTTGTCCATCCCGTATTTGCCAACATCGTTCTACTACCTATCTTTGTTGCTCTCCCCCCATGGAGGGCTCGCATAATGGTATTGCAGCGGTCTTGAAAACCGCCGGGCGCAAGCCTGTGGGGGTTCGAGTCCCTCGCCCTCCGCAACTAATCGGGTCGGCATGATCCCCATGCCGACCATCTTGACCAACTTGGAGACATCATGAAGAAGTTTGCTCTCTTGGGTTGCTTGTGCGCCTTGGTACTCGCCGGCTGCACCTCAAGCTCTACCAATCCTCCTGATGACGTAGTATCGTTCCTGTCGAAGAAGATCGGTACCTACATCCTCATGCAGAATACCATTTCTTCGAAGACACAAGCTGGCACTGACACGGTGCTGGCAACGTATGCAGACTCAGTGGTGTATAGTGGCGACATGCTCACCAATGACTCCGAAGGCCTGAGCAAGACTGCAGCGCAATACATCGCATACATCAATGGCGCACCGACCGATACCAACGCTGTTTCCGAAGGAGATGGCAAGGTATACTGGTTGTTCTCGCTCGGTACTACCGTACCAGGTCTTGGCAACCTTGACTTTGGGACGCGCTGGGTACTTGCTGCCGATCAGAAGAATGGCTCATGGAATGCCATGAAGGATACGATTGCCGGCATTCCCGTAACATACAGCGGCATTCCTCTTACGATCGACGTCTACACGAACCTTGACGGCAACTTCGTTGGCAAGGAAAACCTCACCATCAATGGTGCAACCGTTGAAACTTCACATTTCCGCCTGACCTATACGCTCAACCTTGGCATCAGCGCATCAGGTCTTGGCACCATCCCCGCAGCTCCTATCGTTATGCCTATCGACATCTGGTTCCTCAAGGACGTAGGTGTTGTAAAGATGGTTCGTGGAGTATCCAAACTCGAACTTGGTGGTCTGGTCGGACAAACCGTCTACATCCCAGGAGCAGAATCAGTAGCAACGAAGTACTTCGTTCCATAACAAGACGAATCAACGAATCCCATACAAGCCCTCTCCTACCTCTGGAGAGGGCTTTTTTGTTAGGGGGCTAAGTAGTCACCGTCAAACAATGACTGAAGCAATGTAACCGTTGATTACTGCCAGGGCTCAGACTGCGAGTTTACCGGAGTATGCATGACAGTACAACCAGACAGTGAGAGAGAGCGACGTTTTCTGCAGTTGCTCCGGCCCGTGCACTCACGTGCTGAGCGTTTTGCCATGTCCATCACGCAAAGCAGAGACGACGCACGGGATCTTATGCAGGATGCGCTGGTGGTGATGTGGCAACACTTTGACGATCTGCGAGAACAAGGAGCATTTAGGACGTACCTCTTCACCGTCATCTCCAACCTCAACAAAAAACGCTTTCGCAAGTACCACCGAGAGACGGCTTTTGCAGAAGGAGCCGAAGACGAGATCCTTGGTAGTGAGATGCCGCTTGATCAACGTGCGGACGCTACCATTGTCCGCGAAGCAATTGATGCGCTACCAGAGAAGGCACGTGAAGCAGTGATTCTATACGAAGTCCACGACCTCCCCGTTGCCGAAATCGCTCAGGTTCAACAATGCACGGTGAGTGCAGTAAAGGTCCGTCTCATGCGAGCTCGGAGAACTCTTGCAAAGAAACTTGGTGTGACTGACGATACCGAGTTCTCTCCCACCCAACTCTCAACTACTACCTGAACCAAACTCGGATCTCACCATGGCACGATTTACAACCTTACGTGATGCTCTACGCACACAACGGATGCCCGACCATCGGCCGTTGCTAACGGAAGACGACGTCCTCCGAACCATCCGCAATGCACCATCGGTGTCGGTGGAGTCTACCGAACCAACTACACAGCCCCCTACTCAAGCGTATCGTCCTTCCTGGCTACGTCGTCATGCTTTCGGTGCTCTGGGACTTGCTGCAGCGAGCGTGGTGTTGCTCCTTGTCAGTCTCAACCTTGATGATGAGAATCCATCAAAACGTCAGCGCATCGTTTTGGAGCAGGTCAACCAGGAGCCCCCCGTCTCCAGCAACGACGTTACGGCATCAGCAGAGAGCGATGGCAGCATGAGAAAGACAGATGTGGCAAGCGCAGCACACATGCTAAGGCCGGACAGCATTGGTGGCGTACCGTCACTCTCGGCGCAGCAGTTGAATGCCGATAAGCTGGGATTGACGATTCAGAACTCCATCATCAGGTACGTAGAGGACGGACTGCAGATTACGATCAAGACTAGTGGCATTAGTGCTCGAGGGACGCGATCGGCCAATGCGGAATGCACACCACGGCACATCACGCTCTACCGAAAGGGCAAGCCTTTTGCATCGTGGTACGATACTGCCCATGCCGCCATCAACACCTTGCTGCCTGTTCGATTGCAATTGCATGATGAACAGAACGCGATGTTCCCAGAGGCAGAGGTCATCCTATGGTACGTTCCGACGGATGCATTCCTTGCTTGTCTGTCATCGTCAGTACGGACAACCATTGTTCAAGAGCTTGCTAACCGTAATGCATCGCGTGGCTACACGGAGCATGCAACACACTCGGCCATCATTACCAGCAGCACACTCTTTCCCAATCCAGTGCGAGCTGACCACACCACGCTCAGCATTACAACTGCTGCACCATGTGTCACGAGTGGTCGACTGGTGGACCTCCAGGGTCAGCTCGTTCGAACACTATGGACGAATAACACCCACAACGTCGGCACAGCTACGATCCAACTTTCTCAGCTTTCAGATCTGCCCAACGGCATGTACCTGGTCGTGCTCCAGGTAGACGGTAGTAACGAACACATTGTCCAACGTTTGCTCATCGAGCGCTAAGAGGAGAGTATCATGAACCTGATTTCAACAATCATCGCATCGCTCCTTGTCTCGTTAGTGATTGCTCCTCCTCAGTCGTCACGCACGTCGCAACAACGGTCAACAACAAAGCCACGCACGCCGGACACTACCATCGTGCGACGCTTTCCGGGTGTATTCGTCAAAGACGAACAGGGCAATTCCAAACCGTTGCAGATAACCAAGCTCGACGTTAACGTGCAGATCACTGGCACCGTAGCAACTACTACGATGGACATGACGGTGTACAATCCTCACAACCGCGTGTTGGAGGGAGAGTTCTCGTTTCCAGTGTCGGATGGTCAGACCGTTAGCCGATTTGCTCTCGACATCAACGGCAAACTCCGCGAAGCCGTGGTGGTTAGCAAGACAAAGGGACGGGAGACGTTCGAGGAGGTGATACGCACCAAGGTTGATCCGGCATTGCTGGAGTGGACAAGAGACAACAGCTTCCGCTCACGCGTCTACCCACTTCCACCGCGTGGAACCCGACGTCTGGTACTTGCATTCGAGCAGCCACTCACGTCGCTCACAGAGGGCTTCGGCTACACGATACCATTTGCTTTCCCTCAGCCGGTGTCACGGTTTACTTTCAATGCAGAGGTCGCCGCATTTGGCACAAGGCCATCGCTTACTGGTGGCGACGAAGTCATTGCATTCACGCCAAATGGCCGGACGTTCGTTGCATCAATTGACGAGGCAAACATCACGCTCAACAAGCCATTCACCATCAACGTCCCTGTCGTGCACAACCGCAGTCAGGTGATTGTCCAGGAACATGATGGTAAAGACTACGTTGGAATTTTTCTCTGCACGCCACCAGAACTAAGACCAAAGCAAACCAGCGGAACGATGGTCGTGTACTGGGATCATAGCATCTCCGGACTCGATCGTGATGTGAAGAAGGAGTTGACCTTGCTCGAAGAACTTCTGCGGCGGTATAGCCCATCGACGGTCGAGCTTGTTGCCTTTGCCAATACTGTTACGCTTCAGGAAACCTTTAGCGGCAAGAACTCCAGAGCCATGATCGAGCGCATCCAACAACTACCCATGGATGGTGGCACACAGCTTGGCGTCGTACCGTTTTCAACGGTCAGTGCAGACATGGCCGTGTTGTTCAGTGATGGCATCTCGACCTTTGGGAAGCACCAGCCAACACTGGG
>JAGFIZ010000109.1 GCA_024103135.1 Bradyrhizobiaceae bacterium | reverse complement strand
TGGTAAAGCCGACGGAACGGAAAAGGTCGACCATGACGTTTTCTCCTGCACAACGAAACATGCTCGGTCCGTCAGGATCGGGTGCAGGTACGTTGACGTGGCGCTTCACCACATCCATGATGGCCGTAACCCAGTAGTTGGTAGCCGGATCGGTCCACACGGACGCAACGAGCGTACCTCCGGGCTTGAGCACTCTATACATCTCACGTGCAGCAAGCTGCATGTCCGGGAAGAACATGAAGCCCATTCTACAACTCACCACGTCAAACTCGGCATCGGCAAAGGGAAGGGCGCATGCATCACATGCTTGGATGGATACGTGGTCAAAGGCTGATGCTGCCAGCTTGCTCCGTGCAATCGTGAGCATCTCATCGCTCAAATCCGTAATAACAACACGTCCTTGCGGCACGTGTGTGGCTATGGTAAGTCCGGGTTCGCCTGTACCTGCAGCAACGTCCAGTACATGATCCGTGGGCTGGAGTTGCATTGCACGAATCATGTCCTTACCGATGGGTTCGAGCATGGCCATGGTATAGACATCCCATCGCTGCCAACCTCCAGAGAATGCGTCCCAAGCCTGCTGTTGCTGATCACGAATGGCTACTTGCTGCGGCGTCATGCTGTATCCGAATGATAGTGGACGAGGACTGACATACAACCTAAACAACATGCCGTTATCGTTACTCATCATCGTCGCTCATCATCGTCACTCATCATCGTCACTCATCATCGTCGCTCATCATCGTCACTCATCATCGTCACTCGGCATCGTCACTCATCATCGTCACTCAACGTCGCCACGCAACATCTCCACGAAACTGCCAATGCAAACAAACATCATCGAGAGGTTGTGAGTTTGCCAATGTTCACCCAGCAGGACCAACGCAAGCCGACGTGCGAGCTACATAGCCCCCTTCCCATAGACATGGGGGATTGTCGGACAGCAGACTCTCCATAATTTTGCAACGTTACAAGTCGCGCAAGAGAGCGCATTGTAGCGTTTTGACCACCATTGGATATTCAATACCGTGTATCAGGTTCTGCTGTATTACAAGTTCGTTACGATTGACAATCCAGAGCAGTTTGCCAAGGAACACCTTGCCATGTGCAAGGAGCTTGGTCTGCTTGGGAGAATTCTTGTAGCTACCGAAGGACTCAATGGCACGGTGTCCGGCACGGTAGAACAGTGCAAGGCCTACATGGATGCAGTCCATGCTGATCCACGGTTTGCTGACCTGTGGTTTAAGATCGATGACGTTGATGAGCTTGCGTTCAAGAAGATGTTCGTTCGTGTGAAGAAGGAATTGGTGACGTTTAATGCCGATCATCCTACCGACCCATCGAAGAAGTCAGGCAAGCGGTTGAGCCCCGTTGAGTTTCACGAAATGCTTCAGCGTGATGATGTGATCGTGCTGGACGGACGCACCGATTACGAATTCGATGCAGGACATTTCCGCGGCGCTATACGTCCACCTATCGACTCCTTCCGCCTGTTCCCCGAGTGGATCAAGGAGAACATGGCCCACCTGAAGGACAAGCACATCATCACTTACTGCACTGGTGGAATACGCTGCGAAAAGCTCACGGCCTACATGTTGGAAGAGAACTTTACCAACGTCTATCAGTTGGAAGGGGGCATTGTAACGTATGGCAAGGACCCCGTGGTCAAGGGTTCGTTGTGGGACGGGAAGTGTTATGTGTTTGATGAACGCATTTTGGTTGACATCAACCATACTGACGACAAGCAGGTCGTGTCGTTCTGTTTCCACTGCGGCAAACCGGCAGAACGTCTAGTGAACTGTGCCAACATGCTCTGCCACCGTCAACACGCCGTTTGCGAAGATTGTGAAGCCCAAACCAAACGCTCGTGTAGTATCGAGTGCATGAATGCTGCCAAACGTGAACACATTGCGTGAATCACGGCACGCGTACCTACACGAATCACGGCACGCGTACCTACACGAACCACGGCATGCGCACCTACACGAACCACGGCATGCGCACCTGCACGAACCACGGCATGCGCACCTATACGAACCACGGCATGCGCAACGGCCATGCACCGACTCATGCAGCAACTCGTGTAATTATTTACGCCATGATGTTGC
>JAGFIZ010000069.1 GCA_024103135.1 Bradyrhizobiaceae bacterium | reverse complement strand
TTGGCTCAACAAAGGACAGTACTCCTATTGTGCTCTCAGCCGACGGTAACGAACCACTTACCATCGGTGGTGAGCAACACAGTGGCGTCGACCTTGCTGCCTTTAGCTTCTCGACAGCCCTTCCTGTAAACACACAGATTGCGCAAGGAACATCCATTGCCTTGCCCATTGCATTCAGACCCAGTAGGGTAGGGATGCACGAGATGTTCATTCGCGTACTGAGTGATGCCGCTCCGTTTGGAGAGACCGATACCGCAATCATCAGGATCATTGGTGAAGGGGTTCCAGAACCCGTCCAGCAGTTGGATGCTGAGCTCCTGGCAACGACGACGCTTCCTGCCTGCGTACTTGATAGCGGCCGAATCGTACTACGCAATACGGGGAACATTCCAGTCACCGTTGACAGCATCCACGTAATGATCGACGCTGACCCTGCACTGATTTCGACGGTTCTACCTTTGACGATTGCACCTTCAGACAACTTGGTTCTTGGCTTTGCACTCTTGCTTCCCAAAGGATCTCCCGTCAATATTACCGTCGATGTTTGGTATTCCGGCGAACACAAGATTCTCACACAGTCCATTGACGTGGTTCCTGCAACACCAAGCGTTGCCATTCAAGCTCCAGCGATGGTAACAGCTGGTGAGCGCCTTGCCGTTCCGTTCTCTGTTAGCCAACAAGGCACTCTTGATGCAACTCAGCAGGTAACAATTACACTAGCGACGTCGGCACTACAGTTCAGACTGTCGCAAACACCCGTGGTTGTGAACGTCAGTGACATAACCGGTTCATGGCAGGAAACCATTACACCAATTGTCAATGATGCCAATCTCACCCTGTCGGTAGGGAAACCCGTCCTGGCCCCCTTTACCATCACGGGCACGATCGACGGAACTGCCTTACTCAGCAAGGACGGCGCGGTTGTTGTACGCGCAATCATGTCAGAGACGCAGTGTGCCGATGAGGCAACCGCTGTTGCCATCAGCACAATGGACGCATGTGGCGGAGCATTGCGCCTGGTACGTGTTGGAGCAATGCCCCAGGTGGTTGCACAACTAAAGACCAGTCCCGCAACAAATGTTCTGAAGCTTTCTGTGCATGCCTCACAAAAAGCGACGCTTAGTGTAGCTTTGTTAAGCTTGGAAGGAACAGAATTCGTACTTTGCAGAAATCTGCAATTGGAAAAAGGCATTCAGGATTGTATTTTTTCAATCAATTCCGTTGCATCTGGTTTTTACGGAC
>JAGFIZ010000072.1 GCA_024103135.1 Bradyrhizobiaceae bacterium | reverse complement strand
TCCATCACCAGGAAAGCAACAAGTCGTTAGCCCTCACGATCACCAGTGCAGTCCTCCCTTCCAGTGGCACTCCTGGTGATAATACTGGCGACAGTGTCCAAGGACAGGGGGCTATGGTATGCGTGGTGAGTGTACAAACCTCACAGGGCTATCTCGAGTTGCATGATGTTACTGGTGTTCTCAGCATCGAGCCCGACGAAGTACTCTTCATTGCTCGTCATGGTGATCGGTTCGACAGCCTGGTGGTTGGCTCGCGCTGCACCTGTTCGCAGTTTGGCAACGTCCGTTCTTCCCTCCTCGGGACTGACTTCACCACCCTGGATCCAGCCATGCTCATGGCTGCCATGCAACTGTCGCTAGCCGAGGGCATCGTCTAACGCTCGTTGCACACGTACGCTCGTTGCACACGTACGCTCGTCGTACACGCATACTCGTTGCACACGCACACTCGTTGCACATGCACACTCGTTGCACACGCACACTCGTTGCACACGCACACTCGTTGCACACGCACACTCGTTGCACACGCACACTCGTCGCACACGCTTACTCGTTGCACACGCACACTCGTTGCACACGTACGCTCGTTGCACACGCACACTCGTTGAACACGCACACTCGTTGAACACGTACGCTCGCACGACTCGTACACACGTTTGCCTCACATGCACTGTAGCACTCGCATGCGCGCTCGCACGTGGGTGCACACTCGCACTTAGGTGCGCTTTCGTGCTCATACACGCTTGTGTGCGCGAGTGTGCAGGAATACCCATGCAGGTAGGTAGGCATCTGCTGACCTGCGTGCAGGACCAGTCACTACCTAGCCCCTTACCATTGAAGTTATTGTCGACGTCATGATCGACGTCATGATCGACGCCATTGTCGACATCATGATCGACCTTATTGTCAACGTTTTCGCCGACGTCGTCATTACCCTCAACGCGAGCAATTAACGCCTACACATCTGATCACGTATGGCATCCATCTCGTCGTGATGTAACTTGTAGACAAATCACCAGTGCAGCGAGAGCACCACATCGTATGGCAGCGACGCATCATATCGTAACCATCCACAACCCATCGGGGAAGTCGTACCGAGGCAAGCAGCAGATTTGTGATGCCGTCGTGCGGACGATGAAGGCCGAAGGAGTCAAGGGGCAAGTAGGGATTGTCCTCGTTGACGATGCAGAGATCAAGCGACTGCACCGTGAGTGGTTCAAGAAGAACACCGTGACGGACGTGATCACGTTCCTCATCGAGCCAGAGGCGCCCATTTTAGGCGAGATTTACATCTCCATCGAGCAAGCCAAACGTCAGGCCGCCGAGTACCGAGTTACGCTCACAAACGAATTGTCACGCCTAGCCGTCCATGGTACCCTGCACCTTGCCGGTTATGACGATCACACAGAAAATGAGCGGCAGTGCATGCACAATCTCGAGAACCGTTATATTAGGACTAGATGACCGATCGCTACACCGCTGAACGCATTATGGAAATCATTACTTGGGTTGTGGGAAGCCACGATCCAGGTACGCCTATTGGCAAGCTTGACGTATCGGAACTCAGCAAGCGCGGCTACACGGACAGTGAAATCAGCGCAGCCCTCTCGTGGATTTTAGAGAGAGGCGAAGCACCCCATGCCGCGCCATTGGACAGTTCAGCATTTCGCATGCTTCACCCATTGGAGGCCGACGTCATCACTCCCGACGGATGGGGCATCCTTCTCAGCTATCACAACCTTGGCTTCTTATCCAACGCCGATCTCGAGCAGATCATTGAGCGTGCCATGGTCATGGGCACGGAGACCGTCATGGATGTAGCAGAGATTCGCGCCTTGGTCGCCGTCTACGTCATGTACCAGGAGCAGCAACTCCTCGACGGCGGCCGGAGTCAGCTTTCCGGAACCGAAGCCGTCAACTAGCACAGCGCACAACCACACTGCACCTGGCCTCGTAGCTCAGCAGGATAGAGCGACGCTTTCCTAAAGCGTGGGTCGGAGGTTCGAATCCTCTCGAGGCCGC